>JAPZUA010000002.1:605411-908117 GCA_027532905.1 Magnetospirillum sp.
CGACACGCCGCCGATGCGCTGGATTTCGGCGAAGATCGAAAAATCGAACTGCTCGGGCCACAGCCGTAGCGGATCGCCCGTCACCTGGCGCGCATTGCGGAACATGCCGAGGCACATCCACCAATAAGGATAGAGGAAGAGAAGGCTCAGCGACGTGGCGAACGCGTAGAGCGCTGCCGTCGTTGCATTGCTTTGCCAGCCGCGCCGTTGCGCCATCATTTGGGACCGCGCCCTTCCGAGAGTTTGAAAGCGCCGAGCGACAAGGCGATCACGATCGCGAAGAGCAGGCTCGCCATTGCGGTTGCCTCGCCGTAACGGCCTTGGTCGAACAGCTGGTAGGCGTAGTAGCTCACGAAATTTGTGCGCTCGGCAGGCCCGCCCTTCGTCATCACCACGACGACGGTGAAGGTCTTGAGGAACTGCACCGTCGCGTAGACGAGATTGATGATGATGGCCGGGCGCAGCTGCGGCAGAATGATGAAGCGCCATTTCTGCCAGACGGTCGCACCGTCGATGGATGCTGCCTCCTCGAGTGCGCGGTCGCGCATCGCAAGATTGGCCAAGAAGATCGTCATGTAGAAGCCGGCATGGTGCCAGAGTTCGGCGATCAGCACGGCGATCGTGACCGTATCGACGCTCGAGAGACCGCCGAAAGCAGGCAGGCCGAGCTGCTCGGCCGCCGCATTGATCGCACCGAAACTGCGGTCGTAGAGCCAGCGCCACACCACATAGCCCGCCACGTCGGGTGTCACGACGGGCAGGAAGATCGCAAGGCGGAAGAACATCGAGCCTGCGCGAAGACGCGGACTGTCGATCAGGATCGCGACGCCGAGCGCGAAGGCGAGATTGGCCGCGACCGCGAGCGCCGCGTACCAAAGCGTGCGCCACAGCGACGTGAGGAAAATCGGGTCGGCCAGCACGGTCGCGTAGTTGGCGAAGCCCACATAGGTTGGGTTCGGCGATAGGGCCGAGGCCGAGGCGGTCAGCGAAACTTGGATCGAAAGGGCGATCGGCCACAGGCCGAACACGATGGTCAGCGCCGCAAAGGGTGCGACGAACAGATAGAACACCCGATTGCGCCAGGCGAGATCGAGCGCTTCGGCGGCCGATTGCAGGCGGGAGGGTGCGGCGGCAAGGGGCATCGTGAATCGAAACGGCCGACGGGGTGTGCCCGTCGGCCGCTCTTGGTCCTCAGTTGCTGGCTTTGAGTTTGGCCGCGAGTTCGCGCATTTCCTTCGCGGTTTCGGCAATGAAGGGCTTCCAGTCGGCCGGCGGAGCCGCGATGCCGGCGAGCAGTTTGCGATGGAAGGCCGCTTCCAGCTCCGGATAGAACGTATGGATCGATTCCGGGAAATCGTACGCGACCAGGCGATGCTGGGCGCGCGCGAAATACTGCTGGCGTGGCGAGAGCGCGTCGACATTGAGGTCCTTGCGCACGCCCGCACCGACGAGCTCGAGCGATGCCTGCTGGGCCTCCTTGCCGAGCAGGAATTTGGCGAACTCGACGGCGAGCGCGCGGTTCGGCGAGTTCTCGGGCACGGCCACGCCGCGCATGCCGCCGATCACGACCGCGTTGTCGCGGTTGGCCGCGAATTTCGGCCACGGACCCGACACGAAATCGCCGCCCAACGCGTTGGCGTTGTCCCAGCCGCGCACGTTCCAGTCGCCGACGCGGAACATGCCCGCCCGGCTGCCGAGGATCACCTGGTACATTTCGGTGAAGGAATGGTTGATCGTGTCGGGGGCGACGAAGCGGTAGCTCGAATAGGTCTTGAGGAATTCTTCGAGCACCTGGGCATGCGCCGGTTGGTCGATCATGATCTTGCCGTCGGGATCGATCAGCGTGTGGCGCAGGCCCGAGCCGAAGGTGAACAGGTCGAGCATGTGGATGAGGTCGCGGGGTTTGGCGGCCTGCAGCGCCATGCCGAACGTGTCGGCGCGGCCGTTGCCGTCGGGATCGGATTCGCGGAACTTGGCCGAGATGCGCTTCACGTCGTCCCAGGTCTGCGGGAACTGTTCGCCCGTCTTGTCGAGCCAGGATTTGCGCACGCCGAAGGCCATCTGCACGCGCTGCACGGGCAGGATGATCATCTTGTTCTTGAACGTGGCCACGCGCAGATCGTCTTCGCCGAGGAATCCCTTGTCGGCGATGCTTGCGAGCGTCGCGCGCAGATCCATGATCTTGCCGGTCTGCTGCTCGATGCGGATCACGCGCTCGTAGTTGTTGAAGATGAGGTCCGGGGCGGTGTTCGTGTTGATCGAGCTGATGACGCGGCCGAACCATTGGTCGGTCGGGTAGCTGATCGAGCGCACGGAAACGCCGGGGCGCGTCTTGGCGAACTCCGCACCCGCACGTTCGAACATCGCAACGCCATTGTCGCCGAGATCGTGCCAGATCACCAGTTGCTGGGCCTTTAGGCCGGTCGGGCTCGCCATGGCGGCTGCAGCCGCAACGAAGACGCCGCCCAGAAGTCGCGCGATGCGCATCGGTTCCTCCCTTTTTTGCTTCCCTGGTTTTTAGGGAAATCGTTTACCTAACGCAGTATAGTCGTCCCGTTTCGGATTCGCAAGGAGCCTGATGGCCGAGAGATCCAAACCCCCAGTGCAAGCGCGTGGGGCCAAGCCCGCCTCGATCGCGGACGTGGCGCGGGCCGCCGGCGTTTCGATCGCGACGGTTTCGCGCATCGTCAACGGCACCACCGGCAAGGCGTCGGCGGCAACGGTCGCGCGCGTGCAGGCAACGATCGCGCAAGTCGGCTATCGGCCGACCGGGGCGGGGCAGGCCTTGCGCAAGGGGCAGAGCCGCCTTGTGGCCGTACTCGCCGCCAATCTCGCGAACCCCGCAATGGCGGCGATCGCGGCCTCGATCGAAACGGCGCTTCGCGACGTGGGCCTTGCGATGGTGCTGTGCGACACGCACGACAATCCCGATCTGCAAGACGAGTATTTGAGCGAGATGCGCGCCCAAGCCGTGCGTGCAACCGTGCTGCTGGGGGCCGTGCGCAGCAAGCAGCTTTCCAACGCGATGGCGGGGGCGGCACCGCTGCTGTTCGTCAATCGCCGCTGCCCCATCGACAAGGCGGCAGCGTTTGTCGGTATCGACAACCAAGCTGCCGGGGCTGCCGTTGCGAAGGCTTTGCACGCTCGCGTGCCGAAGGGGGCGCTGGCGGTGATCCACGGCTCGCTCGAATCCTCGGCGACTTCCGACCGCATCGCCGGGTTTCGCCGCCAGCTGCAGGCACTCGGCCGCACCTTGCTCGATATCGATGTGCCGGCGGCACTCGGCGCGGACCATTTGGCGCTGGGCCACGCGGCAACGGCACTGCTGCTGGCGCAGCCTGTGCGGCCCGCCGCGATCTTCTGCGCGTCCGACCTCATTGCGTACGGCACGCATCGTCGTTTGCGCGAAGCTGGCCTGCGCGTGCCGCAGGACATGCTGCTGATCGGCTTCGACGATAATCCGCTCAACGACTGGATCGCGCCCTGGCTCGCCTCGGTGCGCGTGCCCTATGCTGCCTTCGGCCCCGCCATCGTCGCGATGCTGGGCGAAATGTGGCGCGGCGAAAGACCGGCGGCACGCTTGCTCGACTATACGCTCGTGGATCGGCCGCAGGCTTGATTATGGCCGTGTTCGTCGGCACGCTGTAGCGTTCTTGCGAAGGAGAAGCTGGTGCGCGACGAAATACTCGAGATCTGTGCCGAAACGCTGCGCAAGGAAGGCCATGCGGCGGCGACGGGCGCCAAGCTGTTCGAAGACCGCATGCTGGCGGCGGCGGCGGTAGCACTGCTGCGCGATTGCCGTCCCATGCCCGTGATCGTCGAACTCATCGCCGAGCTCGATGCGGTCGCCAAAAAGTAAAGAGCGGCGTTGCGCGCGGGCGTCCGCCCCGATACGGTTTCGCATCGTTCATAAGCTGTACGCCGGAGCCGTCGCCCCATGAAAGAACCTGCCGCCGATTTCGTGTTTTTTCACTCCACGCGCCGGGTCGTGCATGCCAGCGGTGCGCTCGAGCGGCTCGACGGACTCGCCAAGGAATTCGGCTGCGCGCGGCCGGCACTCGTGATCGACGGGTTCTTCGTCGGCGGCCCGATCGAGGCGCGCGCTGTGGCAGCCCTCAAGGCCGGCACTGGCACGGCACCCGTAGTGGCGCCGGTGCCCACGCACGAGCCCACGACCGACACGATCGCGGCGGCGGCGGCCTCCCTTGCGGTGGCTGATCCGGATTTGATCGTCGCGGTCGGCGGCGGCTCGGCCATGGATACGGCCAAAGTCGCCCGCATGCTTCTATCCAATCCGGGGCCGGTCGAAGCGATCTCGGGCTTCGGCAAAAGCTTGCGTCCGCATCGCTCGCTGTTTGTATGCGCACCAACCACGGCCGGGACGGGGTCGGAAGTGTCGGAATCGGCGATCGCGGCCAAGGTCGGTTCGGAGGTAAAGCTCATCTTCCGTTCGCCCGAAATGACGGCCGCCATCGCCTTGCTCGATCCGACGCTGACCGCGAGCTGCCCGGCGGTCGTGACCGCACAATCGGGCTATGATGCGGTCACGCATGCGGTCGAAGCCTACGTCTCGAACGCTTCTTCGCTCATGACCGATCCGTTTGCGCTCGAGGCGATGCGCCTGCTGGCGAAGTGGCTGCCCGTCGCCTATGCCGAGCCCGGCAATATGGTCGCGCGCAGTGCGTGCCTCATCGGCTCGTGCCAAGCCGCGATTGCGTTCAACAGCGCCAATCTGGGCCTCGCCCACGCGTTTGCGGCACCCTTGGGTGCCTTGCACGGGGTGGCGCACGGTCTTGGCAATGCACTCGCATTGCCGGTCGTCACGGCCTTCAACGCGCCGATGCTGGGAGCCAAGGGCGAGGCGATCGCGGCTGCGTTTGGCGCGTCTTCGGCGGCGGCGGCCATGTCGAAGCTGCGCCATACGCTGGGTCTCGATCTGTCGCTCGACCGCTACGTGCCGGACGACGCGGCGCGCGAGAAAGTGGCGCAGGCCGCGATGCGCTCGGGCCAGGTCAAAATGAATCCGCGCCTGGCCACCATCGACCATGCACGCGCAATGCTGGCCGCCATGCGCACGCCCACGGGCGGGGCGGCGCCGGTGTTCGCCGAATGAGCAGCGCACCGTCCTACGGCAGCGGGCGTCTCGCGCAAGGATTGGGCGGGGCGGCCGTTGCGGGCCATCCGATTTCTGCACTTGCCGGCATTGCGGCACTCGAAGCCGGCGGCAACGCGGTCGATGCGTGCCTTGCAATGGCGGCAAGCGATTGGGCCGCGATGCCCGACATGTGCGGACCCGGCGGCGATCTGTTTGCGCTATGGACCGACGCAAACGGCACCGTGCACGCGGTTAACGGGGCGGGGCCTGCACCGGCGGCCTATGTGCATCCCACGTCCGACGCCGAGCGCGCGGGCCTTTGCCTGATCCCAGGTGCACCCGCTGCGTTCGAATATCTTGCGGGCCACGCTGGGCGCTTGGGGCGTGCGGCGGCCTTGGCGCCGGCGGTCGCGTTGGCAACGCGCGGCGTTGCCGTGTCCGCGCGCTTCGATCGCCAACTGCAGGCCCTGCGCGATGGACCCTTGCGCCAAAAGCTTGCGGCGGCCCATGGCGGTGCTTTGCCGAAGCCCGGCGAGCGCTTTGTGCTTCCGGGCCTTGCCGCAAGCCTTGCCGATTGGTCGCAGCGCGGTCCGTCGGCTTCGCTCGCTGCCGCGTGCGCCGATTGGGCCACACAAGGAACACGCGTGACAGCCGACGAGGCATGCGCCTTCAAGGTCGCGGCCGAAACGCCTTTGGCACTGCCTTTTGGCGCCTGGACGATCTACGGCCAGCCGCCGATGAGCCAGAGCGTTGCGACGCTCGCCTCGCTCGGCATTGCGGGTGCCGATACGGTACGCGAAAACGATGCGGCCCATCGCACGCATATGCTGATCGAGGCCTACAAGCGCGCTTTTGCCGAACTCGACGGTCTTGGCGATGGGCATGGCCCAGCCGCGCGCGCAAACGAAATGCTCGCCGCCGCAAACATGCGCGCCAAACGCGAGAGTATCGGCCATCGCGCATCGCAAGGACCCGCCATGGTGCGAAATTACGGCGAGACGACGCAGGTCGCCGCCGTCGATGCGTCGGGTGGGGTTTGTACGCTGATCCATTCGCTTTATCGCCCGTTCGGCGGACGGTGCTTGGCCGCAAACGGGTGGCTCTCGAACGACCGTGGTGCGTCGTTCTCCACGGGTGCGAACGCGCCGGCACCCGGCAAACGGCCGCGCCATACGCTGGTCGGCATTCTGATGCGCCATCCGGAAGACGGCATTTGGGCCTGCGGCACGCCGGGTGCGCAAGCCCAGACCCAGACCAATCTGCAGATCGCCGTCGGCCTCATGCGCGATGCAAGCAACCCCGCTGCGGCGGTTGCGGCCCCGCGCTGGAGCTTTCTGGGCGACGACCAGATCGCGGTCGAAGCCGCGATGCCGCGCGAAACGCTCGACGCGCTCGTGGATAAGGGCCATCGCCTGGCGTTGCGTCCGCCGGCCGATTGGCTAATGGGCTCGATCGGGCTCGCCGGCGTGCGAAACGGCCTCAAGATCGCCGTCGCCGACCATCGGCGCGAGGCGCTTGCGCTCGCCTTCTAGTTAGCCGTCGGCCTGGATCTTCGCGTCGCGCACGACGCCCGACCAGCGCGCAAGTTCGGCACGCACGAACGTCGAGAATGCCGCTGGCCCCATGCGCATCGGCTCGGCCCCTTGTTGCGCGAGGCGTTCGGCGATGGCCGCATCGCCAAGGGCCGCGTCGATCTCGGCTGCGAGCCGGGCCACGATCGGTTCGGGCGTGCGCGCAGGTGCGAAAATGCCGAACCACGCACTTGCCTCGAAGCCGGGCACGGCTTCGGCGACCGTCGCCACGTTCGGCGTTAAAGGCGAGCGCGCGACACTCGCAACCGCGATCGCGCGTACCGCACCCGCTTGGATCTGCGGCATCGCCGTGATCGACAGGTCGAACATCAATTGGCATTCGCCCGCAACGACGGCCGCCAAAGCAGGGGCCGAGCCGCGATAGGGAATGTGCGCAATGTCCGTGCCCGTCGAGAGTTTGAAAAGCTCGCCCGCTAGATGGTTCGACGTGCCATTGCCGGCCGAGGCGTAGTTGAGTTTGCCCGGCTCGCGCTTTGCGAGTGCGACAAGTTCGGCGGGGCTGCGCGCAGCCACGCTCGGATGTGCCACCAAGAAAAACGGCAGCGTGGCGAAGGCCGCAACCGGCGAGAAATCCGCGATCGGATCGTAGCCGACCTTCGGATTGAGCGCCGGATTGATCGCGTGCGAACTTACCGTACCGATCATGATCGTGTAGCCGTCGGCAGCACTTTGCGCGGTTGCCGCCGTGCCGATGGCGGTTCCCGCACCGGGGCGGTTGTCGATGACAAAGCTTTGGCCAAGCTTGTCGCCGAGCCGTTGGCCGAGGCTGCGCGCAAGCAGATCGGCTGCCCCGCCGGGCGGGAAGGGCACCACGAAGCGCACCGGCTTGTTGGGCCACGCCGCTTGCGCCTTGCCCAACGAGGGTGCCGCGAGGGCCGCACCGGCAACGGTCAACAAACGGCGACGGTCGAGCATGGTCACGCTGCCTTTGCCGACGGGCCCGTTGCCGGGCCTTCGACTTCCGGGATCGGCGGGATCGGCACGTTGTACGGGGCGACGTCGGCGCGGATCTTCTTGAGCGCGTCGGCGATGATTGCGACCTCGTGGTCGGGATGCGTGGCGCCGAGGCCGTGTTCGGCCGCCAACTGGCGCGCGCGCGCCGAGCGCTTGCGCTCGTCGGCCGGCAGATTGACGACCGCATAGACGCCATTCAGCAGGGAGCCGCGCAGTTTCTTCGCGAACTTCTTGCCGAGTTGCTCCTTGTCGAAGTCGGACAGCGTGCCGAAGAAGCGACGCATCACGATGCGGCCGAACTGGATGTGCCGCGCTTCGTCGCGCAGGATCAGGCGGCAGGCTTCGCGGATGGATTCGTAGCGCGCGTTTTCGTAGCGTGCTTGCAGCAATTCGCCCGACAGCTGCTCGAACAGCGTGTTCACGGCAAGACCGGCGAAGAAGCTCATCTGCTTCTCCTCCTTCTCGTCGTGGAATTTCGGGATGATCTTCATGAAATAGTCGGACTGCGGCGACGGCTGGTATTTGGCCAGCGCGTTGGCGATGCGGAAGCTTGCCTCGTGGTGGCGCAGCTCTTCGGCGATGAAATTGACGACGTGCTGCTTCACCTCGAAAGGCTGGTGGCCGAAGATCGCGTCGCGCAGGCGTTCGGCCCCGTAGGGCGTTGCCCCATGCTCCATCCATGCGCGCAAGGACCACCATTCGGCCCCGGCCTTGCGCACTTCCTCGGGCAGGTCGGCCTTCTGCATATCTGAGAAATCAAGTTTGGCCGGGTCCCACGCAAGATCGCGTGCCTGCTCGCACAGTTTCCAGATGTCGTCGTAGGCCATCTCGGCCACGATCGGATAGGGGTTGGGGTTCTGGACGACCTCTTCCAGCATCGAAGCTTCCATCGTACGTCTCCCTTTTTCCCGAATGCCTTAGCGCGTCTCGACGATCGCGGTGATCGCACCCATGCCGCCGAATTTGGGCGCTTCCTGCTCCCAAATCGGGCGCAGCGCGTCGCGCCACGGCGCCTGGTCGACCTTGTGCACGCGCGCCCCGCGCTGGGTGATGCGGCCCATCGCCGCATCTTCCTGCTCGAGATGCAGCTTGTTGATATAGGCGGCCATCTCGAGGGCCGTGCGCGTCATGATCGCCTGGTTGGCCGGCGACAGGCGCTGCCAATATTGCTGCGAGAACACGATGGCGCCGACGGCCCAGATATGGCCGGTCTCGGTGATGTTGGGCGCCACTTCGAACAGGCGCAGCGTCTCGATCGGGCCCTTGGTGATGTCCATCAAGTCGGCAACGCCGGTCGAAAGCGCGTTGTACGTTTCGGTGATCGGGATCGGCGTCGGGTTCGCCCCCAGCGTGCGCCAGATCGAGATGTGCAGCGGGCTCTGCAGCACGCGCATCGTCTTGCCGCGAATGTCCGACACTTGCAGGATCGGCGTGCGGCTCACGAGATGGCGCGCGCCGTAGGTGAAGAAGGCCGGCACTTCGAACCCTTGCGCGCGGTAGAGGCCCTTGTAGCGCTCGCCGATCGGGCCGTTCACTACTTTGTCGACATGGTCCCAGTCGCGGAAGATGAAGGGCATGTCAAAGATCTGGCCCTCGGGCACCCATTGCGACAGGGCCGCCAGCGTGGAATCGGCACCCTGGATCGAGCCCAGACGCATGCCTTCGGCATTTTCGCGCTCGCCGCCGAGCTGGCCAGCCGGGAAGATCTGCAGATCGACCGCCCCGCCGGTGCGTTCGCGCGCAAGCTCCGAGAAGCGCCGCCACATGACCGTGTTGGGGGCTGTTTCGGGCTGCACCACGCCGATGCGCGCGGGCTGGGCGCGCGTCTGGGCGAACGTGTCCGGAGCGTTGGCGGCGAGGGCGCAAAGGCCCAGGGCGGCGACGGCAGCTAGGCGAAGCGTAAGGGACATGGGCATCGTCTCCTCGAGATTGGTTTTAGGATTGTTACAAACCGAGCCACAACAGTCCCATCGAGATTGCCGGGACATAGGTGATGAGCGCAAGGGCGATCAGCAGCGCGACCAGGAACGGCGTGAGGGCGCTGAACACCTCGACGACCGGCAACCGCGCGACCGTCGAGACGATGTAGGCGAGGATGCCGACCGGCGGGGTCAAGCCGCCGATCATCAGATTGCAGATCACGATGAGCCCGAAATGCACGGGCTCGATGCCGAAGCGCTCGATGAGCGGCAGGAACAAGGGGGCGAGGATCAGGATCGACGCGCCAATGTCGAGGAACATGCCGGCGATCAGCAGCACGAAATTCAAGAACAGCAGCACGATCCAGCCGTCGGTGAGCCAGGCGGCCCCGAACTCGACGATCGCCTGGGGTACACGCTCGGTCGTGAGCACGAAGCCAAAGGGCACGGCAGCGCCGATCAGCAATCCGATCATCGCGGAATCGACGGCCGTCTGCGACAGGATCTGCCACAGGCCCTTCAGCGTGTAGCTGCGCATCCACAGCGCACCGACGAGAAACGAATAGGCGACCGCGATCGCACCCGTTTCGGTCGGTGTGGCGATGCCGAAGCGCAGCGAGCCCAGGATGAACATGGCGAGCAGCATCACCGGGATTGCGGATTTGGCGGCCACTCCGCGTTCGCGCCACGTCGCACGCGCCATGGCGGGCTTGTAGCCGTCGCGCTTGGCAACGAACGCGACCGCCAGCATCAAAGCCGCGGCGTAGAGCAGGCCCGGCACGATGCCCGCGATGAACATCTGCCCGACCGATATGCCGGTTGCGGCCGCGATGATCAGCATGCCGACGGACGGCGGGATGATGTTCGGCAGCACGGCCGAGGCGGCACATGCAGCGGCCGAGAAGCCCGGCTTGTAGCCGTCGCGCAGCATGGCCGGGTGCAGCATTTTGGCGTTGAGGGCGGCATCGGCATTGGACGAGCCCGAAATGCCGCCATAGAGCGTTGCCGATACGACCGTGACTTGGGCAAGGCCTGCGCGCAAATGGCGCACGAGCGTGTGGGCGAAGTCGATGAGGCGCTGGGTGAGGCCGCCCACATTCATGAGGGCCCCCGCCAGCAGGAACAGCGGGATCGCGAGCAGCAGGAACTGCCCGGACCCACGCACGACATTCTGCACGATCGCGGCGACGGGCAGAATATCGACCGACAAATTGGCGAGGAACACGCCGAGCAGCATCGAAAACGCAACCGGAATGCCGAGGGCGAGCCCTACCGCGAACGTGCCGGACATCAGCCACACCGGATCCATCTCCGGGAATGTCAGCACGCGCGCAACGTCGAACAGCCAGTAGAAGGCCGCACCCAACGCAACGCCCAACGCGCCGAGATAGCGGTCGCTCGGCCGCTCGAAATCGCGCAGCGCGATATAGACGAGGCCTGCCGCACAGCTCGCCGGAATGCCCGCATATTGCAGCCACGCGGGCAATGCCAAGGCCGTCGACAGGCCGCCGATCAGGCCGATCAGCTTGTTGGCGCCGAACATCAGCAGGATCGTCGTATAGGCCACGGCCGCATCGACCAGCACTTGGTGCGCGCGTTTGAACCCCGGCGACAGCAGCGCATCCACGCCAACGATGGCGATATGCAGCCGCTCGCGATGGGCAAGCGGGATGCCAAGGAAGATGAGATAAATGAAAAGCCACTGGCCCGCTTCGGCGGTCCAAGTCAGCGAGGCCGCAAAAACGTAGCGCGACACGACGCCCGCAAGCGTGACGGCGGCGATCGAAACCAGGCAAAAGACCGCCAAGGCCCCGACCGTCGCGTCGAGCGCATCGAGCGTACGGGCCGACAAGGGCCGCTTACCGGGGCGGGTTTCGAGGACGGCGGCGGCTTCGCGCATCTTGCTTCCGGGTGGACGTTTGTATGTTCAGTTGACACGCGGATTTGCGCGCCGTCAATCGCCGTGCCGCTAAAGCCCCCTGTTACAAAAGCTCGGCTGTTACAAAAGCTCGGCGCTGGGCTATGATAGTCTGCATCTACTGAAGCTTGGGAGCATGCGGTGGTGCCACACGACGAAGACAGGCGGAATTTTCTGAAAGCGGGCGGCGGCTGGTCGCTGGTCGCCGTTCTTGCGGCTGCAGGAATGCTGCCAAGCCAGGCCGCCTTGGCCGACTGGAACAAGAGCGCGTTCGACGGCAAAACCGTCGCCGAGACGCTGAAGGCCCTGGGCATCGAGCCTGCGACCGCTTCGGCTTCGCTGGTGCTGACGGTACCGGACATTGCCGATAACGGGGCGGTGGTGCCGGTGCAGATCGCCAGCCGCCTTGCCGGCACCACGCGCCTTGCTTTGATGGTCGAGAAGAACCCCAACACGCTGACGGCCGTGTTCGAGATTCTGCCCGATGCGGTCCCCGAAGTTTCGACCCGGATCAAGATGGCGCAGACGTCGAACGTGGTCGCGATCGCGATTGCCGAGGGCAAGGTCTATTCGGCGACCAAAGAAGTTAAAGTCACGCTCGGCGGGTGCGGCACATGAGCGGCCCCATGCGCATTCGTGCGGCCGTTGGCCGCGACGGCATTGTCGAAGTCCGCGTGCTGATGAGCCACGAAATGGAGAGCGGCCAGCGCGTCGAAGCGGGCGCCGTGGTGCCCGCCTGGTTCATCAGCCAAGTGACGGCCACGCACAATGGCCGCACGGTGATGACAGCGCAGTGGGGGCCGTCGGTTTCGAAGAACCCCTATTTCGCATTCAAGTTCCGCGGCGGCAAAGCGGGCGACAAGATCGCCCTCAGCTGGATCGACAACCGCAACGAAACGCGCAGCGACGAAACGACGATCGCGTAGGGGCGCAAGGACATAAAATGGCTTTCGAGAACGACTGGACCAGACACACGCGCGACACGCTGGCGGCAGCGCGTGATGCAGGCGCGCTGCCGGTATTGACCGTGGGCGCCGTCGAACAGCATGCCGAGCATTTGCCGGTCGATATGGACAGTGCTTCGGCCTATGCGATCGCGATGGCGGCGGCCCGCCGCTGCGGCGAAGTGCCCGTCGTGGTGATGCCCGCCCCGATGTACGGTTTTTCGCCGCACCATGCGAGTTGGGCCGGCACGCTCACGGTCAAGCTCGCGACCTTCATGGCGCTGGTCGAAGACCTCGTACGCTGTGTGGCGCATCAGGGTTTCAAGCGCATGCTGATCGTGAACGGCCATGGCGGCAACAAGGCGCCTTTGGCCGCTAAGATCGGCGAGCTTGCGACCGACGGATTCGAGATCGCGGCAGTCGACTACTGGACGCCGGGCGAGGCGGCGTGGCGCAAGATGCTGGTCGGGCGCTTCGAGGGCGTCGGCCATGCCTGCGAATACGAAACAGCGCTGCTGATGGCGCTGCGGCCCGAACTGGCGCCTGAGATCGCGCGAAAGGTGCGCAATCTGCCGCCGCGTTTGGACCAACCCTATCTGCGCGGCTCGAACGCCGATGCCCTGCTCGAAGCGCGCGGCACCTATGCGGCGATTTTCGGCAATGAAGATTGCGGCTATCGCGGGGACCCGGCCGCGGCCACGCCCGAGAACGGCGCCAAGATGCTCGACGCGACGGTCGAAGCGCTCGCCGCCTTCTACGGCGCGTATGCCCGCATGGGCCTCAAATCCGGCACCGACCGACCGCGCTAGGCGCGTTTGCAAGATCCGCACGCTGCACACGTCGCGGCGCATGGTCGGCGTTACGTTACGCGATCGCGCCGATCTGGCCGAGAAACGTCCGCGCCCGTTCGCTCTTCGGGGCGGCAAAAAACGCGGTCGGCGAGGCTTCTTCGACGATGCGGCCGCGATCGAGAAAGACGATCCGGCTCGCGGCTTCGCGCGCAAAGCCCATCTCGTGGGTTACGACGACCATCGTGGTTCCCTCCGCAGCGAGGGCGCGCATGACGTCGAGCACCTCGCGGATCGTTTCGGGATCGAGGGCCGAAGTCGGTTCGTCGAACAGCAGCAGGTCCGGTTCCATCGCGAGTGCGCGTGCGATCGCCACACGCTGCTGCTGTCCGCCCGACAGCATTGCGGGATACGCATCGGCGCGGTCGGCGAGGCCCACTTTGGCGAGAAGCTTTCGCGCGGTCGCTTGCGCCTGTACGCGCGGCTGGTCCAAAACGAGGCGCGGGCCCGAAGCCACGTTTTCGAGTGCCGTCAGATGGCCGAACAGATTGAAGCGCTGGAACACGAAGCCGATGCGCCGGCGCTGGCGGTCAAGCAGGCGCGCATCGAAGCGCTTGCTCGCCGGATCCCGGCCGAGCGGCGTGCCGTCGAATTCGACTGTGCCGCTTTGCGGACGCACAAGGCCGTTCAACACGCGCAGCAAGGTCGTTTTGCCCGAGCCGCTGGGGCCAACGAGGGCCACGACCTCGCCGCGCCGTACGGCGAAGTCGATACCGTCCAACGCGCGATGCGTGCCAAGCTCGACGCGAATGTCGGAAAGGCGCACGAGGGCAGGGCCGGTCGCGACAGCAGGCCGTTCGACGTGGCTTTCGGAAGGTCGCGTGTTCTGGGGCAACTGGACGGGGCGTTGGCTGCGCGCAAGCCGGCGCTCGATGTGGCGCTGCACGATGTCCCAACTCGTGGTGACCACGAGATAGGCGCAGGCAGCCACCGCGTAGATCTCGAGCGGGCGCGTCGTCGCCTGCGCCATCTGCTGGCTCATGCGCAGCAGCTCGACGATACCGATGACCGACAGCAGCGAGGTGGCTTTGAGCATGTAGTTGAAGTTGTTGCCGAGCGGCGGCACGATCACGCGGATCGCCTGCGGCACTACGACGAGCACGAAAATCTGCAGGCGCTTGAGGCCGAGGCTGCGCGCAGCTTCGATCTGGCCTGCGGGCACCGAGATCAGCCCTGCGCGCACGATCTCGGCCATGCGCGCACCCTCGTTCAGCGAAAGGGCGATAAGGCCCGTCGTGAGGATGCCGAGTTTGAGCCCGAGTTGCGGGATCACGGCGAAGAAGAACAGGATCTGCACGAGCAGCGGCGTGCCGCGGAAGATCCAGCCATAGAGCCACGCAAACGCGCGCAGCGGCCGCGCATTTGCAAGCGAAGCCGGACCCAGCGCAAATCCGATCGCGGTGCCGAAAGTTTGGGCGAGGATGGCCGTCCAGACCGTCGTCAGCAGGGCCGCCGGCAGCATCGGCGATGCCAGCATCTGCCAGACGACGGCCCAGTTCCACGTCACGTCGCGATTTTCCCGAGCGGCGTTTTGGCGAGCCACACTTTGCCGGGTTTCGGCGGGTTGGCGGGATCGCAGACATAGCTGAACAAACCGCGCGGCCGCCCGCCCATCGCGAAGTCGAGCACGTTGGCAAGGCCGGGCGGGGCGGTTGCGACGTCGTGGGTCGTGTTCACGATGTGGAGTGCCGCACCCTGCAGCGAGATGGCCGCCGGTGTGAGCGCGCAATGGATGCGCTGCGCACCCTCGATGACGATGTCGTCGCTTTCTTCGAGGCCGAATTTGGCGGGCTGGTAGTACATCGCCAGGCGCATATGGATGCGCTCCACGTCGCCCTCGTAGGCCCGCCCGTGCTGCGTGATGCCGATCACGCGGCCCGGCGGCAGGATGCCGAGCGCATCGGTGCCGGAATCGACGGGAAAGTTGGCGGTTTCGATGTCCCAGCTTTCCTCGACGCGTTCGATGCCCATCCCCAAGCGCTCGGCCACCAATGCGATCGATTCCGGCATGCCCATGTGGCCGACGATGCGCCCCGAGGCGATTTTGGCGCGGAAATCTTCGGGCGTGAGGCCGTAGCCGACATGGTCGATGTCGTGCGCACCGGTGCCCGTCACGTCGATGCAGCGTTTGATGTCCACCT
This sequence comes from Magnetospirillum sp., assembly GCA_027532905.1. Classification (NCBI taxonomy): domain Bacteria; kingdom Pseudomonadati; phylum Pseudomonadota; class Alphaproteobacteria; order Rhodospirillales; family Rhodospirillaceae; genus Magnetospirillum; species Magnetospirillum sp. The sequence goes on from JAPZUA010000002.1 coordinate 620,823, forward strand.
TCGTGGCCGCCGTCGTGATGCGCGCCAAGGTCAGCACAAGCGCATCGAACACGAAGCCCGGATTGATGCCGCAGCCCACGAGCGCAACACCGTTGCGTTTGGCGGCGGCATCGAGGCGGGCGGCGATCGCGGGATAGCGCAAGGCCGGATAGAACATCGCCTCGGAGGCCGAAATTACGTCGAGCCCGGCATCGAGGGCGGCCACAAGCTGGCCTTCGATCGCCTCGAGCACGGACTCGGTCATGTGGTAGACGACGTCGGCGGGCTCTTTGAGCGTCGCGAGGCACGCCTCGAGGGTCGGGCTCACGACGATGTCGAGGCCGAGCTGTTTGGCTTCCGCGCTGAGGTCGCTTGCACGCTTGCCGACGAGATGCGGCGCATGGTCGACAATGCCGACGATGCGGATGTCGGTCACGCCGGCCGCAAACGCTTTGACCATGAGCATGCCGAGCGAGCCGAAGCCCCAGATGATGGCGCGCAGTTTGCCGTCTTTGGCGGCCGGTCGGTGTTTTCTCAAAATACGTCTCCTTGGGATTTCGTCACGCGCCCGTGGCACTTGGGCGCAAGGTTCGGATGCCGACGGCATAGCGACGTTCGAGCCGGACCTGGACGAAGGTCCAGACCGTCGTCATCGCCAAATAATAGAGTGCTGCGACCGCATAGAGTTCGACCGAACGGAAGGTTTCGTTGATCGCCATGCTCGTCACGCGCAGCAGTTCCTCGACCGAGATGACTGATAGCAGCGAGGTCGTGCGCAGCATGCTGTTGAATTCGTTGCCGACGGGCGGCAGCATTAGGCGGATCGCTTGCGGCAGCAGAATGGCGCGCAGCGACGTGCCCGTCGGCATGCCGAGCGCGCGGGCCGCTTCATCCTGGCCCGGATCGATTGCGGCGAAGGCAGCCCGTGCGATCTCGGCCATGTAGGCGCCGGCGTAGAGCGAAAGGCCGATCAGGCCCGCCTCCCATACGCCGAGGCGCAGCCCGAATTGCGGCAGGCCGAAATAGATCAGCAGCAGTTGTGCCAACAAAGGCGTGCCGCGCCACACAAGCACGTAAAGGCGGGCAAGTGCCGCGAGCGGGGCGGGCCCGCGGTCGCGGGCGAGGGCCGCCCCAAGGCCGATCGCCGTTCCTGCCAGCTGGGCAAGAACGGCGATCCACACCGTGGTGAGAGCCGCGTTCGCGAAGCGCGGATCGACGAGATACGTCGAGAAAACCGTCGAGGAGAACTGCACGCGGACGTCGCTTGGGCCTAGGGCTGGATCGCGAATTCGGGCACGGCGGCGACCCCCCACTTGGCCACAATGCGCCCATAGCTGCCGTCGGCGCGCATCGACTCAAGCGCACCCTTGATCGAATCCGCAAGCGCGCGATTGGGCTTCAACGTGGCGATCGCAAGGCGGTTCGGGTTGAAGCCGACAAACGCCATGCGATATGCCGCCTGGTTCGCCGGCTCGCGATTGATGAAAAACGCACCTTGCGGATCGTTCACGTACACGGCCGCCGCCTGGCCCGCCACGAGCGCTTGGATCGCGTCGCCGTTCGTGTCGAAGGCGCGGATCGTCATCTCGGGCTTGCCGGCGGCTTTGAGCCGGTCGTTCTGGGCGCGCAGATTCTGGTGCGTGGTGCCGGCCGACGCGACGGCCACCGCACGGCCCGCGAGCTGGTCGAAGCAGGCCGAGTAGCTCGCCGCATCGCCGCTGGTCGGCGTGCAGCGCGCGATCTGCGGGTCGTTCGCGCGCATCATCATGCCTTCGCCCCACTGCACGTAGGACACCATGTTCATGATCTCGAGGCGCTGCGGGTTCACGAAGATCGCCGTGCACAGCGCATCGAAGCGGTTTGCCTGCAAGCCCGGCACGAGGCCCGGAAAAGCGAGATTGGTCCAGCGGATCCGCAGATTGAGGCGCTTGGCGATCTCGCCGCAAAGATCGACATTGAGCCCGTCCATGCGGCCTTGCGCGTCGATGAACTGGTTCGGCGGGGCCGCGAAGTCGGCGGCAAAATGTATCTCGCCCGCAGTTTGAAGGGCCGAGGCCGGAACCGACTGCGCTTTGGCGCCGCCGGCTAACGCGATAAACAAGGCAGCCGCAAAACCGGCTGCAAAACGGGCAAATTTCATGTCGTCCCCCTTTGGAAGTGCGCCGCACGGCGGATGCGGTGGCGGCGTCGTTCAAACATTGCGTTCGTCGGGCCGAGCAGTGCAAATTATATGCCCTATCATAAAGACATTTCGTCGGGGATGGGAAGGGGCATAGCGGTGCGCGAGGCAGACGAGGGGCACGGCTACGCGCGCACGCTGTGGTATGCCGCACACCAAGCGCCCGCCGCAGCGCCGAGCCTTGCGATGGACGTTTCATGCGATGTCACGATCGTCGGTGCCGGCATCGTCGGTCTTTCGGCGGCACTGCATTTGGCCGAACGCGGCATCGATTGCGCGGTTGTCGAGACGGGAGCCGTCGGCAGCGGCGCTTCGGGGCGCAACACAGGCTTTGTGGTGCCCGCCCTCAACGCAAGTCTCGGCCCCGAAGAGATCGCGGCACGGCTTGGGCCCGAACGCGGCGCACGCTTGGTCGATCTCGTCGCCAAATCCGCCGATACGCTTTTCGACATTGTGCGCCGGCACGCGATTGCCTGCGATGCCGATCAGCGCGGCTTTATCCAGGCTGCACCGTGGGCGCGCCAAGTGCCGGGCGTCGCCGCACGCGTCGCTTCCTGGCGCCGCGCTGGTGCAGCCGTCGAACTGCTTGATGGGACGGCCGCCGCTTCGCGCATGGGAACCGCATTCTATCGCGGTGCGATCGACTATACGCGCGGCGGCACCATCGATCCTTTGGCTTATGCGCGCGGACTTGCAGCACGCTTCGAAGCGCTGGGCGGCAAGTTGTTCGCGCATTCGCCGGTCGTGGCACTCACGCGCATGCCGGACGGGTGGACGCTTGACGCGCCTTCGGGAAGCGTTTCGGCGCGCCGCGTACTGTTCGCCACCAACGCGCTTGCAGGCAGCTTGTCGCCCGAGCTTGCGCGCAGCCAGATCCCGGTCGAGGTCCACCAGATCGCCACGGCACCGCTGCCGCCTGCAATCCGCGCGCGAATTCTGCCGCACGGCGGCTGCGTGACCGACATGCGGCGCGATCCGGTCGCGTTCCGGCTGTCGGCCGATGGGCGCCTCCTCGGCGGTGGCATGGCGGCTTTCGCACCCGGTGCCGATACGCGCCTGCCGCCGTTTTTCATGCGTCGTTTTGCGCGCCTGTTTCCCGATCTCGGCAGCCTTCCTGTCGATTATGTGTGGCGCGGCACGGTGGCGGTCACGCGCGGGCTGATGCCGAAGCTGTTTGCTCTGGGGCCAGGCTGCCACGCGCTGATTGCGTGCAACGGCCGCGGTAATGCGCTTGGCACGGCTCTTGGTGCGGCCCTTGCTCAAGCGCTTGCGGCCGACGATTTCGCCGATTTTCCGCTGCCCCCCGAACCGCCCGCCCCGATGGCGCTGCACGGCCTCGCGGCGTTGAGCCCGCGCCTGTGGCTGCCCTGGGCGCGGCTGCGCGACCAGATCGACAACGCCATCAACCCGCACGCTTGAGAAAGGAAAACCGCCATGGGCGAGAAGATCATGTGGAGCCGCCAGGAAGACGTCGAACGCGTCTGGATTCACGAGGGCAAGGAGTTCAGCCATCGGCTGATCGCGAAGTATCTGCAAGGGTCGAGCTTCTCGTTCCACATCACGACCTACATGCCGCATTTCGACACGGTCGTTAAAGGCGACGGCATCCACGAGGTGGTGCTCTATTGCATGCATGGCTGGTCGGAGCAGACCGACCTGTCGGACGGGCGCAAGCGCATCTTCAAGCCGGGCGATGCGATGTATCTGCCGCTGAACTACGAATACCGCCATGTCATCGGCGACGCCGGGCTCGTCGTCGCGGTTTCCTGCACGCCGTCGCGTACGCCGGGCGAGGTCTAGGGCTTCGCCATCTTGTATCCCTATTGTTCTATAAAGGATTTTCTGCCTAGATATAACTTTCAGTCGGATTCGAAGCAGAAATATGCTAAACAAAAGCCATCGTTGTCGTGGCTGTACGGCGGCGTACGCTGTTTGAAATGTGAAGAAAGACGAAGCTGGAATAGCGTTTCCAGCGGGCCTTGCAACATGTAACCAGAAACCTTCGTCGTGGTTACATTTGTGGAATATCAATGCGATAAATAGGTTACCGTAACCTACTGTCGCAGGATGTTGCGTATTGCGGGCGACCGGGCGGTACTTCAGTTCGCAAGCGAGCCCTGCGTCATGCCTTTGACGAGGAATGGTTCGAGCAGGAAAAAAAGAATAAGCATCGGCAGCAGCGAGATTGTCGCCGCCGCCATCAGTGCCGACCATTCGACGAGATACTCGCCCATGAAAGACTGCAGCCCGACCGTCATCAGCCAGTTCTCGGGCTTGCTCATCAGCGTGCGTGCGAAGACGAGATCGGCCCAAGTGACGATCGCGACATACGTGGCCGAGGCTGCGAGCCCCGGCCGCGCCAAGGGCAGCACAATGTGGCGGAAGGCTTGCCATTCGTTGCAGCCGTCGATCATCGCGGCCTGTTCGAGCTCGCGCGGGATTGCATCGAAAAACCCTTTGAGCAGCCACGTGGCGAAGGGCACGGCGATGGCGGCGTTGGCCAGGATCACGCCGGTCTTGGTTTCAATGAGGCCGACCTTCGAGAACAGGATGAAAAACGGGATGATGATCAGCGAGCCTGGCAGCATCTTGCTGGCGAGCAGGCCGAAGCCCATCGCCTGCTGCGCCTTGGTGCGGTAGCGCGACAGGCTGTAGCCCGCCATCGCGGCTGCGACGATCGCGACCGCCAGCGTGCCGACGGCGACGATCACGCTGTTGGCGAGCCACGTGAGGATGGGCTTGCGCGCGAATATCTCGGGATAGGCTGCAAGGCTCACGCGGTCGAGCGGGGGCAGGAGCGGCGGATTGCGCGAGAGCATGATCTCGGTCGGCAGGATCGCCGTCATCGCGATCCAGTAGATCGGGAACAGCACCACGATTGCGATGGCGCAGCACGCGGCAAGCGTGGCAAGGCCATGGAGGCGGTTGCGGGTCATTGGCCGTCCTGCTGCCGGCCCCAGCGCATGGCTACGAAGGCGAGGCCTGCGCATACGAACAGCATCAAGACGCCGACCGCCGAGGCGTAGCCCATGCGGAAGAACTGGAACGCTTCTTCGTAGACGAACATCGACAGCGTCTGCGTGGCGCGCGAAGGGCCGCCGCCGGTCGTGGCGAACACGAGGTCGAAATCTTTGACGACCCATAGTGTTTGCAGGATCACGGCGAGCACGGCCGCGGTGCGAATGCCGGGCCAGGTCACGTAGCGGAATTCGGCGGTCGTTCCGGCACCGTCGATGCGGGCGGCTTCGTACAAAGCCTGCGGCACCGATTGGAGGGCGGCGAGCAGCGTGAGCGTAAAAAACGGGAAGCATTTCCAAATCGTCGGCAGCAGCACGGCGTAGAGGGCGGTGTCGCTGTCGACGAACCAGGCGATGTCGCTCGTGATGAGGCCCAAACGGCGCAAGACCGAATTCACGACGCCGTAGGACGCATCGAACATCCACAGAAACGCGATCGCCGCAACCACACCGGGTACGGCCCAGGGCAGCAGCATTAAGCTGCGTACATAGCGCCGTCCGGGGAAGTCGCGGTTCAGCAGCAAGGCGATGCCGAGGCCGATCGCGAAGGACGGCACGATCGTACCGGCGGCGTAGAACAGGGTCACGGCGGCGGAATGCCAGACCTGTTCGTCGCCGAGTGCCCGAAGGAAATTGCCGAAGCCGAGCGGCAAGCGGTCGAGCCGAGCGATGTTGGGTGCTCGGCCCTCGCGCAAGCTGGTCGCGAACACCGTGTAGAGCGGATACACGATGAGGCCCGCGACCATCAGAAAGGCGGGGCTGAGCAGACCGTAGGCGATGAAGGTCTGCCGCCGCCGTCGCAAGTACGCTCGCATCAACGCAGCGGAACGGCGCGTTCGAGTTCGCGCTGCAGGCCGGCCATCACGGTCGGCGTGGGTTCTTCTGTCGAGATCAGCCGCATCATCGCACGGCCGAAGATCGAGGCGTATTCGTTGTAGCCCTCCATCAAGGCGGGATTGGTCGGGAAGACCGATACCGCACTCGCGGCCGCATCCATCACGAGCTTCAGATGCGGCAGGCGCGCCGCAGCGTCGGCTCCGAGCGAACCGCGGCGCGGGGCTGGCGAGGCCGACTGGAGCACGTACTCGGCCTGCCATTTCGGGCTCGCGGCGAGCTCGAAGAATTTCCACACGAGCTCGCGCTTGTTGGCCGCAAGGTTCGCCGGCATATGCAGGCTGTTGGAGGTGCCGCCGGTTTCCTTCGGGAAGGGCACGCGGGCGACTTTGAGATGCGGGCGCACGGCTTCGGGGGCGCGGGCCACGAACGCCCATACCCACGGCCCGTCGCGCAGGAACGTCGCCTTGCCGTCGATGAAGAGCTGGCGGCCGGTCGTCGAGTTCATGCCGGGCGGGGCAAAGCGCATCGAGCGGCGATACTGGTCGACCGCCGCCACGACCTGGGCGTTGGCGAAATCGTAGCGCCCCTGGCGCAGCCAATCGAGGCCTTGGCCCATGACCCAGGTGCCCGCTTCGACCACGAGATTGGGATGCTCGATCGAGGTCGCCACGAGGCCAAACTGGCCCTGGTCGCGCTTCGTGGTTTTTTCGATCGCCTCGAGCCATTGGGCGGGCGTGGTGGGCACCGAAAGCCCGGCATCGGCCAGCAGCTTTTCATTGTAGTAGAGCAGGCTGCCGTAACCCATCAGCAACAGGCCTTGGGTTTTGCCCTCCCACTTCATCTCCGACTGCAAGGGCGTCCAGCTCTGCAGGATATCGGTGCGCGCGAGCCGGTCGTCGAGCGGGGCAAGCCAGCCTTGCGAAGCGAAGGCCGCGAAATTCCGGGTCGGCAGATGCACGATGTCCGGCGCGTTGTTGCCGGCAAAGCGCACGGTCAGCTGCTGCACATATTGTGTGAACGGGATCGAGTAGAGATTCACTTTGGCGCCGGGATTGGCCGCTTCGAACTCGGCGATCACGGCCTTCCACCAGCCTGATACGCCGGGCTCTTCGGCCTGCCAGCTCGGGAAATCGAGCACGAGGGCGGGCGTTTGTGCGGCAGCCGAATGTGCTGCGGCAGCGGCGGCGAGTGCGCCCGTCAGAAAGGTCCGGCGTTCCATGGTTTCCTCCGTTGGTTTTTCTTAGAGCGTTTTTTCGGTAGCGTAGGCGGCGTCGAGCAGTCGTTCCATTTCGGCCATGCCGAAATCCGTCGGCGTCAAAGCGGGCGCGCGGTCCACGATTTTGGAAAGCCCAAGCCGCCGCGCCATCAGTCGCTTGCCGTAGCATAGGATGCCCGGTACGCCGCGCGTCATGAAAACGATCAGCGGAAGTACCGCTTCATGCAGGCGTTGGGCGCGGGCCAGCGAAGCTTGCGTGCCTTCGCGAAAGGCGCGGAAGATTTCGACCTGGATCGCCACGCAGTCCGGGGCTGGGATCAAGCCCGCCCCGCCGCTGCGCAGCAGGGAAAGAAACTCGAGCCCGCCATGCCCACCGAACGCATCGACCTTGCCGTCGAGGGCCGCAAGCGTTGTGGCGATATCGACCGACCAGCCTTCGGCCTTCAGCAAGCCGATATTGGCGTGCTTCGACACGAGATCGGCAAGCTCGAGCGGCTTCATCGAACTGTCGAGATTCACCGGGTTGTTCTGGATCGCCACGGGAAAATCGAGCGCATCGGCAATGCTGCCGAAATGGCGCTGCAAGGCGGACACATCGAGGCCTTTGCCGGGCGGGGGCTGCAGGATCGCCCAAGCCGCTCCGTTGGCGCGGGCCATGCGCGCGAATTCGATCTGGCCCTCGACCGTCGGTTCGCCGACCGTCACCGCGTAGGGCACGCGCCCGCCGATCGCCGCACCCACGGTCTCGACAAGTAGGCGCCGTTCGGCCGTGTCGAGTTTATGGACCTCGGTCACAAGGCCGAGCACGGCAATGCCGTGGGCACCGGCGGCGATGCAATGATCGACTTGGGCGCGCATGGCACCAGCGTCGAGGGCGCCGTCGCTGCCGTAGAAGCAGTAGAGGATCGGGTAGATGCCCTCGAAGCGGTGCATCGGGTTCAGCCTTTGACGATATGGTCGAACACGGCAGGGGCGGGCTCCACGCCGTGCCCGGGGCCGCTCGGCAACGTGTAGGCGCCCGCCTTGCACGCCATGTCGCCGGTCACGTAGGCGAGGTTTTTGTCGAAGATCGAGTGCTGGTATTCGTGGTACGGCACGCGCTTCAAGGCGGCCGTCGCGTGCAGGCTCGCCGCCATGAACACGCCGATGCCGATCGAAGCGTGCGGGATCGTCTGCACGTGGAACGCATGCGCCATGCGGCCAATGTGCAAAAATTCGGTCACGCCGGTATGGCCCATCTCGGGCTGGATGATGCCCATGGCGCGCGCCACGAAGCGCGGCCGGTATTCGAACACGGTGCGCCATTCTTCGCCCAGCGCCAACGCCGTGCCGATGCCGCGCGCCACGGCCACCTGGCCTTCCATGTCTTCGGGCTCGCAGGGCGCTTCGGCGAAATAGAGGTCGTAGGCTTCGAGCTTGCGGATGAGGCGGATCGCCTCGGCAGCCTCGAACTTCCAATGCAGATCGACCATCAGGCGCACGTTCGGGCCGACCGCCTCGCGCAAGGCCGCCATCTCTTTGACAATACCGTCGTCGGACATGGCGGCCGCGAACTTGATCGCGTCGTACCCCTTGCCCACCCATTCGACCGCAAGATCGCAGCGCTCGTGCAATGTCGCTTTCGGTAAGCCCGACACGTAGGCCGGAAGGGTGCGCGTGCGCGCGCCGCCAAGCAGATTGGCGAGCGGCAGGCCCGCAAGCTTGCCGTAGAGATCCCATACGGCGATGTCGACGCCGGCAAGGCTGTCGACATAGTAGCCGCCGAAAAAGCCGCGCACGCGCATGAGGTCGTAGAGATCCTCGTGCAGCACTACGGGATCCGAAGGGTCGCGGCCGCGCATCACAGGGCCGAGCACATCGTCGATGATGGCTTTGACCGCATGCGGAGCCACGATGCCGTAGGTCTCGCCCCAGCCGACCTTGCCGCTCTCGCCGGTGATTTTCACGAGCACCGACATGTCGGACGACGGATAGATCGACCGATTGCCCTTGCGGACGAGATAGCCCTTCTCGTTGACGCTCTCGCCTTCGCGCAGCGGCCCGAGATAGGGCACATCGCGCGGGATGGAAACGATGAAGCTTTCGACTTTGGCAATGGCGTCGAGCGGCGGCATGTCAGGCGCTTTCTTTGAGCTTGTGGACCGAGAACAGGTCGGCGGCTTCGGCGGCGAGGATGGCGAATTCCGCGCTGTCGTGCGCATCGAAGACGGGACCGGCGGCGCGGGCTGCTGTGCAGTCCAGAAGCCCGCGCATCTGCAGCAAGGTTTTCGTCGCGCGCACGCGGAAGATCGCCTGGAACAGCAAAAGCGGCAGCGTGCGCGAATAGATGGTCCTTGCGCGTCCACGGTCGCCGCCCTTCCAGGCGCGCATCATGGCCACGTGCACGTCGGCAAGTTCGCTCGCGGGCATGGTGCCGCTGGCCCCGCGCGCAAGCTCGTCGAGCACATAGCGCGCGCCCGCACCGCCGAACACGCCGGCAAGACTGCCCTTGGTCGCAGCCAGAATCTTGGTCACGTGCTGGCCGCAAGGCAGGGTCTCTTCTTTGACGTAGCGAATCGCGGGCACTTGCGTCGCGATCTCGGCCACCAATTCGGGTGCGAGGCCCGCACCCATCGGCGAGGGCGCGTTCTGCAGCATCAAGGCCAGCGGCGTGCGTTCGGAAACGGCGCGGTAGAAAGCCACGTGTGCGGCCACATCCTGGCCGCAGGCGGAGGGTGCCATGATCATCGCGGCAACCGCACCCGCCTTGCGGCCTGCCTCCGCAAAGCCGGCAGCCGCTTCGGGGGTCGCGGCACTCGCACCGACAATGAACGGGATGCGGCCCGCGAGGCGTTCGCCCAGAAACGCCACGAGATCGGCGCGTTCGTCGGCGGTTAGTTTTTCGACCTCGCTCGCCATGCCGGGAAACACGATGCCGTCTGCACCGCTTGCGAGCACGAAATCGAAGATGCGCGCAAACGCCGCACGGTCGACCGCACCCTGGGGCGTGAATGGGGTGGGGAGGACCGGAAACACGCCCGAAAGTTCGCTCATTTGACTGATCCTGCTGTGACGCCTTGTATGAACCACCGTTGCAGAAAACCGAACGCGATGACGATCGGCAGCGACGCCACCAGCGAGGCCGCCATCGCACCGCCCCAATCGGCATTAACTTCGTTGAGATAGCTCAGCAGCAGGCCGGGGCCGACCGTGCGCTTGTCTTCCGACACGATCAGCGTCATCGCGTAGAGCAGATCGTTCCACGACCACATGAAGCCGTAGAGAAAAACGGTGACGACGGCCGGGATCGAAACCGGCAGCACGATCGTGTGGAAGATGCGCAGCTCGCTCGCCCCGTCGGCGCGGGCTGCCTCGATGAGCTCGCTCGGCACCTGGCTGAAATAGCTGTAGAGCATGTAGGTCGATACCGGCAGCGCGAAGACGATGTAGGAGAGAACGAGCCCCGGCCGGGTATCGATGAGGCCCAAATCGGTCATCATCGGATAGAGGCTGATCAGCAGCAGCCCGAACGGGAAGACCTGCGCCGACAGCAGCAGCAGCATGATCGCACGCCGCCCCGGATACTGGAATTTGGCGAAGGAATAGCCCGCATACATCGCAAGCAGCGAGTTGATCGCCGCCGCACTGCCCGAAACGATCAGGCTGTTTTTGAGATGCAGCAAAAGCTTGCCGCGCGTGATCGCGGTCTCGAAATTGTCGAGCGTGGGCGCATGCGGCCACAATGTGGGCACGATGCGGTAGAGCTCGGCATTGCCTTTGAAGGCGGAAATCGCAAGCCAGTAGATCGGGAAGAACAGGAAGAAGCCGATCGCGACGGCGCAGAGTGCAAAGATCGTGCGGGCGGTGAGCGAGGAGAGATCGAACATTGCCTAGACCCCCCGCAGCAGATGGCGAAGATAGAAATAGGCTGCCGGCATGATCGTTGCGACCCATAGGAGGCCAACCGCTGAGGCGAGGCCCAAATCCCACTGGTCGAAGGCGCGGCGGAAGACTTCGATCGACAGCACGGTCGTGGCGCGCACCGGGCCGCCGCTCGTGAGCGCATAGATCGTGTCGAAATGCTGCAGATTGCCGATGAGACCGAGCACGATCACGACAAGCACGACGGGGCGCAGATGCGGCAGAATATGGTCGCGAAGGATCGCGAAATTGCCCGCTCCATCGACGCGCGCCGCATCGACCTGCTCGCGGTCGAGGCTCTGCAGCCCTGCGAGGAAAAATGACATAAAAAGCGGGATCGACAGCCAAACCTTTGTGACGACGACGGCGACCATGGCACCGGTCGCGTCCGACAGCCAGGCCTGCTGGCGGTCGATGAGGCCAAGTTCGATGAGGCCAGCATTCAATACGCCGTAGCGGCTGTTGAAGATCCAGCCCCACACGAAGGCCGTAACTGTGCTCGGCAGCACCCACGGGATCAGCGAAGCCGCGCGCAAGGCCGTGCGGCCGCGAAAAGGTTGGTTCAAGATCAGCGCCCAGGCGAGGCCCAGCACGAGCGTGAAGGCTGTCGCCGCCGTCACATAGATCGCGGTCGTGACGAACGAGCCCATGATTTCGGGCGATGCAAGTATCGTCTTGAAATTGTCGAAGCCGATGAAACGCGGGATCGGCGTGCGCAGATCGTTGCGCGTGAATGCGATGCCGAGCGCGCGCACGAAGGGCAGTGCGATCACGCCCGCAAAGGCGAGCAGGGCAGGGATCAGAAAAAGCCAGCCGATGCGCCGCTCGTTGGCCTTCAATCCCCCCCGCCGTGCGGCGGGGGAGACGCGAAGGGTCGGACTTGCAAGGGTGGCGGCCGATGCCATCGTCAGCCGCGCTTGGCCATCGAGGCCTTCATGCGCGACTGCATCGAATCGGCAGCCGCACTTGCGGACTTCTGGCCGAGCAAGGCGGCTTGGGTTTCCTCGCTGAGGATCGTCGAGAGTTCGGGCGAGTTGTCCCAGATGCCGATCTCATGTTTGCCCGTGGCGACGGTGGCTTCGCCCCAGGCTTTGAGGAACGGGTCGTTCTGTACGACAGGTGCGGCGCGACCGGATTTGGTAACGGGCAGTCCGCCCACTTGCAGCGGAAATGTCGTCTGCACGCCATCGGACAGAATGTGCGAAATCCACTTCGCGCCCGGGCCGTTGCGGTCGCGATTGGCCGGGCTGTTGAACAGAGTCACAATGTGGCCCCATTCGACCGAGCGCGGGACGTCGCCTGCCTTGAGCACCGGCGTTTTCATCGGTACGACAAACGCGTCGGCCGCAGGCCCGCGGCCCGAGAAGCTGCGCGCGAACGTGCGTGCGACAGGCGGGTCGAAATAGAAAGCCGCGTTGCCTTGCGCAAACAGGCGCCGCGAGTCTGGCCGGTCGATCTCGGGTGCGACGAGCCGGTCTTTCATGAGGCCGGCGATGAAATCCATCGCGGCTTTGCCTTCAGCGGAGGCGACATGCACTTCGCCCGCCTCGTCGATCATCCGCGCGCCGAACGCCCAATAGATCAGCAGCACGTCAAGCGGGATCGATGAGGGGTTCTTCGTCGCCATCGCGAACGGCACCGAGTTCGGGACCTTGTCGCGCACGGCAATCAATGCCGTGCGGAATTCGGCCAGCGTTTCGGGAATTTTGGCAACGCCCGCTTTGGCGAGCACTTCGGAATTGGCGACCATACCGACCGAGCCCGAAATCAGCGGAATGCCGATCTGTTTGCCGCCGACGCGACCCAGGCCCAAGGCCGTCGGCGCCAAAGCCGCTTCGATGGCAGGCCGGCCGAGCAGCGCATCGAGATCGACGATCTCGGGCAATGCCGCCATCGAGGGTAGCCAGCGATCCTGCAACTGCACGCTGTCGGGCAGCGTCTTTGAGCGCTGGCGCAGCATGACATTGCGCTGCGTGTCGCCCCACGCGGTCGCAATCGGTTCGACGGTTACGCCGCTTGCGGTCTTGAAACTGTCGAGCAGGCTCACGACAAAGGGTTTGTTGGGTTCTTCGGCGTAGCTGAAGCTCATGAAGTTCAGCTGGCCGGACTGTGCAGCAGCCGGACGAACGGCGAGGCTGGCCGCACCGGCGGCAGCCAAAGCGCCGAATTGGCGACGGTTGAATTGGGCCATTGTCGTTTCTCCCCTCGAGATTTCGGACCTCGCGGAAGGTCCGTTGTTCTTTTTGCTGCGCGCCGCGACCGCGCAGTTGTTGCGAAGGCGTCTAGACCACGCCGGCGTCGAGCACGAAAGTCTGGCCGGTGCAGCGTTGCGATTCCGCCGACGACAGCCACAAAGCGAGCTTGGCGACGTCCGCGGGTTCGAGATGTTCCTTGAGGCATTGGCGGTCGAGATAGGCTTTGAACTTCGCCGGATCCTCGGCATTGGCGCGCGCGATCTGTTTTTCGGTCAACACCCAACCGGGGGCGATCGAATTCACGCGGATGCGCAAACTGCCGAGCTCGCGCGCGAGCGATTTTGTGAGACCCATAATCGCGGATTTGGCGGTCGTATAGGCGATGAGGCCGGCGGCCCCGAACATCCACGAGATCGAACCAAGATTGACGATCGCTCCGCCGCCCGCTTCGCCCATCGCGGGCGCAACCGCTTGGGCGGTAAAAAATTGGTGGCGCGCATTCACGGCAAAGCGCTCGTCCCACAATTCGGGCGTCATGTCGCGCCACGGATGGCGCGCGTCGTCGCCGGCATTGTTGACGAGGGCGCGGAAGGTTCCTGTCTTCGCGGCAAGCTCTGTCGCGGCCGCGCGCAAGGCCGGCACGTCGCGCAGATCCACACAGGCGGTTTCGATTTTCGTACCCGTTTGCGCTGCAATCGCATCGGCGGTTTGGCGCAGGCGCTCGGCATTGATGTCGATCGCCGCAACGCGCGCCTTCTGAGCGGCAAAGGCCGCAACGAGGGCTTCACCGATGCCCGAGGCACCGCCCGTTATCAGAACCGGCATTCCGGCGAGATCGGGATAGATCGCACTCATGCGGCCACCTTCGCTTCGGTCGATGTTTGGCAACGCATACCGTCGGCGGCAAAAACATGCGCTTGAGTCCAATCGACGGCGAGGCGAACGGGTGCGCCGACCCCAAGCGCGCTGTCGCCGACCTGGCGCACGATCAGCGTTGCGTTTGCGCGCGCAAGGCGCACATGCGCAAAGAGATCGGCCCCGTGATGCTCGACCGCGACTGCGGTTCCTTCGAAATCGGTGGCTTCGCCGTCCGCGCTGAGCCGCAGATGTTCGGCGCGCAGGCCGATTTCGGCGGCGTTTGCCGCGCGAAGCGGTGTAGGCGTGCCGTCGGCCAAGCGAACGATGCCGTCGGCGTCGCTCGTGGCGGGAACCAGATTCATGCGCGGCGAACCGATGAAGGTCGCAACGAAGCGGTTGGCGGGCCGCCGGTAGAGATCGAGCGGTGCCCCCACTTGTTCCACGCGGCCCGCATGCATCACGACGATCTTGTCGGCGAGCGTCATCGCCTCGATCTGGTCGTGCGTGACATAGACCATCGTCGTGCCGAGGCGCTGCTTGAGGCTCGCGATCTCGGTGCGCATGTCGATGCGCAAGGCGGCGTCGAGATTGGAGAGCGGTTCGTCGAACAGGAACACGCGCGGCTCGCGTACGATCGCGCGCCCGATCGCTACACGCTGGCGCTGGCCGCCGGAGAGTTGGCGCGGCTTGCGCGTCAGCAGGGCGTCGAGGCGCAGCACGGCGGCGGCGGCACCGACACGGCGCGCGATTTCGTCTTTCGGCGTGCCCGCAAGACGCAGCGCATAGCCCATGTTTTCGGCCACGCTCATGTGCGGATAGAGCGCGTAGGACTGGAACACCATCGCAATGCCGCGCTTGGCGGGCGGCACGTCGTTGACGATCTCGCCGTCGATCGCGATGTTCCCCGACGTGACTTCGTCGAGGCCGCAGATGAGGCGCAGCAAGGTCGATTTGCCGCAGCCCGAGGGACCCACGAACACGACGAACTCGCCATCGTCGATCTGCAGATCGATGCCGTGCAGCACATGCGTGCCGGCGAAATTCTTGCGGACGTTTTCGAGGCGGACGCTGGCCATTTTCTTTGCGAGCTCCTTAGCCTGCGAACGGGGATTCCGCCAAACCGCGGAAGCCGGATTTGAGGGCGAACACGCTGCCCGAGAGCGGTGCTTCGGCGAGCTGCTGGGCCGACAGACGAATGCGCGCACTTGTGATGTAGAGCGTGGAAAGGTCCGGCCCGCCGAACGCGCAGCTCGTCGGGCGCGGGACGGGCAGGTTGATCACCCGGTCGACTTTGCCGTCGGGGTCGTAGCGCGTGACGCACCAGCCGTCCCAATGCGCCGACCACACGAAGCCTTCTGCATCGACAGCAAGCCCGTCGGGCGTGCCCACGCCGTCGGGCAATTGCACGAATACGCGCCGATTGGCGATCGCGCCGGTTTCGATGTCGTAATCGTAGGCGTAGATGCGCTTGGGGCCTGAGTCCGTGAAATAGAAGGTACGGTCGTCGGCACTCCAACCGAGTCCGTTCGACACGTGGAAGCCGCTGTCCATTTTTGTGCAGCGCCCGTCCGGGTCGAGGCGATAGAGCGCACCGTGGCCCGGCGTGGTGTCGATCGCGAGCGTGCCGGCCCACAGGCGGCCGCGCCGATCGCATTTGCCGTCGTTGAAACGGTTGCCCGGGCGGTCGGCCTCGGGGGCGGCGATGGTGGAGATGCCGCCGCCGTCGAGATCGATGGTCTTGAAGCCGCTCTGCATGGCCGCGACAAAACCGCCGCGGCGGCGCGGCACGATGGCGCTGATGAGTTCCGGCATCGGGTGCGAGATGAAGGCCCCGCTTTCGGGATCGGCGACGATCGCGGCCGGGGCGAGGATATCGACCATGAGCAGGCGATTGGCCTCGGGAAGCCACACCGGCCCCTCGCCAAGGAACGCTGTGGTCGGCACGGCAGAGACTAGATCGTCGCGATCCGACCCAAGCGGGCGCGGGCTTATTTGGATCGACATTGCGACTTGTCCTGCATTGCCGGAAATACGTCGGGCGGCTTCCATCACGTCGCGCCCAAGTGCGTGCAGCTTGTCGACGGGCAGCCGGTAGGAGGGGCCGACGATCGCGATGGCGCCGATCGAGCGTGCGCGCGGATCGAGGATCGGGGCGCCGACCGAGTTGATGCCCAGATGCTGCTCTTCGAGCGATACGGCATAGCCGCGCGCTTTGGTGAGATCGAGTTCGCGGTCGAGCGGATCGCGCTCGGCGATGGTGTTGGGCGTGAAGCGTCGCAGACCCAAGGCATTCAACAGCCGGTCGCGCGTGAGCGGATCAAGATGGGCGAGGATCGCCTTGCCCGCACCGCTCGCATGGCACGCCGTGCGCGAACCGACACCGTTGCCCAAGCGCACCGCCTGGGCCGCTTCGCGCTGGTCGATATAGAGGATGCTGTCGCCGTCGAGGATGCCGAGGCGGATCGTCTCGCCCGTCAAATCGCGCAGCCGCTCGAGTTCGGGCTCTGCGGCACTGCGCAGATCGAACTGGTCCCACACGCGATGGGCCATCTCGAACAGGCGGAAGCCGAGGCTGTAGGTCTGGTCGCGCTCGTCGATGCGCAGCAGGCCGGCTTCGACGAGGGTTGCGAGCATGCGGTGGGCAGTGGCGCGGGTGAGGCCAGCTTTGTCGGCAATTTCGCTGAAGCGTAGGCGGCTCGGGTTTTCGGCAACGATATCGAGCAGCGACAGACCGCGCCGCAAGGCTTGGGCGCCGGGGATTTCGCGCCCCTGGTCGTTCGGCACTTCGCTGTCGGCAACAACCGCCAGTTTTTTCACGTTTCCCCCTGATGCCCAGCGCTTCGTCTGGTGCGCGTTTCATATTATGAACGCCTGTTTCATGTCAACGTAGAATATTCTTTCACGATCATGGAAACACAGGACATTTAATGTCACAAAACGGTTGTGGTTCATTGTGTTCATGAATTGCCTACGGGGAATGCGACAATGGGGGCTGAAATCCAGATCGGCAATTCGGCGATCGCGGCGCGGTTTGCGTTGCGCGGTGCCGAACTTGTGAGCCTCGAATGGCAGGGTGTGCAGACGCTGTGGCAGCGCGACCCGGCCTGGTGGGACGCATGCGCGCCGCTGCTGTTTCCGGTGATCGGTCGCTCGAAGGACGGGGCCGTTTCGATCGCCGGCAAAACCTATCCGATGCCGCCGCACGGCTTCTTCCGCGATCGCGACTGCACAATTGTTGCGCACGACGCGCAGTCCGCGATCTTCGAGCAGAAGGACGACGCGCAAACGCGGCTGCATTATCCGTTTGCCTTCAATCTGCGCGTCGAAGTGCAGGTCACGGCGACGGGATTGTCGTTTGCGGCAAAGGTGCGCAACGATAGCGACGAAACGATGCCCTATTGCTTCGGTTACCATCCCGGTTTCGTGTGGCCGCAGGAAGCGGCCTTGCGCAGCCGCTATGTCTGTCTGTTCGATCAGCCCGAGACCGCACCCATTCGCCGTGCCGATGTAGCGACGGGCCTGTTGAAACCGCAATCTTTTCCGACGCCGGTGGTCGGACGACGTTTGGCGCCCGTTGATTCGATGTTCGCGGCAGGTGCCCTCCATTTCGAATCCGTGGCCTCACGCCGCGTTTGGTTCGGGCCGGAGGGCGCAGCGGGGATCGCCGTACGCTTCCCCGATTCGCCGCAACTCGGCATCTGGACGAAGCCCGGTGCTCCGTTTTTATGTATCGAGCCGTGGCAAGGACTTGCCGAGATCGAAACGAGCGACGGCGGCTTGGAGCGGCGACCCGGTGTACGGTTTTTGGCACCGGGTGCGCATGCGCGCTATCGCCTGTTCTTCGACTTCGAAACTGCTGCTTGAGCACTGATTTTAAAAGAAAAATGCGTTTGTATACATTCATCTTGCATACAAACGTCATTTGATATTGCATGTGCGCACCTGGACTGGAGCAAGACACGATGTTTCGAATTGGCGTTGACGTTGGCGGGACCTTTACGGACTTCACGATTCTGGACGAGCGAAACGACGCCATTCGCTTTTTCAAAGTGCCCTCGACGCCCAAGGATCCTTCGCAGGCGATCGAAGACGGGCTGCGGCAGATCATCGCGACGTTTTCGATCGATCCGGCCGCGATCGGCTATTTGGGGCACGGCACGACGGTCGCTACGAACATCGTGATCGAGCGGCGCGGCGCGCGCACGGGCCTTTTGACCACGCACGGCTTTCGCGACGTGCTCGAGCTCGGCCGCCAGGCGCGGCCGTCGATCTACGATTATCGCATACAGAAGCCGCCGGTCCTCGTGCCGCGCGAACGGCGCGTGGAAGTGACCGAGCGCGTTGGCCCCGACGGCACGGTGCTCACACCGCTCGACGAAAAGTCGCTGACCGAGTCCGTCGAAGCGTTGCGCGCGGCCAAGGTCGAGAGTGTCGCGATCTGCTTTTTGCACAGCTATCGGCGCGCCGACCACGAGCAGGCTGCCAAGCGCGCGGTCGAGAAGCTGATGCCGGAGGCTTATGTCAGCGTCTCGAGCGAGATTCTGCCGGAGTTCCGCGAGTTCGAGCGCGTTTCGACGACGGTCGTAAACGCGTTTGTGGGCCCACGTATGGGCAATTATCTCGAACGCTTCCAAGCGCGCGTGCGCAGCGTGGGCATCGACGTGCAGCCTTATACGATCCATTCGAACGGCGGCCTCATGTCGATCGAAACCGTGCGCGCCTGCCCGGTGCGCTCGTGCGTTTCGGGGCCTGCGGCGGGTGTGGTAGGGGCCGCCGAAATCGGCCGTGTTTCTGGCTTCCCCGATCTGATTACGTTCGACGTCGGTGGTACGTCGACCGACGTGTCGCTGATCCGCGATTCCAATCCGAGCTACACGGCCAATCGGCTCGTCGCGGGCTATCCCGTGAAAACGCCGATGATCGACATCCATGTGATCGGGGCGGGCGGCGGTTCGATCGCGCGCATCGACGATGCGGGTGCGATGAAAGTGGGGCCTGAATCCGCCGGTGCCGATCCGGGGCCGGTCGCCTATGGGCGCGGCGGGACGGCGCCGACGATTACGGACGCCAATCTGTGCTTGGGCCGTCTTGACGCAACGAGCTTGCTCGGCGGACGCATGACGATCAATCTCGACGCCGCCAAGCGCGCGATCCACGACACGATCGCCAAGCCGCTTGGTCTGTCGATCGAAGCTGCGGCCCATGGCATCGTGCAGATCGCCAACGCCAATATGAGCCGTGCCATCCGCTCTGTCTCGATCGAGAAGGGCTACGATCTGTCGGAGTTTGCTTTATGCGCGTTCGGCGGGGCCGGGCCTCTGCATGCGGCCGAAGTGGCGGTCGAATGCGGCATTCCGCGCGCCCTCATTCCGCGCGAGCCGGGCACGCTGTGCGCGCGCGGCATGCTGCTGACCGATCTGTCGTCTGACTATGTGCGCAGCCATTTCTGCGACGCGAGCCCCGAAAACTGGCGCGCGGTGCTGGCCCTTTTCGACGCGATGATCGCGGAAGGCAATGCGTGGCTTGCACGCGAGGCCATCGCTGAGCCGCGGCGGCGCTTCAAACGCGTGCTCGACGCGCGCTATCGCGGCCAGAATTTCGAAGTGAAAGTCGGCTGCGACGGCTTGGGCGCCCACGCGCTCCACACGCTTGTCGAACGGTTCCACGCAGCACATCTGCTTGCCTACGGCTATTCGATCCCAGGTCGCGAAATCGAGTTCGTGTCGGCTCGCATCCAGGCGATCGGCGAAGTGCCCAAAGCGCCGCAGGCCAAGGTTGCGGGCGGCACCACGCTTGCCGCCGCCACGATCGGGGCCCGAAAGGTCTATATCGATGCGCGCCACGGCTGGCAGGAAGCGCCGGTCTACAGCCGCGAGAAGCTGCCGATCGGCATGGACATCATGGGGCCTGCGATCGTGAACGAGATGAGTGCGACTACGCTCATCCTGTCCGGCCAGACCGCGCGCGTCGATCTTTGGGGAAACATCGTTCTGCAGGTTGCACCATGACCAAGCGCATCGCCGACCCGATCCAGATGGAAGTGTTTTCCAATCGCGTGCTCGCGATCGCCGAAGACATGGGCTCGATCCTGATCCGCTCGTCCTTCTCGACGAACATCAAAGAGCGGCGCGACTGCTCGACTGCGATCATCGACGCCAACGGGCGCTTGATCGCCCAGGCCGAGCACATTCCGATCCATCTCGGCGCCATGATGGGCGCCGTCGAGACGATCCTCAAACGCTACAAGCTTGAAGATCTCGCGCCCGGCGACGCGTTCATCTGTAACGATCCGTATCTGGCGGGCGGCAGCCATTTGCCCGATATTTCGATCATCACGCCCGTCCATATCGGCGGGCGCGTGCGCTTTTTCGCGGGCAACATCGCGCACCATGCCGATGTCGGCGGCCGCAATCCGGGTTCGACTTCGGGCACGTCGCGCACGATTTTCGAGGAGGGCATTCGGCTGCCGGTCATCCGCATTGCGCGCGGCGGCACCATCGACGAAGACCTCATCGAACTCATCGCCTCCAACACGCGCGACCCCGAAGAACGTCGCCTCGATTTGCGAACGCAGATCGGCACGAACGTGCGCGCAGGCGCCATGCTGTTGCAGCTGTGCGACCGCATGGGCTGGGACGCGGTCGCCCAAGCCATTGAAGACGTGCTGCTCTACACGAGCCAGCGCCTTAAAAACCGCATCGCGGCCTTGCCCGACGGCGACTATCGCTTCGAGCGCGCGATGGACGACGACGGTTTCCCGGGGCCGCAAGTGCCGATCGTGTGCACGGCGCGCATTCGCGGCGAAACGCTGACCTTCGATTTTGCGGGCTCGGGACCGGAGGCGCGCGGGGCCATCAATCTGCCGGACAGTGCCTTGAAGGCATCGGTCTACTACTGCGTCAAAGCCGTGCTCGATCCCGGCCTCATGCCCAATCAAGGGGCGATCGATCCGATCCGCATCGAGGCGCCCGCAGGCAGCATCGTCAATCCGCGCCCGCCTGCGGCCGTGGCGGCGCGCGCCGTCACGTCGAACCGCCTGTGCGGGGCCGTTTTCGGCGCCTTGTTCCAAGCCTTGCCGATCGAGCGCGCTATGGCGTCGAGCAACGATTCGACGTCCGCCTCTTCGGTCTCAGGTTGGCATCCGCGGCGTAAAACGACCTACGTCTATCCCGAGAGCATGGGCGGGGGCATTGGCGCCTTCCAGGACCGCGACGGAATGGACGCTGTGCATGTGCACACGGTCAACTCGACCAATCTGCCGGTCGAAGCGCTCGAACTCGAATACCCGCTGCTGCTCGACGAATACTGTTTCGTGCCGGATTCCGGCGGGGCGGGGCGGCATCGGGGCGGGCTCGGCATGGCGCGACAGATCCGCATCCTCAACGACGGCTCGACGCTGTCGGTGCGCTCGGACGCGCATATCGTTTCGGCACCCGGCATGTTCGGCGGCCTGCCCTCGAGTGTCACGCGCATCGTGCGAAATCCGGGCACGGATCGCGAAGAAGTGCTGCATTCGAAGGCATCCGGCCTTTCGGTCGGGGCAGGGGAAACCGTGCGCGTCGAAACGCTCGGCGGCGGCGGGTTCGGCCCGCCGTCCGAACGGCCACTCGATCTGCTTGCGGCCGATCTGCGTCAGCAGAAAGTGTCGCTTGCAGCCGCCAACCGCGACTACGGTCCTGCGATGGTTGCAGCAGCGCTGGCTTTGCCCACGCCTTAGTGTGTCGGCGGCAATTGCAAACAGGAAAGACGACCAACGATGCGTAACGATGGCATGAAACTCGCAACGCAAGGACCGACGCAAATCGTCCGTGCAACGGCGCGGCGAATGCCACAGATGTATGACAAACGACTTGACCGTCCGTCGCGAGATTGCCTTATTGTAGGCAACAGCTTCGAAGATAAAACAGGAGGCGTCCCATGACCTTTCGGTATATCGCAGCGAAGCTTCAGGCGCTTGCCTTCGCTTCGTTGTTTGCAGCTTCGGCAGCATTTGCGCAAACGCCGGTCTCCGGCGGCAACCTCACCATCGCATTTCCGGCGAACCAGGAACCGGCCTCGTTGGACGGGCATATCGATCCGTTCCAGTCGACATGGCTGTTCAACTCCTTCATCGCCGATCCGCTCGTGATCCTCGACGCCGACGCGGTCTACAAGCCCGCCTTGGCGCTGTCGTGGGAGCTTTCGCCCGACAGCAAGATCTGGACGTTCAAGCTGCGGCCGGGCGTGCGCTTCCAGGACGGTACGCCGTTCAACGCCGCCGCCGTCAAGTTCAACGTCGAACGCATCGTCGATCCGCGCACGGCCTCCAAGCAACTCGCCAGCGAAATCGGCCCCGTCAAATCGGTCGAAGTCGTCGACGATATGACCGTGCGCTTCGTCTATGACCAAGCGTGGGTGACGCTGCTCGACGGTCTGCGCCGCACGCCGATCTGGTCGCCGACGGCAGCCCAGCGCTTCAGCCTCGCCGACTTCCAGCGCAACCTCGTTGGCACGGGTCCGTTCTCCTTGGCGGAATGGATCACCAACGACCGCATGGTGTTCCGCCGTTGGGCTGATTACGGCGGCTGGAACAGCGCTTCGGCCCAGCAGGGCCCGGCCTATCTCGATAGCGTCACGATCCGCTTCATCGGCGAAAACGCCGTGCTGAACGAAGCCGTGCGCGCCGGCACCACGCTCGTCGGCTTCACGCTGACGCCCGACGCGCGCGACATCTACAAGGACAAGCCGAACTTCGTGTTCCTGTCGCGCGGACAGTCGGGCACCGGGCTGCATCAGGTTATGAATATCCGCAATCCGCCACTCAGCGACATTCGCGTTCGCCAAGCGCTGCTGTTTGCGCGCGATTCCGCTGCCCTTAACCGACTGCTCTACGACGGCACTTACATCCCGTCGGACGGGCCGCTCGACAACGTGCATCCTTGCTTCTGGCCGGGCGCTTCGGCCATGTACCAGCCCAATCTCGATCGCGCGCGCCAGCTTCTCGACGAGGCCGGTTGGCGTACGGTGCCGGGCCAGCCGATCCGCCAGGCGCGTGGCGTTCCCGGCGTTGCCGACGGCACGCCGCTGCGCGTGCGCTGGAGCACGATCCATCACCGCGAAATCGGCGAGGCGATGCAGCAGCAGCTGCGTCGCGTCGGCGTGGATCTTGCGGTCGAATTGCTGCCGGGCCCGATCCAGCTCGACCGCGTCAATCGCCGCGACTTCGATCTGATGTTCCTGCGCCAGCGCTCGCCCGATCCGGTCATTCTCGACCAGGTGTGGAACTCGCGCTGGGACCAGCCGGGCGGCTGGGCGTGGACCGGCTACAAGGGCGAAGAACTCGACCGCACGGTCGCTCAGCTTCGCGTGGTCTCCGACCAGGGCGCACGATGCGAAGCGGCGCGCAACGCCCAGAAGATCATCATGGACAATGCGCTGGTCTTCCCGACGCTAAGCCAGCCCGTGTTCATCGCCATGTCGCCGCGCGTGCAAAATTTCCGCATGGGCTCGGAGGGCAACTGGTTCTTCCTGCATTCGACCTGGATCCAGAGATAGGCATGGTCGGCGGCGGCGCCTTCGCACAATGTCGGCGCTGCCGCCCACCTCTATCTTGACGTATCGGTCTCGATGAGCCGCTATATCGTCAGTCGGCTGCTGCAGCTCGTGCCCGTGCTGTTTCTGATTTCGTTGATCGTCTTCCTGGTGATGCACACCTTGCCGGGCGATCCAGCGGAGCTGATGCTGCAGGGTGCGGAGGGCGGTGCCGTGACGCCGGAACGCCTCGCGGAGCTGCGCACCGAAATGGGGCTCGACGATCCGCTTGTTGTTCAGTACATGCGCTTTGTGGCCGGCGCTTTGATCGGCGACCTCGGCGAGTCAATCCGCTTCCGCACGCCGGTCAGCGCGCTGATCGCCGAACGCTTCTACTACACGATGGAACTCGCGGTCGCCGGCCTTGTCTGCGCGCTCGCGATCGGCGTGCCACTCGGAATGATTGCGGCCGTGCGCGTAAACGGCATCTTCGACACGATCGCAATGGGCATCGCCTATGTCGGCGCTTCGGTGCCGATCTACTGGCTGGGGCTCGTACTCATTCTCGTGTTCGCGTTCAATCTCGGCTGGTTTCCAGCGGCAGGTGCGCAAGACTGGAACTCGCTGGTGCTGCCGGCCTTCACGCTCGGCTTTGCGTCGGCGGGTCTCATCTCGCGCCTCGTGCGCTCGAGCATGATCGAGGTGCTGCAGGAAGACTATATCCGCACCGGCCGCGCCAAGGGCCTCTCGGAACCGATCGTGCTGTGGCGCCACGGCCTCAAAAACGCGCTCATCCCGGTCGTTACGATGGTCGGGCTGCAGTTCGGCGGGCTACTCGCCGGTGCTGTCGTGACCGAGACGGTGTTCAG
This sequence comes from Magnetospirillum sp., assembly GCA_027532905.1. Taxonomy (NCBI): domain Bacteria; kingdom Pseudomonadati; phylum Pseudomonadota; class Alphaproteobacteria; order Rhodospirillales; family Rhodospirillaceae; genus Magnetospirillum; species Magnetospirillum sp. The sequence goes on from JAPZUA010000002.1 coordinate 645,383, forward strand.
CCGTCCCGGCATCGGGCGCCTCATCGTCAGCGGCATCCTGTCGAAGGATTATCCGCTGGTGGAGGGCTGTGCTTTGTTCCTGGCGGTCGTCTATCTGTTGGTCAATCTGTTCGTCGACATTCTCTATGCGTGGCTCGATCCGCGTATTCGCTACGGGCGGGCCGCATGAGCAACAGTGCCGCAACAGCCGCCGAAGCCGAAGACGCGGCCCGCCTGCGCGCCGGGCGCAAGCGGGCCTGGCAGCGCTTCATGCGCAATCGTGGCGCCGTAGGCGGGGCGCTCGTGCTGATTGCCTGGAGCATTGTGGCCTTGCTCGGCGTGCATATCGTGGCGCACGATCCGACTGAAATGCTGGGTCTGCCGCGCCAGCCGCCCTCGGCCGAATTCTGGTTTGGCACCGATCTTCTGGGGCGCGACATTTTCAGCCGCGTGCTGGTGGGCTCGCAAGTGTCGCTGCAGTTGGGACTGATCAGCGTCGGCCTCGGTGCAATCCCCGGCGTGGCGTTGGGGCTCGTGGCCGGTTATTTCGGCGGCTGGACCGATACGCTCGTGTCGCGCCTCACCGATGCGATGCTGGCGTTTCCGTCGATCCTGCTTGCCCTTGTGATTATCGCCGCACTTGGCCCCAGCCTCAAAAACGTGATGATCGCCGTTGGGATCGGCACGGTGCCGCTTTATGCGCGCCTCGTGCGCGGCAGCGTGCTGTCGGTCAAGACGCTCCCCTATGTCGAGGCGGCGCGCGTCGTCGGCAATCCCACGTACCGCATCCTGCTGCGCTACGTGCTCGTCAATTGCTACGCGCCGATCGTGGTGCTGTCCACGTTGCAGGTCGGCAACGCCATCTTGATCGGTTCGGGCCTATCGTTCCTGGGCTTGGGCGCGCAGCCGCCGACGCCCGAATGGGGCCTCATGTCGGCCGAAGGGCGCGACGTGCTGCGGCGCGCCTGGTGGATCTCGACCTTTCCTGGCCTTGCGATCCTGACCGTCGTCGTCGCCTGCAATCTGGTCGGCGACGGTCTGCGCGCGGCTCTCGACCCGAGGATGCGCGTCGATGGCTGAACCGCTCGTCGGCATCCAGATAAGCCCGATCAGCTTCGTCGACGAGGGTGTGGAAGGGTGCCTCGACACGCTGCAGAGTCGTGCCCGCGTCAACGCACTGATGATCGGTACGGTGTCGTGGCTCGGCCTCAAGGTCGGGCGGCGGATCAGCGCCGAGCTTGATGGCTGGCCCGACCACGGCGTGCCGGCACCTTACACGATGCGCGGTGGTTCCTACATTCGCGTGCGTCCCGAATTCTATTGCCGTACCGCAATCGGCGATTTTCGCGCGCACGATCCCGAGTTCGGCGACCGCGACGTGCTCGATATGGTGATACCGGAAGCGCGCAAGCGCGGCATGAAAGTGATCCCCGAGTTCATGGAGCCGCTGTTCAAATATGCCGGCCACGGCTCGGCGGCGAGCGTCGAGATCCCCGGCATGGCGCAATGCATGGAGATCGACGTGCTGGGCCGCATCGGCGGCGAGCCGTGCACGTCGAACCCCGACTATCGCGCCTGGTGGCACGGCATCGTGGAAGAGCACTGCCGCAGCTACGACATCGACGGCATCATGTGGTGCAACGAGCGCAATTCGCCGCTCGACCGCATGATGCAGGGTCAGGCACCTGGCTGCTTCTGCCCGCATTGCCGCAGCGAAGCAGGTGCACGCGGCATCGACGTCGAGCGCGTGCGGCTCGCGTTCCGCGAGGTCTGGCGCTTCTTCCAGGAGGCGCGCGCGGGAGCATCGTTCGTAGACGGCAGCTTCGTCGAGTTTCTGCGCGTGTTGCTGCGCAATCCCGAAGTGCTGCTGTGGGAGCGCTTCTGGCTCGAACGCTCGAAGGATCTCGACCGCGAGCTCTACGGCATCGTCAAATGGTGCAATCCGAAGCTTTCCTTCGGCCTCAATGTCTGGAACCGGAACCATTTCAATCCGATCCGCAAAGCCCAATGGGCGTGGGCGGAGCAGACGGACTATGCTGATTGGGTGAAGCCCATCGTCTATCAGCATCAGGCCGGCGAAGTGTTCGCCAAGGAAATGGGTTTCTTCGCGTCGTCGCTGTTGCGCGACTTCGAAGCCGACGAGTTCGTGCCCGCGATGTACAAGCTCTTGGGCTTGCGCGAGGCGCCGTGGAAAGAGATCGTCGCGGCCGGCATGGATCCCGACACCTACGTGTTCGGCCAATGCGAAGATGCGGTGCGCGGCTGTGCCGGCAAGGCCAAGGTCTATATGGGGATCGGTGTGGATGCGCCGCGCACGCTGGCGCATCAGGCCGTATGCACGCCCGACATCGTTTATCGCAGCGTGCACGCGACGTTCCGCGCAGGCGGCGAGGGGATCGTCTATTCGCCCAATTACGCGGGCATGAATCTTTCCAATCTCGACGGCGGTGCGCGCGCCCTCGACGAGCTTGGATTCGGCGGAGGGACGGCATGACGCGGTTGCTGGCATCGCTTTCGGGGCGCATGCATGAAGAAGACGTTTCGGTGCGCACGCGGCTCCTCGAGATCGCCGCGAAACTGCCCGACGTGATCGCGCTCGGGCGCGGCGATCCGGACTTCCACACGCCCGCCCATATTGTCGAAGCCGCCAAGCGTGCGATCGACGCAAACGAGCACCATTACACGCACCCGACCGGCTTGCCGCAACTGCGCGAGGTTATCGGCGCGCATCTGAATGGCCAGTACGGTCTCGATTACGGCGTCGACGAGATCGTGGTGACCGCGGGCACGCAAGAGGCCGTCATGCTGTGCATGCTGGCCCTCGTCGATGCGGGCGACGAGGTGCTGATCCCGTCGCCGCGCTTCACGTCCTACGATTCGGCCGTCGAAATGTGCGGAGGTGTGGTGGTCGATATTCCGACCGAGCAGGCCAGCGACTACGCGCTGCGCCCGGAAGAGATCGAGCGACGCATCACGCCGCGCACGAAGGCAATCATTCTGATCTCGCCGAACAATCCGACCGGTGCCGTAACGCCGCCCGAGAACGTGCGCGCGATCGCCGAAATCGCCGAGCGGCGCAACGTGGTCGTGATCGCCGACGAAATCTACGCGCGCATCATCTTCGCCGGCTCCACGCATCTGTCGATCGCGACACTGCCGGGCATGAAGGCGCGCACGATCACGCTTAATGGTTTTTCGAAGTCGCATGCGATGACGGGCTGGCGCGTGGGCTATCTCGCGGCCCCGCGCGAATTCGTGCGCCGAATCACCGAGGCGCGCCACACGCTGTCGATCAACGCGGCAACGCCCTCGCAATGGGCCGCCCTTGCGGCGTTGCAGGGCCCGCAAGAGCCTGTCGAGGCGATGGTGCGGGCCTATGGCGAGCGGCGCACGCAAACGATGGCGGCCCTCGATGCGCTCGGCTTCACCTACGGTCACCCGGGCGGGGCGTTCTACGTCTACACGAACGTGTCGCATACGGGCCTGAAAGCTGGCGCCTTCTGCGAGGCGTTGCTGCGCGAGGCGCGCGTTCTCGTATTCCCCGGCACTTTGTTCGGCGATCCGGGCGATAGCCATATTCGCATCAGCTTGCTGCAGCCGGCCCTCCGCATCGGCGAAGCGTTCGAGCGTATTGCCATGGCCAAGCAGCGTCTGTTCGCGTCGTGAGTGTGCGATGAGCCTCGGCTTTCTTCTCGTCGGGCTCGGCAATCGCGGGGGCCAATGGGCTGCCATTCTCGCGCAGCACGCGGCCGCGCATCTCGTGGCGGCCGTCGATACGGATCCCGCACGCCGCGATGCGTTCGCAGCGCGCTTCCCGGGCGTGCCGACCTACGCGTCGTTGGCCGAAGGGCTTGCTCGGTCGAAGGCACAGGCGGTGCTGCTGGTCACGCCGCCCGTCGATCGTCTCGCCCAAGCCGAAGCAATTTTTGCGGCCGGTCTGCCGCTTCTGGCCGAGAAGCCGCTCGCTGACACGATGGAGGAAGCCGCCGCCATCGTACGGGCAGCCGAGCGGTCGGGCAGCACGCTCAGCGTCGGGCTCAATTTCCGCTATCTCGCGGTCACGCAAGCGATCCGCGATCTGGTGGCACGCGAAGCGTTCGGCAAGCCCGGGTTTGCGCAGTTCATCTACCAGCGCAATCGCGACGGCATGCGGCCGGGGCTCAACCGCTATCCGCTGACGATGCGCCATCCGATGATGCTCGAACAGTCGATCCACCATCTCGATCTGATCCGCTTTGCCTATGGGCGTGAGGTTGCGAGCATCCAATGCCGCACCTGGAACCCGGCCTGGAGCATGTATGCGCACGACGCCAATGTGAGCTGCCTGCTGACGCTCGAAGACGGCATGGCCGTCGACTATTTGGGGACATGGACCGGCGGCTGGGACGCGCTCAAATTTCAGTGGCGCACGGATTGCGCCAATGGAGTAATCGTCCAGCGCGAATTGTTTGACGATCTTGCGACCGCGCGCACGCGCGACGAAGCGCTTTCGCCGGTAGCACTTGCGCAATGTGTGCCGTTCGTGGACGACAGCAAGGCGTTGCTGGCCGCGTTCGCGGCAGCCGTCGCCGCCGGAACGCCGCCGCCCTGCGGCGGGCGCGATCATCTGCGCACGCTCGCCCTGTGCTGGGCCGGGCTTGAGTCGGCAGCGTCCGGTGCACGCGTCGTGCTTACGGAATTCTACGCGCGCCATCGCCTGGAGGACGCGCTGTGAGCGCCATACTCGAAGTTTCGGGCCTCACGGTTCGCTTCGCTTCGCAAGGGCAGACCGTGCATGCGGTCGAAGACGTGTCCTTCTCGCTCGAAGCTGGGCAGACGCTCGGCATCGTGGGCGAGTCCGGCTCCGGCAAGTCGGTTACCGCCCTTGCCTTGATGCGTCTTGTGCCGTCGCCGCCGGGACGAATTGTCTCGGGCAGCGTGCGTTTCGCCGGGCGCGATCTGCTCGCGCTGAACCCGGCGGAGCTGCGAAAGATCCGCGGGCGCGAGATCGCGATGATCTTCCAGGATCCAATGAGTTCGCTCAATCCAGTGCTGACCGTCGGCCGCCAATTGACGGAAGTGATGGAAACCCATCTGGGGCTCGATGCGCGGCAGGCGCGCATCCAAGCGATCGACCTCATGAAGCTCGTCGGCATCCCGTCGCCCGAGCGGCGGCTGGACGAATATCCACATCGTTTCTCGGGCGGCATGCGCCAGCGCGTGATGATCGCGATGGCGGTCGCGTGCCGGCCCAAGCTTTTGATCGCCGACGAGCCCACGACCGCACTCGACGTGACGATCCAAGCCCAGATTCTCGAGATCATCCGCAATTTGCAGCGCGAGCTCGGCATGGCGGTCATCATGATCACGCACGATCTGGGCGTCGTCGCCGGCATGGCGGACCGCATCTGCGTGATGTATGGCGGGCGCGTGGTTGAGGCGGGGTCCGCGCGCGACGTGTTCGCCGATCCGCGCATGCCCTATACGGCAGGCTTGCTCGGCTCGGTGCCGCGCCTCGACCGGCCGTCGGAGCGACGCCTCGTGCCGATCACTGGTACGCCGCCGGATTCAGTCGGCGCTGCCACGAGTTGCCGTTTTGCGCCGCGCTGCGGCTTGACGGCGGATATCTGCCGCAGTTCCGTTCCGGCCTTGCGGACCGTCGCACCCGACCATCTCTCCGCGTGCCATTTCGATCCGGTGCTTGCATCGGGAGGTGCGCGATGAAGCCGCTCGTTTCGGTCGAGAAGTTGCAGGTCCATTTCCCGGTCTATCGCGGGATCGTGTTCGAGCGTCAAGTCGGCACCGTCCAGGCTGTGGACGGCGTCGATCTGCAGATACGGCGCGGCGAGACGCTAGGCCTTGTCGGCGAATCCGGCTGCGGCAAATCGACGGTTGGGCGCGCCATTTTGCGGCTGCAGCAGCCCACCGGCGGGCGCATCCTGTTCGACGGCGCTGATCTTGCCACGCTTGAAGGCGAGGCAATGCGCACGTTCCGCCGTCGCGTGCAGCTGATCTTCCAGGATCCTTACGCGAGCCTCAATCCGCGCATGAGCGTGGGCGAGGTGCTGGCCGAACCGATTCTGCTCTATGGGTTGCGGCAGGGTGCGGCTGTGGGTGAGCGCGTGCGCGAATTGCTGTCGCTTGTCGGCTTGAGCCCCAGCCATGCCGGCCGCTATCCGCACGAATTCTCGGGCGGTCAGCGCCAGCGCATCGGCATCGCGCGCGCATTGGCGTGCGAACCCGATCTCATCGTGTGCGACGAGCCGGTGTCGGCTCTCGACGTGTCGATCCAAGCGCAGATCGTCAATTTGCTGCAGGATCTGCAGGAGCGGCTGTCGCTCGCCTATCTGTTCATCGCGCACAGCCTCAACGTGATCAAACACATCTCGAGCCGCGTCGCGGTGATGTATCTGGGGCAGGTGGTTGAGATCGGCGAGACGGCCGATGTCTACGGGGCCGCACGCCATCCCTATACGCGCGCGCTGTTGTCGGCGGTCCCTGTTCCCGATCCTGAAATCGAGCGGCGGCGCACGCGCATCATCCTGCAGGGCGACGTGCCGAGCCCGATGGACCCGCCGCCCGGTTGCCGGTTTGCAAGCCGTTGCCCGATCGTCGAAGATCGCTGCCGTACGAGTGCACCTTCACTCGCACAGGCCGGGGCGAATACGAGCCTTGCTGCCTGCTGGCGCACGGCTGAGTCGCAGACCCTGATGCCCGATTTGTTTTCGCCCCAAACTGGAGAAACGATCCGATGAAATTCAATCCTTTGGGCCGCTCGGGCCTGATCGTGAGCAAGGTGTGCCTCGGCGGCAATTCGTGGGGTGCCAAAGGCCGCCGTGCATGGGCCGGGTTCGACGCCGACGACAGCGTGCCGTTTTTCCGCCGCGCCCTCGATCTCGGGATCAATTTCTTCGATACGGCCGACGCCTACAATATGGGCCTCTCGGAGACGATCATGGGCGAAACGCTTATGGGCTTCGTGCCGCGCGAGGAGATCGTGATCTCGACCAAGGTCGGGCTCAAGATGGGCGACAAGCCGAACCGCCACGGCCTCGGCCGCAAGCACATCCTCGCCTCGATCGACGCGCAGTTGAAGCGTCTCAAAACCGACTACGTGGACGTCTACCAGATACATCGTCTCGACGACATCACGCCGATCGAAGAATTCATGGAGACGCTCGACATTCTCGTGCGCTCGGGCCGCGTGCGCTATATCGGCGCTTCGACGATGCCGGCATTTCGGCTCGCACAGATGCTGGCGGTTGCCGACCGCTACGGCTATGCCCGGCCGATCGTGATGCAGAATCTCTACAATCTCATCCAGCGCGAGGAAGAGCGCGACATGAATGTGCTGTGCCTCGAAGCGGGGCTCGGGCTCATTCCCTATTCGCCGCTGGCGCGGGGATTCCTCGCCGCCAACCGGGTCAAAGGTGGGGGCGGGGAGACCGAGCGCGCCAAGAGCGACGCGGGTGCGAAACAGGAGCTCTATCGCGACTGCGATTGGGCGATCATTGATGCGCTCAAGAAAGTCGCGGCCGCGCGCGGCTGCAAGCCTGCCCAAGTCGCGTTGTTGTGGCTGTGGTCGAAACCGGTGATGGCCGCACCCATCATCGGGGCCACCAAACTCGAGCAGCTCGACGATGCGGCAGCGGCCAGCGACATGGTGCCGCTCAATGCTGCCGAAGTCGCCGCACTCGAAGCGCCTTATCAGTGGCGCCCGCATCCCGGCTGGGGGCTCTAGGCGGAGACGCTGCGCGCGGCGGCTTCACCCGCAATGCGCCCAAGCCCGACGGCCGACAAGAGGCCGTTGCCGGAGAGATAGCCCCATACGGCGGGACCCGAGACGCCGCACGCCGCACCGCCGGCGGCAAAAAGGTTGGGCAGTGTCGTACCGTCCGCACGGCAGACGCGTGCGTCGGCATCGACCACGAGCCCGCCTTGCGTGTGGAACAGCGCACCGGTTACGCGAACGCCCCAGAATGGCGGGGAGAGCGGCTGTTTGCCGGAAAAATCGCGTCCGAACGGATCGGGCGATGCGTTATGCGTCTGTGCGATCGCGTGTGCGAGATTGTCGTGCGGCAGGCCGAAGGCGACTGCAAGCGCTTGCGCATCGGGGAATTCGCGCACCGCACCGAGCGCGATTGCCTGTCGATATTCTTCGAACTGGAGCGCCGCCGCATGGCAGCGACCGTCGTAGATACAAAATGCAACGCGCTCGGGCTGCTGGAGCACTGCGACCGATTGCTCGGAATAGCCGTGATGCTCGTTCGAGAAACGGTTGCCGTTGCGATTGACCTGGATGCCGCCTTCCATCATCACGGCCCAGCTGATCAATATGCCGTGCGGATCGGCGACCGACCCGTGGCCTTGGTAGGCGCCCAGATGCCGCGTGGCGGCCCCCAGCGCCTGGCCCCACGCCACCGCATCGCCGCGATTGCCGGTATGGCCAAAATAGAGCGCATCGCGCATCTCCGGCAGAAACTGCGCGACCATCTCGGAATTGCCGCCGAAGCCATTGCAGGCAAGCACGAGTGCTTCGCACCTGAGTCGCTCTTGCGTGCCGTCGGGCCGCAAGAGGCCCACGCCGCGCACGCGTCCGTCGTTGTCTGCATAAAGTTCGACGACGTGCGCGTTCGTCAGCGTTTCCGCTCCGGCCGCTGCGGCGGCAGCGACCAGGCTGTCCATGAGTTCGGCGCCAGTACGCCGGGGCGTTCCGTGCATGCGCAGGGCGCTGTGGCCCGGATATAGAAAGCCTTCGAGGAGTTCGAACGGGATCGCATGGCGGCGTGCAAGCCAGTCGACTGTGGCGCCGACCGTTTCGGTCAAGCGGGCCACCAACAACGGATCTGCCTCGCCCTTAGCCTTGCGCTGGATGTCGGCGGCAAAGAGTGCGGGCGTATCGGCGATGCCTTTGGCACGCTGCATCGCCGTGTTGGCCGCCGGTACGAGGCCCGACGACAGGGCCGTCGAGCCCTGCGGCTGCGGGTCGCGTTCGAGCATCGCGCAGTCGATGCCCGCGTCGCGGCAGGCAAGTGCCGCAACATGGCCGGCTGCCCCAGCACCGACGATCAGCACCGGGATGAGTGCTTCGAACGAAACACCGTCGGCGCTGCGGATGCTCATGGCAACGATGCGAAGTCGGCGCAGCGCATCACGGGCGAGATGGCGCCCAACGACGCAACGGCCGTGGCGTGGACGCGGGCGTCGAAGGCGGCACAGCCGTCTTCGAGCAGCACGGTCTTGAAATCGCGCACATGCGCGTCGCGCAAAGTGCTCGCCACGCCGCCATTGGTCACGATGCCGCAGATTGCCAGCGTATCGATGCCGGCTTTGCGCAACACCCATTCAAGCCGCGTCATGTAGAATGCCGAATAGGCGACTTTCTCGACCGAGATGTCGGCTGGCTTCAGCGCGTCGACAAGGTCGTGCCCCCAACTGCCGGGCGCGAAGTCGCCCTTTGCCAGAAACGGCCGCAGCTTTTTAAGATGCGCCGAGATAAAGGGATCGCCGCCCTTGCCGGGGACCAGCGTAAAGTGCGTCGAGACGATCCAGCCGCCTTGCTGGCGCACGCGCGCGGCGACTGCCGCGACGCGCGCAGGTACAGCCGCGATCTCCGCACTCGTCTGCCCCGCACGCCCGTAGGCGCCTTTGGTATCGAGAAAATCGTTCTGCAGATCGCAGATAAGGAGGGCCGTCGTCGAAAGATCGCTCATCGCCGCCTCACGATCAGATTGCCGAAACGATCGACTGTCGCCGCCAGATCGGGCTCGATCACGGTCGTTGCGTCCGGCTGTTCGAGAATGGCCGGACCTTCGATGCGCGCATCGACCGGCAGTGCGAGCCGGTCGTAGATCGCGGTTTCGGCCCATGCACCGTCGAACCAAACCGACCGCGTGCCTGTCTTGGCGGCGGCAACGCTGCCACCTTGCGGGGCGAGACGCGAAAGATCGATCTTCGGGCGCCTTCCCACGACCGCGACGCGCAACGTCAGCACGCGCATTTCGATGCCTTCGAGCAGTCGCCCGAAGGCGGCCTTGTAGGCTTTTTCGAAAGCCGCGCGAATGGCGGCCGCATCCGGCTTGGCATCGTCGAGCGGGACGGCCAGCGTGTGCGTTTGGCCGACATAGCTCATGTCGAGTTCCATTTCGCACGCGATCGCTTCAAGCTCGACGCCGGCGGCACGCACAAGGCGCTCGCCTTCTGTCGCGTAGTCGGCGATTGCTTTGCCGAGAGCTTGCGTATCGAGCGCGCCAAGCGGGCGGTTCACGGTGCGCACGAAATCGTGGCGCATGTCGGCAATTACGCAGCCCAAGGCCGACGTAACGCCGGGAAAGCGCGGCACGAGCGTGGCGCCAAGCCCTGTTTCTTTCATCAGCGCGCCGGCATGCAACGCACCCGCACCGCCGAACGGCATGAGCGCAAAACGCTGCGGATCGTGGCCGCGTTCGATCGATACAAGGCGCAAAGCACCCGCCATGCGGCTATTGGCCACGCGCGCGATCGCTTCTGCCGCCGCCAACGTCGCAAGCCCGAGTGGGACGGCAACATGCTGGTCGATGGCGCGTTTGGCGGCATCGATATCGAGGGAGGTGAGTTTGCCGCCGATGGGGCGTGCGGCATTGATGCGGCCCATCACGACATTGGCGTCGGTTACGGTCGGGCGCGTGGCACCCAGGCCGTAGGCGGCCGGGCCCGGATCGGAGCCCGCACTTTCGGGGCCGATCTGCAGCAGGCCACCGCGATCGACCCAGGCGATCGATCCGCCGCCCGCACCGATCGTCGTGATCTCGATCATCGGCGTGCGTACGACCATGCCGAATTCGATCGTCGACTGTGCCGCAAGAGCCGCCTTGCCGTCGGCGATGAGGGCGACGTCGAAAGAGGTCCCGCCCATGTCGCCCGTCAGCACGTCGGCGAAGCCGGCACTCTTGGCGATGTGCGCAGCCGCAATCACGCCCGCAGCAGGCCCCGACAGAGCCGTGCGCACGGGCAGGCGTGCGGCCGTCTCGACCGACATGACGCCGCCGTTCGACTGCACGATCAGCAATTGGCCTTTTGCACCGCCGTCGACAAGCCGCTTGTCGAGCCGCGACAGATAGGAAGCGACAACGGGCTGCAGATAGGCGTTCAGCGACGCCGTTGAGGCGCGTTCGAACTCGCGGATTTCGGGCAGGATTTCGTGCGACGCGGTCACGTACGGGTTCGGCCAAACTTTACGCAACGTCGCGAGGGCGGCGCGTTCGTTGGCGTCGTTGGCATAGGCGTTGATGAAAACGATCGCGACAGCCTCGGCACCGGCCGCGATCAGCTGGCGTGCCGCTGTCTCGACGGCGCCCAGATCTACCGCTTCGCGCACTGTGCCGTCAGCCAATGTGCGTTCGGGAACTTCAAGGCGCAGGTCGCGCGGGATGGCCGGCACGAACTCGCCCCACAGACCCCAGGTCTGGCGCCGGTCGCGGCGGCGCATTTCCAGCACATCGCGAAAGCCCCGCGTCATGATCACGCCGGTGCGCGCGCCTTTGCGCTCCAGCAACGCGTTGGTACCGACGGTCGTGCCGTGCACAACGGCGGCAATTCGCGCGAAATCCGCTTCGCCGGATTTAATGCCGGCGACGAAGCCGATCGACTGGTCGCCGCGCGTCGAGGGTACCTTGCGCGTTTGTGCCACGCCCGTGGCTTCGTCGAAGAAGAACAGATCGGTAAAGGTTCCGCCGACATCGACGCCGACGACAAGACTCGGTTTCATTGGGCGGCGTCCTTGGCCTGTGCGGGATAGTCGCGGTTGGCGGCGGCTTGTGTCACATAGCCAAGGGCCACGTCACGGGCGATCGCGTTGGCCGGGCGTTCGTTCGGGAGGCCGTAGCCGCCCCCACCCGGCGTTTCGAGGCGCAGGCGGTCACCCTTGGCGATGTGCAGGCCGGTCATCTTCGATGCCATCGGCGGCTGCGCCGTGCCGCCGGTCGCGGTTGGATAGGAGAAGCGATTCATCGCGGCTTCCTTGCCACCCGCGACTCCCGGCGGAGCCGTGCGGCCGCGCTCGCCGAACAAGAACACGTCGGCTTGCTCTTCGAGCAATTCGAGTTCGTAGACGGCACCAAGCCCGCCGCGATGGCGTCCGGCACCGCCGCTGTCGGGCCGCAGCGCCCACTGCGTGAACAGTACCGGATAGGCCGCTTCGAGAATTTCGACGGGCGGGATCGTCGCCGTCGAGATGGGTGCGTTGCCGTGGTTGAGCCCGTCGCTCTCGGGACTGCCGCCGAGGCCGCCGCCGAAGAACGAGAACATCACCCAGCGCCGCCCGTCGCGTCGGTGGCCTGCAAGCGACAGCGCGTTGATGGTGCCGTAGGCGCAGCCATTGACGGCAAGCGGCGCCGCTTTGGCCAATGCCTGGAACACTACGTCGATCACGCGCAAGATCGTTTCGGTGTAGCCGCCAACGGGTTTGGGCGCTTGCGCGGACAGCAGCGAGACTTCGGGGATCGTGAACGAGATCGGTTCGAGGCAACCCGCATTCGCTGGCACGTCGCGGAACACGTGCTTGAGCGCCACGTAGCACGACGCGATTGCAGTCGAACGCGCGATGTTGACGGGGCCCGCACAAGGCGGCGACGAGCGCGAGAAATCGAGCGACATCGTCTCGCCCTTCTTGACGATGTCGAGTGCTATTCTGAGCGGCACGTCGGAAATGCCGTCATTGTCGAGCCAGTCTTCGGCCGAATAGGTGCCATCGGGCAACTCGGCGATGCAGGCACGCATAAGCTTGGCGGCGCGCGCGCGCAATTCGCCGAATGTTTCGGCGATCACGGCACCGCCATACTGGTCGAGTAACGTGTCCATGCGCTTGACGCCGAGATCGAGCGCGTTGATCTGGCCCGACATGTCGCCGTACAGCGACAAGGGCAGGCGGCTGTTGCATTTGAGGATGTCGACAATGTCGGCATTGAGGCGCCCAGCCGAAACGAGTTTCACAGGCGGGATATGCATGCCCTCCTGGAAGCTTTCGGTCGCCGCCGGATTGTAGTTGCCCGGCACGTTGCCGCCCACATCGTGCCAATGGCCGACCGAGGCGAGCCAGCAGAAAAGCCGGCCGTCGCGGAAATAGGGGCGCACGAGCTTAAAGTCCGAAAGATGCGTGCCGCCGTCGTAGGGGTCGTTGAACAAGAATACGTCGCCATCCGCCAAGCTGCCGTCGCGCTTGACCTTGGCGATGACCGCGCGCACGGCAAACGCCATGACGCCGACGAAGATCGGCAATCCCGATTTCCCCTGGACCAGCGTGTCGCCGTTCTCGGCGTCGTAGAGCCCGTGCGAGGCATCGTGCGCCTCGGCGATGATCGGATTGAAGGCGGTGCGGAACAAGGTTGCATCCATCTCGTCGGCGATTTGCTCGAGACGGCCTTTGAGGACGGCGAGGGTGACGGCGTCGATTGTCATTTGGGGTCCTTGGCTTCGTAGCGTTTGCCGTTGGTGAGCATCGCATCGGTGCCCAGTGCTGCATTGATGCGCACGAAATCGTACATGCGGTCGGCCATGCCGGCGGTAGTGCCGTTTTGCTTGAGGCCTGCAAAATAGCTTTCGAGCGCATGTGCGACCGCACGCGCAGTACCGCCGGGGAAGATCGCGATGCGAAAGCCGAGCGCTTGCAACTCGACTGCCGACAGCAGCGGCGTGCGTCCGCCTTCGACCATGTTGGCAAGAACCGGTAGGCGCTTGCCGAAGCGGCTTGCGACCTCCGCCAAGCCCGCGCGGTCGGGCGGGGCCTCGACGAACAGCACGTCAGCCCCGGCTTCGACATAGGCCTCGGCGCGGTCGAGGGCTGCGGCAAAACCTTCGACTGCGATCGCGTCTGTACGCGCCACGATCAGCGTTTCGGCCGAGCGGCGTGCATCGAGCGCCGCCTTGATCTTGCCGACCATTTCGCCGGTCCCAACCACGCCCTTGTCGCGCAGATGGCCGCAGCGCTTGGGGAAGATCTGGTCTTCGAGCTGCAGCGCGTTCGCACCATTGCGTTCGAAGAGCCGCACAGTGCGCTGGACATTCAGCGCATTGCCGAAGCCCGTATCGATATCGACGATAAGCGGGATCGTTGCGCGCTCGCGGATGGCGCCAAGCGTGTCGGCCGCTTCCGTTGCCGTCACGAGGCCGATATCGGGCAGACCGAAACGGCTATAGCAGATTGAAGCGCCCGAGAGATAGGCGGCCTCGAAGCCAGCCTGTTCCGCAAAACGGGTCGTGAGCCCGTCGTAAACGCCGGGGGCCAGCAGGATCTCCTGCTTTTGCAGGCGCGCACGCAGGCTCATTTTCTTGCTGCCTTCAGTTTCTTTTCGAGATGGGGAATGAGGCCGCCGTCATTCAGCATCGCCAGCAAATGGGCGGGCAGCGCTTCGCATCGCAAAGCCAAGCCCGTGGTGCGGTTCTGGATCGTGCCGCGCGCGGCATCGACGGCGAGTTCGTCGCCTGCTGCGATCTTGTCGATATCGGCGCACACGAGCGGCGCCAAGCCGAGATTGACGGCGTTGCGGAAGAACAAGCCCGCAAACGACCGCGCAATAACCGCCGCGACGCCCAGATGTCGCAAAGCTTGCGGGGCTTGTTCACGCGACGAGCCCATGCCGAAATTGTCGCCGCCGACCACGAAGTCGCCCGCGCGTACGGTTGCGGCGAAAGTCGGATCGACCGCCTCGAGGCAATGGCGCGCAATGTCCTCGATGCCGAACTTCATGTAGAGGCCGGGGGCAAGCATGTCGGTATCGACATTATCGCCGTAGACGAAGGCTTTGCCGCTCATTCCAGCATCTCCCGCGGATCGACGATGTGGCCCGCGACGGCCGCTGCTGCGACAGCATAGGGCGATCCGAGATAGACTTTGGACTCGCGATGCCCCATGCGGCCTTTGAAATTGCGCGCCGTGGAAGAGAGGCAGACTTCGCCTTGCGCCAGTACGCCCGCACCGTAGCCCGCGCACGCACCGCAGCCGGTCGGCAACAGGATGGCGCCGGCTTCGAGCAGAATTGCGAGTGTGCCGTCGGCGGCTGCCGCTGCCGTCATGCGCTGCGAGGCGGGGGCGACGAGCAGGCGTGTGCCAGTCGCGACTTTGCGGCCTTTGAGAATGTTGGCGGCCATATGCAGGTCGGAGAGTTTGGCGCCCGTGCACGCCCCGATATAGCACTGGTCGATCTTGGTGCCGCGATGCAGGTCAGCCGCATCGGAATTCTCGGGCGAATGCGGTGCGGCGATCTGCGGCGCCAACGCGCCGCAATCCACGTGCCAGGTCGCTTCATACGACGCATCCGCATCGGACCGCCAGCGCGCAATTTCTGGATCGGCTGCGGAAGGGTTTGCGTTGCGCAGGAACGCGGCCGTCGTTGCGTCGGGCGCGATCAAACCGGTCTGGGCACCCAGCTCGGCCGACATGTTGGACAGCACCATGCGCTCCTCCATGCCGAGAGCGGCGATCGCCGTACCGGCATATTCGATGGCGTCGTAGCGGATCGTCGACATACCGATCTTGCGGCACAGATGCAGCATCACGTCTTTGGCGCATAGCCCCGCACCTAAGCGGCCGCCGAGCTCGATCCGGTGCGTGCGCGGCGTGCGCAGCCAGATTTCGCCGGTCGCGAGCACGCCCGCCATTTCAGTCGCACCGATCCCGAACATGTAGGCGCCAAATGCGCCGCCCGTGGGCGAATGCGAATCGCCGCCCACGCAGAACATGCCGGGCTTGAGATGGCCGCGCTCGGGCAGCACCACGTGGCAGATGCCCTGCATGTCGTGGAAATTCGCGATCGCGTTGTCGGCCGCCCATTTGCGCGTGAGATCGAGAATCGCGGCGCTTTCGCCGTCGACTGCCGGCACGTAATGGTCAGAGACGAGCACGATCTTGGCCGGATCCCACACGCCCACACCGAGCCGTTCGAGCATCGGCTTCACGCGGCGCGGACCGCCCGAATCGTGCATCATCGCAAGATCGACGCGGCAGGTAACGATGTCGCCGGGGGCGACACGCGATTGCCCGGCGGCATTGGCGACGATTTTCTCGGCGAGTGTCGATCCAAGCATCGGCTACATCCCCAAATAGGCTTTGCGCAATTCGGGGTCGTTGGCAAGTGCGCGCGCCTCGCCCGACAAAACGATGCGGCCGTTTTCCATGACGTAGGCGCGGTGTGCGATCGCGAGCGACTGCACGACGTTCTGCTCGACGAGCAGCACGGCAAGGCCCTCTTTATTAAGCCGTTCGATCAGCGCGAACATCTCTTCGACAAGCAGCGGCGACAGGCCGAGCGAAGGTTCGTCGAGGATCAGCAGGCGCGGTTCGGCCATCAGGCCGCGGCCGATCGCGAGCATCTGCTGTTCGCCGCCCGACAAGGTTCCGGCTGCCTGCGCAAGGCGCTCGCGCAAACGCGGGAAGGTGTCGAGCACGCGTTCGAAGTTCCTTGCGCGATTGGCGTGGCCGCGGCGATAGGCGCCGAGCAGCAGGTTCTCGCGCACCGAGAGATTGGGGAAGACGCGTCTTCCCTCGGGCACTTGGATTAGGCCCTTGGCGACGATCTGGGCGGGATCGCTTGCCGTGATGTCGTCGTCGCCGAAGTTTATGCGCCCTGCCCAGGCCCGATAGAGGCCGCTGACATTGTTGTTGAAGGTCGATTTGCCGGCCCCGTTGGAGCCGAGCAGGGCGACGATTTCGCCTGGCGCCACGTTGAGCGTGGCGCCGTGCAACACGGGGGCGGGGCCGTAGCCCGCGACGAGGTCTTGCACGGCGAGGAGGGCGGTCATGCGGATGCGCCTGCGATGCGTTGGGCGGCACCGTGCCCGAGATAGGCTTCGACGACTTCGGGCCGTGCGGCCACTTCCTGCGGAGTGCCCTCGGCAATCATGCGGCCCTGGTTCAGAACATAGACGCGCTCGGATAGGCGCATCACGGCGCGCATCACGTGTTCGATCAGCAGGACGGTCGTGCCGGCGTCGCGCACGGCGCGGATGATCGGCACGATCTCGTCGATTTCGGTCGGATTGAGGCCGGCCATGACCTCGTCGAGAAGGATGAGCTTCGGCGAGGTTGCCAGAGCCCGCGCCACCTCAAGCCGCTTGCGTCCGGCAACGGTCAAGGTGGCAGCCGGTTGGTCGAGCATACTGCCCATGCCGAGACGCGTTGCGATTTCGCCAGCCCGCGCAAGGGCCGTCTGCCGGTCGGGCTCGCGCAGATGGGCGCCGACCGCGATATTCTCGCGCACGCTAAGCGCGCCGAAGGGCTGCACGATCTGGAATGTGCGCACGAGGCCGCGCCGCGCGATCGCATGCGGCATGAGGCCGGTGATGTCGGCACCGTCGAACGTGACGCTGCCGCTGTCGGGTCTGTGGAAGCCCGTCATCGCAGCAAAAAGCGTGGTTTTGCCCGCACCGTTGGGGCCGATCAGCGCCACGATGCTGCCGGCCGCCACTTTCAGCGAGGCTTGCGAGACGGCGACCAGGCCGCCGAAGCGCTTGGTGATATTCTGCGCTTCAAGCACGGTTGGTTACCTCGGCCTTGCGCTTGCGTCGCAAGAGGCCTGCAAGTCCGTCGGGCAGGAAGCGGACCATCACGACAAGCAGCACGCCGTAGAAGACGAGATGGATGCCGGGCGCATCGCCCATAATACGGCGCGCAAGTTCCGACGCCGCATGGAGCACGACCGAGCCGATCAGAGGCCCGAAGATCGTGCCGAGCCCGCCGATGATCGGCACCAGCAGAATCTCGACCGAAATACCTGGCCCGTACGCAAGCGACGGATCGATATAGAGATAGAACTGCACATAAAGCACGCCGCCGACACCGGTCATCGCACCCGAAAGAGCGATGGCGCGGACCTTCAGCGCGTAGGCATCGACGCCAAGGGCGGCAGCCGCCGCTTCGTTTTCGCGCACGGCCATGAGCTGGGCGCCGAAGCGGGAATTCTCGATGCGCCAGGCGAACCACAGCGACGCAAGAACCAGAACGAGCACGATGTAGTAGAAGCCGATCGGTCCCGGCTGCAATTGCGCCCAGCCCGGCTGCAGCGGCACGAACAACCCGACGCCGGCACCGGTGAACGCCACGGCATTGGCGAGAATGCGGAACACTTCGGCAAAGGCAAGTGTTACGAGCGCGAAATACGAGCCGCGCAAGCCGTAGCGAAACGAGAGATAGCCGGCTGCCCAACCGACGGCACCGGCGGCCAAAGCGCCCAGCGGCAAGCCAAGCCACGGATTGAGCCCGAAGGCGGTCTGCGCAATCGCGGCCGCGTAGGCGCCCGTGCCGAAGAAAAGCGCGTGGCCGAACGAAAACTGGCCGCCATAGCCGCCCAGAATGTTCCAGGCCTGACCTAGATATGCGAACAACAACGTCGTGAATGCAAATTTGATCCAGAATCCGCCCTCCGCAACCAGCGGGAAGGCGAGGGCCGCAATCAGGCTCGCACCGAGCAGCATTCTTTGCAGCCATAAGCTCATGCGAGGCGGCTCCCGAACAGACCGGTCGGACGAAACAGCAGCAATGCGATGAAAATGACGAAAATGCCAAGTTGGCCGAGTTGCTGGCCGAGAAACAGACCGCCGACTGATTCGGTGACGCCTATCGCAAGGCCACCGACTAGCGCGCCCGTGAACGAACCCATACCGCCTAGCACCACAACCGTGAAGGCCACGAGCACGAACACGTTTCCGACACCGGGGCTCACATAAAACGAGGGAAGAAGCAGACAGGCCGCCGCACCGAGAACGGCGGTGCCGATGCCGAAACTAAGCGCAAAGACATGGTCGACGTCGATGCCGACGAGTTTTGCACCCTGGCGCTCTTTGGCGACGGCGCGGATTGCGCGGCCGAGATCGGTGCGCTCGATCGTCCACCACAGCAATGCGGCGATGCCGAGGGCTGCCACGAAACCGATGGCGCGCGGATAGGGCACGAGGGCGATTCCGAGATCGAGCATCTCGTAGGAAATCGGTGTTTCGATCGTGCGCGTATCGGCACGGAAAAAATAGAGCGCGAGATTCTCGATCGCGATCGAAATGCCGAGTGTGACGAGCAGCACGTTCTGGTCCTTGCCGTGGCTCGCCTTGCCGATGACCCAGCGCTGCAGCGCGTAGCCCACGACGAAGAAAGCAGTCGCCAGCAGCGGCATGGCGAGATACGGATCAAGCCCGAGACCGGCATGCGCGAAAAAGGCCGCGTAGAGGGCAGCCATCAGCAGACTGCCATGCGCGAAATTGATGATGTGCAGCACGCCGTAGATCAACGTGAGGCCGAGGGCGACGAGCGCGTAGACGGCACCCAATGTAAGCCCGTTCACGATCGACGGCAGCAGGATTTGAAATTCGATCATTGCAAGGAAAGCCGAAGGCGGTGCTGCACAAACGGCAGCACCGCCGCCGAACCTCAGCCGCGCCCGACGGGGCGCGGGAAGACGGGGTTGCCCGACGCAAACTCGACCGGGAAGATGAGCTTGATGTCGCGCTGCTGGACTTGCGTCACCACCGGACGCGCGCCCTGGTTCTGGCCGTTCACGAACCGTGTCGGGCCGTAGGGCATGATGTGGTCGGAGAAGGTCGACGAGGCGAGGGCCGCCGTCACGGCCGCCTTGTCGGTGCTGCGCGCACGCTCGATCGCGTCGGCGAGCAGCAGCATGCAGCTATAGGCCAGGAACACTTCGTAGGTGAAGAACAGGCCCTGAGCTTCGATGCGGTTCTTGAGCGCCAGGGAAGCAGCCTTGCGCGGATCGAACCAGTGATTGCAGTCCATCACCAGGTCGGCGGCCTGCGGGAACTCCTTGACGAAGCGGTAGGACGAAGCACCTCCGCCGAGGATCGAATAGATACCCTTGGTCTGCACGCGGTTCTGCTGGAGGGCGCGCGCGAACAGCACGTATTCGTCGTAGTAGTTGGACGGAATGATGAGGTCGGGCTTGCGCGCCTGGATGCGCAGCACGATGTTTGAAAAGTCGCGCGTCGGATTGGCGTGGCGGATCGTTTCCATCACTTCGAAGCCGAGCTGCGGCAGGCGCTGGTTCAGCGTCGTCGCCATGCCGGTTCCGAAGGCCGATTCCTCGTGCACGATCATAACGGTTTTGGTCGGCTTGCCGGCTTGGTCGTTGATGCGAACGAGGTTCTCGAGTGCTGTGTCCACGATCGTCCCGATGCCGGGGCCGAAGCGGAACGTGTTGGTGAGGCCGCGCGTGACGATCTGGTCGACAACGCCGACATCGACGATGTGCGGCAGGTTGTGGCGAGCGGCGGCCTGCGTGGTCGCAAGCGCAATGCCCGACGCGAACGGCCCGACGATGGCGACGGCACCTGCTTCGTTGAGCTTGTCGACTTCAGCCGCACCCACGTCGGGGCGCGACTGGGCATCGGCGAGCAGCGCTTCGAGGCGTGCACCGCCCATCGAGCGAATACCGCCGCGCGCGTTGATGTCTTCGATCGCGAGGACCGCGCCCTGGCGGGCCTGGCCGCCGGAGAAGGCCAAAGCGCCCGTCACCGGATGCAGTACGCCGACCTTGATGGTCGCCGCCTGTGCGCGGCCGATACCGGGGGCTGCGAGTGCGCCGATGGCGGCGGCACCTGCCAGAACCGCGCGGCGGTCGAATTTCTTTGCGCTAAGTTTGTCGTTTGCATTTGTCATTTTTTGACTCCCTGTTTTTTGTCGAAGATCCAGCGTAGGTACAGGCGGGGGCGTTCAGGCGTGCGACCACATGCGCGTCACGGGGCCGCGTACGCGGGCGAGTTTGGTGCGGTATTGGTAGCGGTCGGGACGATAGAGAATGGCGATATGTTCGACGGGTCGGCCGCGCTGGTCGAACACGGTTCGCACGACCGACAGCAGCGGCGAGCCCACGCGCACGTCTAGCGCTTTGGCCACACTGGGGCCGGCCAAGACGGCCGACAGAGTTTCGTCGGCCGAGCCGACGAGGCACCCCGCCTGTTCGAGCAGAGCAAGCAATGGCTTGTGCGCTAGGTCGCGGGCCGTGAAGGCGCGGCCGATCTCGGCGGGAACCCAGCTTGTGGAATAGGAAAGCGGCACGCCGCCGTGGCGCCGCACGCGTACCGCGCGCTGTACCTCGCTGCCCACGGCCAGTCGCAGCGATTTTGCGACCGTCTCCGGGGCGGCGCCGTAGCCGAATTCCAGAATATCGACTTTCGTCTCGAGCCCGACTGCGAGCAGGTTCTCGATGAGGCCCGAGATGTTCGCCTCGACCGGCGCACCCGCAACTTGGCCAACAAGCTGCGTGCCGCGGCCGCGGCGGCGCACGACGAGGCCCTCGGCGGCCAGTTCGTCGAGGGCGCGTTTGGCGGTGATGCGGCTTACCGAAAAGTCGGCGCTGATCTGCGCTTCTGTCGGCATGCGCGCGGCCCCTTCGAAAGCGCCCGCGGCGATCTGCTCGCGCAGAATGAGATATATCTGATGGTAGAGCGGGGTCGGCAGATCGGCATCGACCGATGTGTGACCGGACTTGCTCTTCGGCGATTGGCGGGATACTCGCATGACTGCAAGTTAGCACGGCGAGTTCGCCAATGCTATAATGTTATGTCATTCCGTTTCCGCACTCGATTCAGGGCTTCTCGTAGGCGACGAACGCGCATTCGATGCCGTCGAAGGCGCGCGTATATTCGCGTACGCAGCGCCAGCCGTGGCGTTCGTAGAAGCGCCGTGCGGGTGCGTTGTCGCGGAAAGATTCGAGCGTCGCCGCGCCGTGCGCTTCGGCGTCGGCAAGCAGGGCGGCGGCAATCCCCTGCTTGCGCCGCTCAGGCGCGATGAACAGCATTTTGATGTAGCGGGCTTCGGTCAGATGGAAGCCGACGACCGCACCGTCCGTCTCGGCGAGCGTGGGTGCAACGGTCTCGAGCGCGAAGCGCAGGGCGAAATGCGAGAAGTCGAAGCGTGCCAATACGGGGGGCGGCAGCAGATCGGCAAAGCCGAGGCAATAGGCGGCTTCGGCGATGGTCGCGAGGGCCGGGAAATCGGCGGGCCGTGCCGGGCGCAGAATCAATGCGAACCTCGCAGGCGTGGATCGAGCGTATCGCGCAGAACGTCGCCGAGCAGGTTGAGTCCGAAGGACAGCAGCAGGATCGCAGCCCCAGCGAAGACCGACGTCCACGGCGACAGCAGTAGGAAATTGCGCCCCTCGGCCAGCATCATGCCGAGTGAGGGAACCGGCGGCTGCGTGCCGAGCCCCAGGAACGACAACGAGGCTTCGACCAGAATGGCAGCCGACAGCAGAAGGCTCGTTTGCACCAGAACGACGCTTGCAAGATTGGGTAGCACATGCAGGGCGATGATGCGCAGATCCGACGCCCCAACCGAGCGGGCTGCCAGCACATAGTCGCTCTCGACGATCGACAGGGCCGGTCCGCGCAGCAGGCGCGCGAAGATCGGCGTGTATACGATGCCGATGGCAATGGCGGTCGTGACTGCGCCCGGCCCCAGAACCGCGATGATGCCGATCGCGAGCAGAATGACCGGGAACGCGAACAGTACGTCCATCGTGCGCATCAGCACGCGCTCGATGAGGCCCCGGTAGTAGGCCGCTGCTAGACCGATCGCACCGCCCAAGAGCAATGCGCCGCCGACGGCCGTGGCCGATACTGCAAGCGAGGCGCGAATGCCGTAGACGATGCGCGAGAGTGTGTCGCGTCCGAACTGGTCGGTGCCGAGCCAATGCAACGCGTTGGGGCCTTTGAGGCGCTGGATTACGTCCTGCGACAAGGGATCGTAGGGCGCAACGAACGGGGCGAACAGGGCCGCCACGAGTTGGAGAAACACCAAGAAACTTGCGAACCAAAAGAGTTTGGAGGCGGACCGTGTCACAACCGGCCTTCCAGCCGCACGCGCGGATCGATGACGGCGTAAAGAAGGTCCACTGCGAAATTCGCGACGACGAAGCCCGACGTCACAAGCAGGATCGCCGCCTGCAGCAGCGGATAGTTGCGCTCCGAGATCGCCCCCAGGATCAGCCGTCCGAGCCCAGGAATAGCAAAAACCTGTTCAACGACGATGGCGCCGCCGAGCAGATAGCCCGTCATGATCCCGACACTCGTCACGAAAGGGATCAGCGCGTTGCGCAGCGCATGTTTGAACAGCACCGAGCGCTCCGAAACGCCCTTGGCGCGCGCAGTGCGCACATAGTCTTGCTGCAAAGCATCGAGCATCGCCGAGCGCACGAGGCGCGCGAGATTGGCGAGGATCGGCAAGGCCAAGGCGATGGCCGGCAGCAGCAGGCGCGTGAAATTGCCGAGCGGGTCGCTTGCGAACGGCACATAGCCCAGCATCTGGAGGTCCGGGGCGAGCGTTGCGAGCCCGAGGATCATCATGATGCCGAGCCAGAAGGAAGGTACGGTGAGGCCGACGACCGAGGCGATCTGCAGGGCCGTTTCCTGCCAGCCGCCGCGCAAACGTGCCATCGCCACGCCAAGAGGTACAGCAAGGCCTGCACCCAGCAGCAGGCTCAAGCCGGTCAGCTGCAAGGTCGGCCACACATGTTTGGCGATTTCGCCGATCACCGGCTGGCCGGTCCATAGCGACGTGCCGAAATCGCCAGTAAGAACGGCGCCGAGCCACTGCGCGTACTGCACGGGGATCGGCAGATCGAGCCCCATGCGCGCGCGCATCTCGGCCATGCGTTCAGCCGTCACCTCGGCATTGGCGCCCAGCATGATCGCGACCGCATCGCCGGGCACGAGGCGGATCATCAGGAAGGTGAGCATCGACACGCCGACCAGCACAATTGCAAGGTCGGCGAAACGGGTGCGTAGAAAGCTTCGCGACATTATCTGCGGGAGCAGTTGCGGCAGCGCCGGACGATCGCGCGTCCAGCGCTGCCGCTTTGCTTCAGCGCGCCAGCGTGACGTTCATGAGGCTCATCAGCGACCGGTTGGCGATGATGTCGAAGCCCTGCACGTTGGTGCGCGTGGCCGTGAAGAGCTGGCCGTAAGTGAGCGTGGCCGCCGGCCCCTCGCAGGCCAGGATCGCCTGCGCGCGATCGTAGGCGGCCTTGCGCGCCGGCATGGCCGTTTCGCGACGTCCGGCATCTAGCAGCGCATCGAGCGTCGGGTTCGAGTATTTGAACACGTTCGTCGATCCGCCGGTGCGGAAGGTGCGGTAGTAGTAGTCGTCGGGATCCGTGCTGCCGGCGTTCGTCGAGGCGAACGCGTCGAAGTTCGAATTGCGCCAATCCTGCACGAACTGGCCGATCTCCGGGATGCGCAGCTCGACGCGGAAGCCAGCCCGGTTGAGCTGCTGCTGCACGACCTGGGCGATGTCGCGAATGTCCTGGCGCGGCAGTACCAGCAGCGTGATCGCGACCGGCGTCGTGACGCCTGCTTCGCGCAGCAGGGCTTGCGCTTTGGCGGGATCGTGCTTGAAGCACGGGAAGGTCGCCGGATCGACAGCCCAATCTTTGAGGGCCGGCGACAGCGAGCCGCCCGGTACGCCAGCGCCGAACAAAGCGGCCTGGACGATTTCGGCGCGGTTGATCGCGTAGTTCAGCGCTTCGCGAACCTTGGCGTTGTCGAAAGGCGGCTTCGACACGTTCATGCCGATCAGCGTATAGGCAAGCTCGAGCGTGTCGACGATGCGCACATTCGGGCGGCCGCGCAGCTGCAAAGCCGTTGCCGCGTCGATATTGGGCAGGATCGAGTACTGGCCGCTGGTGAGGCCCACCTGGCGTGTTGCGGATTCCGGCACGATGTTGAATTTGACGCCGGAGACAGCGGGCTTGCCGGCGTTCCAGTAGCCTGCATGCTTCTCGAGTGCGATGAAGCTGTTGGGCTGCCATTCTTTGAACTTGAACGGGCCGGTGCCAACGGGTGCGCGCTGCAGGCTGTCTTTGTCCGCTTCGAAGGCGCGCGGCACGATGGCGATCGAGGCAAGTGCCGTCAGCAGCGGTGCCGAGGGCTCTTTCAACGTCAGCACCACGGTGCGGGCATCCGGGGCCGCAGCTTTATCGAGAGCCGCAAGGCGGCTTGCGAGCGGCGAGGCGATGGTAGCCGACATAACGCGATTGAAGCTTGCGACAACGTCGGCAGCTTCGGCGGGCTTGCCGTCGTGGAATGTCAAATTGGCGCGCAGGCGGAACGTGTAGGTGAGGCCGTCCGGCGAGACCGTCCAGGATTCGGCGAGGCCCGGCACCGTGCGCAGATCCTTGTCGATGACCGTGAGGCCCTCGTAGATCGTGCCGCCGACGATCGTCGTCGAGTTGAAGGCGGTAACGATATGCGGGTCGAGACCGGCGGGCGAACCATCGACGGCCATTTCGATCGTCTGCGCGGTTGCGGCCGGGATCGCAAGCGCCATGGTGCACGAAGCCATCAATGCGCCAAGCACCAATGCGCCTTGCCAATTCTTCCTCATCTGTGCCTCCCTTTGGCACCCGTTTTCGGGTGCCGATTGCGACGATCCGTCTGTTTCGATATATAGTCCTCTAGAATACCAATTGCAATCCACTTGGAGTCCAATCCCATGACCGGCTTTCCCCGACGTTCGGCGATCGGCGCCATCAGCGGCACTTCGATGGACGGCATCGACGTGGCGTTTCTGAAGACCGACGGCACGCGCGTGGTGCGCACGGGCCTCGGCAAATCCTATCCCTATCCTGACGCATTGCGCAGCGAACTGCTCGAATTTCTGCGCGACCCAAGCCTTGCCGAGCGCGACCCGCTGGTGCAGCTCGAGGCGAAGGTCACAGAAGCGCATGTGCAGGCGATCGCGCGCTTCATGCGCGATCACGCGATCGAGCGCAATCAGGTCGATGTCGTCGGCATGCACGGGCAGACGGTTTGGCACCGACCCGAGCGGCGCTTCACGCGCCAGCTTGCCGACGGCGTGCACGCCGCACGGAGGCTCGGGCTCGATGTCGTTACGCGGTTTCGCGATGCGGATGTGGCGGCCGGGGGCGAGGGCGCACCGTTTGCACCGCTCTACCATCGCGCTCTTGCGGCCGATTTTGCAAAACCGCTGATGGTTCTCAATCTGGGCGGCGTGGGCAACGTCACCTACATCGACGCCGACACGACGATCGCGTTCGATACCGGCCCCGCATCTGCCTTGCTCGACGATTTCGTGCGCCGCCGCCGTAATATGCCGTTCGATGCGGGCGGCGCACTTGCCGCGTCGGGCAAGATCGACGAAGCCGTGCTGGAGGAGCTTTTAGGCAATCCGTTTTTTGCCGCCAAGCCACCGAAATCGCTCGACCGCAACGATTTCCACGCGCGTGCAAAAATCGTCGACACGCTCGGTGACGCGGACGGTGCGGCGACGCTTGCGGCTTTCACCGTCGCGGCGACGGTCGCCGCCAATTCGCATGTGCCGCAGATGCCCAAGCGCTGGCTTGTGACCGGCGGAGGCAGGCTCAATGCGACCTTCATGGAAGGCTTGCGCAAAGCGCTCGGCGTACCGGTCGATCCGGTCGAAGCGGTCGGCTGGAACGGCGATCTGCTCGAGGCCGAGCTTTTCGCCTTTCTGGCCGTGCGCTCGCTGTGCGGCCTGCCGCTGAGCCTGCCCACCACGACCGGCGTGCCGCAGCCGATGACGGGCGGTCGATTGGCGCGCGCGGCATGAGTGCTGCGGTTCTCCAAGTCGCCAATCTCACGATCGCACTCAAGGACCTCGCCCTGGTCGAGGACGTATCGTTTGAGATTGCGGCGGGCGAAACGCTGGGGTTGGTTGGCGAGTCCGGATGCGGCAAGAGCGTTACCGCACTTGCGATCCAGCGCTTGCTGCCGTCGCCGCCGCTTGAGATCGCGGCTGGGCGCATCCAGTTTTCCGGCCGCGATCTTGCTAGCCTCGATGCGGCGGCGCTGCGCCGCGTGCGCGGCGGCGAGATCGGTATGATCTTCCAGGAGCCTATGACGTCGCTGAACCCCGTCTTCACGATCGGCGACCAGATCGGCGAGGTTTTGGCAATCCATCGCGGCTACGACCGGCGGCAATGCGACGCACGCGCGGCGGAACTTCTCGACCTTGTCGGCATTCCGGCTGCGGCGAGCCAACTCGAGCGCTATCCGCATCAATTGTCGGGGGGGCAGCGCCAGCGCGTGATGATCGCGATGGCGCTTGCCTGCGAGCCCAAACTTTTGATCGCCGACGAGCCGACGACGGCCCTCGACGTGACCGTGCAAGCGCAGATCCTCGAACTCATCGACCGGCTGCGGCGCGATTTGGGGCTCGCTTGTCTTTTGATCACGCACGATCTTGGCGTGGTCGGCGAGGTCTGCGCGCGCGTGGCGGTCATGTATGCAGGCCGCATCGTCGAGCAGGGGCCGGTCGAGCTGCTGTTCGGGCAGCCGCGCCATCGCTATACGCGTGCCCTCCTCGATACGATCCCGGCTGCAAACGTGCCGGGCCGCCCGTTGCCAGCGATTCCGGGCAACGTGCCGCCGCCGGGGGCGCGGGCCGCCGGTTGCGCTTTTGCCGAGCGCTGCACTGCCGCCGAAGTACGCTGCCGCACGCAATTGCCGCCGACAACGCGCATCGACGGGCGCAACGTTGCCTGCTGGAATCCCGTGCCATGACAGCACTCCTTGAAGTTCGCGAACTCGTCAAAACATATACCGACAAGCGCGGTCGGCGCGTGTCGGCCGTCGACGGCGTCAATCTCGATCTGGCGCAAGGCGAGGTGCTGGGTATTGTCGGCGAGTCCGGCTGCGGCAAGACGACGCTCGGGCGTACGATCCTGCGCTTGATGGCGCCCGATGCCGGTACGATCCGCTTCGAGGGTACGGACATCGCGCAACTGCCCGAGCGTCGCTTGAAGCCGTTTCGGCGCGAGATGCAGATGATTTTCCAGGATCCGTTCGGCTCGCTCAATCCGCGCCACAGGGTGGGTACTATCGTCGGCGAGCCGTTGGCGATACACGGGCACGGTGACGGCGCAAAGCGCGTCGCTGAGCTGCTCGAAACGGTCGGCTTGGGTGCAGCGGCAGCCTCGCGTTTTCCGCACGAGTTTTCGGGCGGCCAGCGCCAACGCATCGCAATCGCGCGCGCCCTTGCGTTGGGGCCGAAGCTGATTGTCGCCGACGAGCCTGTATCGGCCCTCGACGTTTCGATCCAATCGCAGATCATCAATCTGATTGCCGATCTGCGGCGGCGTCTGCATCTGTCGATGCTGTTCATCACGCACGATCTCTCGGTCGTGCGCCATGTCAGCGACCGCATCGCGGTCATGTATCTGGGCCGTATCGTCGAGAGCGGGGCGACCGAGGCGATCTTTGCGAAGCCCCGCCATCCCTATACGCAAGCGCTGATCTCGGCCATTCCGCGGCCACCGACGGCGGCCAAGACCGCGTCGTCGCGCATCGTGCTGAAGGGAGAAATTCCCGATCCCGCCGATCCGCCGCCGGGATGCCGCTTCCATCGCCGCTGCCCGATCGCGACCGAGATCTGTGCGCGCGCCGTGCCCGAGTTGAAGATGCAGGCGGACCGGCTGGTCGCCTGCCATCACGCGCTGAGCGACGCACCGCCCGCCCAGACGCGCTGAACACGCAGGTCTGCGTCGAGTTCGACGATGTCGGCTTTGCGCCCGCGCGCAAGGTGCCCGAGCCGGTCTTGAAGGCCCAGAAACTTCGCAGGCGTGACGCACGCCATCGTCAACGCATCGACGCGTGCTATGCCGACATGCAAGACGGCGTTGCGCACGGCACCCGCCATGTCGAGATGCGCCCCTGCAAGCGTGCCGTCGGCGGAGGCGAGCTTGCCGTCGGCAAGCGACACCTTGCGGCTTAGGAGATCGAAAGACGTTTGATCCGAGCCGACGGACGGCATCGCATCGCTGACGAAGAACAGGCGCTCGTGCCCCATCAGGCGATAGGCCATCCGCACAACGAGTGGGTCGACATGCAGCAAGTCGCAGATCACGCTTGCGAACACGCGTGCATCGTCGAACGCAACGCCCGGAATTCCGGGCGCGCGCGCCGATATCGGCGCCATGGCGTTGAACAGGTGTGTGACACCGGTCAAGCCTTCGTCGAGCGCGCGTCGGAAAGCGGGCGCATCGGCCGCCGTGTGCCCGGCCGCGACGCGCAAACCTCCGGCGACAAGCTCGGCAATGAAACCGGCGGGGACTTCCTCGGGCGCTAGTGTGACAAGCGATTGACCGATTTTTGCGAAGCGCAGCAGCGCTGCTTTGCCGACCGCATCGAGGCGCGCAACCGCTTGTGGCGGATGAATGCCGATGCGGGCCGGGCTGATGAATGGGCCTTCGAGATGGAAGCCTGCCACGCCTGCCATCGTTAGCGTCGATGCAGCGTCGGCGAGCCGTTCCAGGACATCGGGCGTGTCGGTGATCAATGTGGGTAGCAGCGAAATGGTGCCCAGGCGGCGGTGGCTTGCGACGATGTTCGCGATCCCGGCGTGCGTCGGCGCATCGTTGAGCAGCACGCCGCCGCCGCCATTGACTTGCGCATCGACAAAGCCCGGTGCGAGCAAGAATCCCGGTGTTGGCGCATTTCCGGCAAGCGAAGGTGCGAGCTGCTGGCGCGGCAGTACGTCGGCGATATCGCCGCCCTGCAGCACGATTGCGTGGTCGTGCCGCAAGGTCGCACCGTCGAACAGCAAGTCGGCAGCAAGAATGGCGATTTCGCCGCGGGTCGTCGTATCGTCTTTCATCGGCACAGCAATTGTTTTCGGGCTCGGAACTTGACAATACCAATGCAAAACCACTTAGTCTCGACTTGGTTTTCAGGGAAGGTGGGGCAATGGACAAGCTGCAGATCGACGGCGGCAGGCGGCTTGAAGGCACCATCGCCATTGCGGGTGCCAAAAACGCCGCATTGCCGCAGATCGCCGCCTCGCTTTTGAGCCCGTATACGCTGACGCTGACCAATCTTCCGCAGGTCGGCGACGTCGCGAATATGTTGGGTGTGGTCGGCCGCCATGGCGTAGGCGTCAACGTTGCAGGCCCGCATACGGCGACACTCGATGCGGGCCCTGCCAATCATGTCGAAGCGCCCTACGATGTGGTGCGCAAAATGCGTGCGACCGTGCTGGTGTTGGGGCCGCTTGTCGCGCGCTTCGGGCGGGCGCGCGTGTCGTTGCCGGGCGGCTGCGCCATCGGTGCGCGGCCCATTGATCTGCACATGAAAGTGCTGGCGCAGCTCGGCACGTCGGTCGCTATCGAGAGCGGCTATATCGTGGCCGAAGCGCCCTCGGGCCTCGCCGGCGCGCGCATTGTGCTGGCCTCGCCCTCGGTCGGGGCCACGCAAACCGCAATGATGGCGGCCACATATGCGACGGGCGAAACTGAAATCGTCAATGCAGCGGGCGAGCCAGAAGTCGCCGATCTGGCCGCGTGCCTTGTCGCGATGGGAGCGAACATCGAAGGGGCGGGTACGCATCGTATCGCTGTGCAAGGCCCAACAAACTGGCGTGCGGCTCGCCATCATACGATCCCGGACCGCATCGAGGCCGGCACCTATGCGATGGCGGCCGCTATCACGCGCGGGCATTTGGAGCTTACGGGCGCGCGTCTCGAGCATCTGGGGGCGCTGGCACAGATGCTCGAGACGGTTGGTGCGCGCATGTGGCCGACCGATCGCGGCCTCATGGTCGCGTGCGACGGCCGCGTTGCGGCGGCCGATATCTCGACCGAGCCTTATCCCGGTTTTCCGACCGATCTGCAGGCCCAGTACATGGCGCTTATGGCCGTGGCCGACGGCGCTTGCGCGATCCGCGAAACGATCTTCGAAAACCGCTTCATGCATGTGCCGGAACTCGTGCGCATGGGGGCGGACATTTCGCTGCGCGGGTCGACCGCTCTGGTGCGCGGACGATCCACGCTCGTCGGCGCACCGGTGATGGCCACCGATCTGCGCGCCTCGGTGTGCCTTGTGCTCGCAGGGCTCGTGGCCGAGGGGCAGACGACGGTGTCGCGCGTCTACCATCTCGATCGCGGCTACGAGGATCTCGCGCGCAAGCTTGTGCGTTGCGGGGCCGCCATCCGCCGCGTGCCGGAATAGGACGGGCGATGGCGCGCACGCTTTTCATCGGCATCGACGGCGGCGGGACGGGCTGCCGTGCGCGCATCGAAGACGATGCGGGCAATGTGCTCGGGCTCGGGCTTGCCGGGCCTGCGACCTCGCGGCTCGGGCTCGAAAAACTTTGGCAGTCGCTCGCGACCGCGTTTGGCGGTGCCATCGCCGAAGCCGATTTGTCGCCGGACGAGGTTGCGGCGATGCGCGCCGGTATCGGCATTGCCGGCTACGGCCGCAAGGGTTTTGCCGAACAGCTGCAGGCCGTGCGCCATCCGTTTGCGCAGGCGGTCTACACGAGCGACGCGATGGCAGCATGCGTGGGCGCGCATGGCGGTGCCGACGGCGGGATTGTGATCATCGGTACGGGTTCGATCGGCATTGCACGCGTCGGCGGTTCGGAACTGCGTGTCGGCGGCTACGGTTTCCCGATTTCCGACGAGGGCAGCGGTGCGGATCTGGGCCTGCAGGCCGTGCGCCTCGCATTGCGTGCACATGACGGCCGCCACGAAGCGGGCCCGCTGCTGCGTGCGGTGATGGCGCGCTTTGCCGACGCGCCTGCCGACGCAGTCGCGTGGATGGACAATGCGACGGCGACCGACTACGCCACACTCGCACCGCTCGTGATGCGCCATGCCGATTTGGGCGATCCGGTCGGCCGGCGGATCGTTCAGAACGCCGCCGAGCAGATCGACGGGCTCGTGCGCGCCTTGCTCGAACGCGGTGCTCCGCGCGTTGCGTTGCTCGGCGGGCTTGCGAGTGCCATGGAAGCATGGCTCGCGCCGGACGTGCGCCGTCGCCTGTCGCCGCCGCTCGGCGATGCTATGTCGGGTGCGATTGCTCTCGCGCGTGCGCTTTAGGCCGGTTTCGGTTTCTTCGCGCGCAGCATCAGCAGCGAGCCGCCGAGAATGAGGACGGCGCCCGCCCACAAGCTCGGCTTCGGGACTTCGGCGAACAGCAGATAGCCAAGCAATGCCGCCCAAATCAGGCCCGAATAGTCGGCAACTGCGACGCGTGCGGCAGGCAGTTTGGCGATCGCACTGGCGAATGCAAGATAGCCGCCGGCACCGAACAGCCCGAGTGCGGCAAACAGGAGGCCGTCTTGCAGTGTCGGCAGGGCAACTTCGATTGCTACGATCGCAGGCAGCAGCAGTGCCGAGGCAAGCAACGACTGCGTCAGCACGATCGTCACGACGGGTTCGTGTGCGGTCTGCGCGCGCAGCAGAACATTGCCGAGCGCGTAGGTGACGGGCGAGGCGATGGCGCAAGCGAGGGCGAACCAAGGACGCGGCACACTTTCGTCGGCCTGCGCGTCGCCGAGGGCCACCCAAACCACACCGGCAAAACCGCACGCGATCGCCACCGCCGTGATGCGATCGACCTTTTCGCTTAGCAAGAGGGCGCCGAACAGGGCCACGAAAATCGGTGCGGTGTAGGACAGCACAAACACTTCGGCCAATGGCAGATGCCCGAGCGCATAGAAAAACGCGGACGTGGTCGCGACCATCAGAACAGCACGTAGGCCGTGCGCTGCCAATCGATCGCGGCGCGGCCAACCGGGACGCAGTACGAATGCGGCAGCGCCGATCCACAGGGCCGAAAACGCGAAACGCGCGAAGACGATTTGAAACGTGCCGTAGTCGGCGGCGAGCGCTTTGGCGATCGCATCCATAACCGTCAGCAAGGCAATGCCGCCGATCGCGAGGGCAAACATGCGCGCTTCAGTCGACATTGTCGGTCCTTGCCAGGCATGATTTTGAACGTTTGGCCGCGGCAAAGTGGTATTGCCACTCGACCAGAAAGGTCATATAGTGGTATTATGTTTTGCCGAACAATGCAATGACGACCGAAAACGCCGACAAGCGATTTGTCGATCTGGACGCGCGGCCATTGGCCGACGCACTTGCGGCAATGTGGCAAGGGCAGGTGCGTGCGGTTGCCGCCATCCGCCCGGCCTTGCCCGCGATCGCAGCAGCGGTCGAGGCGGCCGCCAAAGCGCTCGGCACGCGCGGGCGGCTCGTCTATGTCGGGGCAGGTACATCGGGCCGCGTTGCGGTGCAGGACGGATCGGAATTGCCGCCCACCTTCGATTGGCCCGAGCGGCGCGTCGTGTTTGCGATGGCCGGGGGGCCGCGCGCCTTTTTGCGCAGTGTCGAGGGCGCCGAAGACGATGCCGAGGCTGGCGCCAAAGCCATGCGCCGTCTGCGCGTCAAAGCGGGCGACGTCGTGATCGGCGTGGCCGCAAGCGGCACCACGCCGTTCACCGTGTCGGCATTGCGCGCGGCACGGCGGCAAAAAGCCGTCACGATCGCGTTGGCAAGCAACCCCAAAACGCCGCTCTTGTCGGCGGCGGCGTTTCCGATTCTGGTCGAAACCGGCAGCGAAGCGATCGCCGGTTCCACGCGCATGAAGGCGGGCACGGCACAGAAGATCGTGCTCAATCTTCTGTCGACCGGCATCATGCTGCGCTTGGGCCGCGTCTATCGCGGGCTCATGGTCAATATGCGCCCGACCAACGCCAAGTTGCGGCGGCGCGCCGAAGCGATGGTCGCCAAGCTCGGGCATTGCACGGTGCAAGAAGCTGCAAGCGCTTTGGATGCGGCCAAAGGCGAGATCAAACTTGCCGTACTTCTGCGCGC
The DNA here is from genome assembly GCA_027532905.1 of Magnetospirillum sp. Taxonomy (NCBI): domain Bacteria; kingdom Pseudomonadati; phylum Pseudomonadota; class Alphaproteobacteria; order Rhodospirillales; family Rhodospirillaceae; genus Magnetospirillum; species Magnetospirillum sp. The sequence continues at coordinate 678,949 of JAPZUA010000002.1, forward strand.
AGGTCTTGGCCTTGCAAAAGCGCGGGCACTGCTCAAGCGCCATGACGGACGTTTGCGCGCCGCCCTCGCCGAAATCGAGACCGACCGATGAGTGCGGCTCTTGGCGAAATCCGGCTCGATCCGAAGAGTCCGACGCCGCTTTATCTGCAATTGGCCGAAAGCATCCGCAATCTGATTGCCGAGGGGCGCATTCGCACGGGCGATGCCTTGCCCTCCGAGCGCGAACTCAGCCAGACGAGCGGCATTTCGCGCGTGACGGTGCGCAAGGCGATCGATGCGCTGTTCCGCGAGGGACTCTTGTCGCGCCGTCACGGCTCAGGGACCTACATCGCCCCGCGCATCGAACAACCCGCAGCTTTGCTTGCTGGCTTTTCGGCGGACATGGCGAGCCGCGGCATGAAGCCGGGTTCGCAGCTGATCGAGCATTTGGTGGGGGCGCCCACGCCCGAAGAAGCGCTTGCGTTGGGCTTGGGCATCGGTGCGACGGTGCGGCGCCTGGCGCGCGTGCGCACGGCCGACGGCGAGCCGCTCGCGATCGAGCGCGCGGCGATTCCGACGTCGTTTTTGCCGCACTACGCGCCGCAGGATTCGTCGCTCTATGTCGCCCTCGAACAGCGCGGCTACCGGCCCGTGCGCGGTTTGCAGCGCCTTCAGGCGTCGCTGGCCTCGCCAAGCGAAGCGGCCCTGCTCGGCATCCCGACAGGGGCTGCGATCCTGCGCATCGAGCGGCGCTCGTTTCTTGCGAACGGCACCCCGGTCGAGTTCACGCGCTCGGCCTATCGCGGCGACCGCTACGATTTCATCGCCGACGTGAGCGAGCTCAAGCGCGAAAGCAAAGTCTGATGTCGGCGATGGCCGACGAGATCGCCGAATGCGCGCGCGTGGTGCGCGGCATTCGCTTGCGTGGCGCCGAGATCGCGGCCGTCGCAGTCCGCCTCGATCTCGGCTCTGCCAAGCTCGCACTTGTGTGCGGACGCGGCAGTTCCGGCCATGCGGGCGTGCATTTGCGCTATCTGATCGAAACGCGCCTGGGATTGCCGGTTTCGAGTGTGGCGCCGTCGGTCTTCTCGGCCTTCAAAGGCGACATGCGGCTCGATCGCGTGCCGTTTTTTGTGATCTCGCAATCAGGCCGCAGCCCGGATCTTGTCGTCGCAACGCAAAAGGCGCGCGCTTGCGGTGCGCGCACGGTCGCGATCGTCAACGACGTGCATTCGCCCGTTGCTGAAGCCGCCGAATTCGTGCTGCCGCTCGAGGCGGGCTCCGAAATCTCGGTCGCGGCCACAAAGTCCGTCGTGGGCTCGATGGCGCTTGGGGCTGGTCTCGTTGCAGCACTCGCGCAGGATGCCGTGCTCGACCAAGCGCTCGATCGTTTGCCCGATCGGCTCGAGTCCGCATTGTCGCTCGATTGGCAGAAGCTGCTCGCACCGCTTGGCGAGGCGCAATGCGCCTTCGCGATCGCGCGCGGCTTTGGCCTCGGCGCCGCGCGTGAGATTGCGCTGAAGCTTGCCGAAACCTTGCGCCTGCCGGCCTTCGCCTACAGTGCAGCCGAGTTTCTGCACGGGCCGCGCGCGTCGTTGGGTGCGCGCATGCCAGTGATCGTTTTGCGTTTGGGCGACGAAACGGCGGAGTCTGTCGATGCGACGGTGCGTACGTTACGCGCAGCAGGGCAGGCGGTCTTTGTGTGTGGCGGCGACGGCGATCTTGCTTGGATCGCCGACGATCATCCAGCCATCGATTCGATTGCGATGCTCGTCCCGGCCTATCGGTTGATCGAGCAAGCAACCCGACGCGCCGGTTTCGATCCCGACAATCCGCCGCATCTCAAGAAGATCACTGAAACTTTATAGGGCGTCGATGCCGTGCGGGTCGATTCGGTGCCAATGAAGTGGAACGCGGTATTTAGTTACGTCAGGCCGACCATTTATGCACAGGCCGATCCATCGAGATATTATTAGGTTTTCTTATATCTTGGCCTGGGGCTGTCATTTGATTTTATTTAAATTTTCTACAATGCTGTTCTTAAAGCGTTAATTTGCATCTTGTTGATTAGGGAAGTTTATTAAATCGATGTGCCCTTAGTTTAGGCAGAACGCAATAAGGTGCGACATAAATGCTGCGTTTTCGACCGATTGAACTTGTCAATTTGAGACGCAAAGTGCTAATTTTAGATAATTATTGTTAATGGCGAACTGATCAGCCGTTCTACTTTGCTACCGTAAGGCCTTGTGAGGGAGTTGGTGTTATCACCATTTCGCTGAACGCATCGGGCGGATTGAATTCGTTCTCGTCCTCCAACGTTACGATCAACGGTGGGGCAGGAGACGACACAGTCGTATTCACCGGTCCGGTGACTGCGGGTGCGATCAATTTGGGTGGCGGCAACGATCAACTGATCCTGACGACCGGCGACAACCGGGTCAATGTTTCGGGCATTGAGTCGATCTCAGCGAATACCGGCAGCGATACGTTGTCGATCACGGCAGCACAGACCGCGGGCTTCGTCGATCTCGGCGCGGGCGCCGACCGCCTCAATCTTGCGAATTTCGACAATGCGCTGACCGTCGCGAATGCCGAGACGATCGTTGCCGGCACCGGCAACGACACGATCGTGCTCGCGGGCGCGCAGACGGCAGGCTCGATCAATCTCGGTGCCGGCAACGACCGCCTCGTTCTGGCGGCCGGCACCGACAACAGCTTCACGATGAGCAACGTGGAAACGCTCGTCGCGGGCTCGGGCAGCGATACGATCGCGCTGGGCTCCGCATATACGGCAGGTTCGATCGATCTTGCGGGCGGCAACGACGCGCTGGTGCTCGGCAATTTCGCGAATACGCTGACGGTCGCCAATGCAGAGACGGTGTTGGGCGGCACCGGTGCAGACAGCGTGACGCTGGGTTCTAGCTACCAATCCGGCCAGTTCGTCGATCTGGGAGCGGGCAACGACCGTCTGGGCCTCGGCGATGGCGGCAACACGATTACGGCCGCCAATGTCGAACGCGTGTTCGGTGGTACTGCTGCCGATACGGTTACGCTTGCGGCCGGACAGACGCTCGGCACGATCGATTTGGCTGCGGGCAACGACCGGCTCGTGCTGGCCGACGGCGCCAATTCGTTGACGGTCGCCAACGTCGAAACGATCGTCGGCGGTTCCGGTGCGGATACGATCACGCTGAATGCCGCGCAAACGGCCGGCCTGGTGGCACTGGGTGCGGGTGCTGACCGTCTCGTGCTTTCAAACAGCGACAATTCGGTCACCGCAACCGGCGTTGAGACGATCCTCGGCGGCACGGGTGCGGACCAAGTGGCGCTCGGCGAAGCGCAGGTCGGCGGTGCGATCAATCTTGGCGCCGGCAACGACCGCCTCGTTCTGGCAGCGGGTACCGACAACAGCTTCACGATGAGCAATGTCGAAACGCTCGTCGCAAATGCCGGCAACGACACGATTACTTTGGGTGCGGCTTATTCTTCCGGTTCCATCGACCTCGCGGGCGGCAACGACACGCTGGTGCTCGGCAATTTTGCGAACGCGCTGACGGTCGCCAATGCCGAGACGGTGTTGGGCGGCAGCGGTGCGGACAGCGTGACGCTGGCCGCTGGCTACCAGAACGGCCAATTCGTCGATCTTGGCATCGGCAACGACCGTCTCGCGCTTGGCGACGGCGGCAATACGGTTACGGTCGCCAATACCGAGCGCGTGTCCGGCGGCATCGCGGCCGATACTGTCACGCTCGCCGCTGCGCAGACGCTCGGCGCGATCGATCTTGGGGCGGGCAACGACCGGCTCGTGCTGGCGGCCGGCAACAACACGCTGACGGTCGCGAATGTCGAAACGCTCGTCGGCAACACGGGTGCGGACACGATCGTGCTTGGTGCGGCACAGACGGTCGGCGCCGTCGATCTTGGTGCTGGCAGCGACCGGCTGGTTTTGGCGAACGCCGACAACGCGGTGACCGCGACCGGCGTTGAGACGATCCTTGGCGGCACGGGTGCCGACCGGGTGACGCTGGGTGCAGCGCAAGTCGGCGGCGTGATCAATCTGGGTGCGGGCAACGACACGCTGATCGTCGCGTCCGGTACCGACAACAGCTTCACGCTGGTCAATGTCGAGACTCTGGTCGCCGGTTCGGGTCGCGATGCGATCACGCTTGGTGCCGCGGTCACCAGCGGCGCCATCGATCTTGCCCAAGGCGGCGACACGCTCAATCTCGGTAATTTCGCCAATACGCTGACGGTCGCCAACGTCGAGACGTTGGTCGGCGGCTCCGGCAACGACAACGTCACGCTCGCGACGAACTACAATGTCGGCGCTGTTCCGTATGCGAGCGACCCTGCGTCGGTCGCACCGATGGCCGCGTCGTCTGCGTTGTCGGTGGCGCTCGGCGCGCCCACAGTCGCGAGCATGGGGACGAGCAGCGTCTCGATGACGTTCCTCGGGGGCTCGGCCGGCTACAACAGCAGCTACGGCGTCTACACGATCGGCGCCGACGGTCTGCCGACGACCGGCAAGGTCGTGTGGGCCAATGTCAAGAACGCGAACGCGACTTCGACGCTTTCGGGCCTCGATCCCGCGACGACGGGCTTCTTCCTGATCCCCGACGGTGCGAGCCAAAACGGCAACCGCATCACAAACGGCGAGACGGTGCGCTTCGAGCGCAGTTCGCAGGGCGTGTGGACAGCGATCGACGCAGACGGCAATCGTTTCGCCGGGTCCGGCGGTGCGAACGTTATCTTCGACAAGCCCAACCTCAATCCCGGCAACCGCCGTCTTGAGTTCGACTGGAACCGTGAAACCGGCGACCAGAATTGGGAAGACATTGCGGTCGGCGGCGACGCCGACTTCAACGATGTCAACGTGACGACGAGCTGGACGTCGAACAACAACGGCACCGTCAGCATTCCGCTCACCATTGCCGCCCCGGCACCCAATGCCGACGGTTCGCCCGCCGCAATCCAGGTTGCAGGTCTGCCGACCGGTTCGGTGCTGCGCGACGCGTCGGGCAATGCGATCGCGGCCGGCGTGAACGGCGTCTATTCGCTGAATTCGGCCCAGCTCACGGGCCTCACGATCGTGACGCCGCCAGGCTACAGCGGCCAAGTCTCGGTGAACGTGACCGCCACGGTCACCAACGCTTCAGGTGCGACTTCGACGACCGTTACGGGCGTGACACTCGCCGACGTGCGCAACGATGCGCCGGCCACACCCGGCGGCAGCGTCGCGTCGACGGTCAACGCGACGATCAACGGCCAACTTTCCGCTGCGGATGCCGACGGCGACCGGCTCATCTTCTCGATCGCGCAGAATGGTGCGCCTGCGCGCGGCACGCTTACGATCAATCCGGACGGCAGCTACAGCTACGTCCCGAACAACAACTACCAGGGGACCGACAGCTTCACCTATCGTGTGTCGGATGGGCGCGGCGGCGTTTCCACCGGTACCATCGCACTCGGCATCGGCGTGGCCCCGGCCAATGGCGGGTCGGGTACCAATCCCACGAGTGCGGCCTTGGCCACGACGGTCGTCGGCAGCACCGGCAACGACACGTATTTCATGGGTACATCGCAGGTTGGCGCCACGATTGATTTGGGTGCCGGCAGCGATCGCCTGGTGCTCGGCAATTTCGCCAATACGGTGACGGCCGGCAATGTCGAGAATCTCGTCGGCGGCACGGCGGCCGACACAGTCACAGTATCGACCGCGATCGCAGGCGGCACGGTCGATCTGGGGGCAGGCAACGACCGCCTTGTCCTGTCGGCGACTGGCAACAGCGTGACGATCGCCAATGTCGAGACGCTGATCGGCGGTACCGGTGCGGATACGGTCACGTTCGCTGCGGTTCAAACGTCGGGTTCGATCGATCTGGGTGCGGGCAACGATGCCGTGCAGCTGGTCTCGGGCGCCAACAACGTCACGCTGGCGAACGTCGAAACGGTCGTCGGCAGTGCCGCGGCCGATGCGATTACGGTTACGGGTATCCAGAATTCTCAGCTCGATGGCGGGGCCGGCAACGACACGCTGGTGGCCGGCAGCGGCAACGACACGCTGGTCGGCGGTAGCGGTAGTGATCTCATGACCGGCGGTTCGGGCAACGACATGTTCGTCGTGCGTGCCGGTGCCGATACGATTTCCGACTTCGTCTCTGGCAGCGACCGCATCGATCTGCGCGCTTTCTGGACCGTGAACTCGCTGGCCGATCTGGCAGCGCGCGCGACGGTCGTCGGCAACGACACGGTCATCGATTTCGGCGGCGGCAATACGCTGACTTTGGCAGGTATTACGGCGCCGTTGTCGGCCACCGACGTGCTGCTCAGCGACGGGATATCGATCGAAGGCGGTCTCGGCAACGATCGCCTCGTGCTCGCCAACGGCGGCAATACGCTGACGGTGCTCAATTTCGAAACAATTGTCGGCGGCACGGGCAGCGACGACATCACGCTTGGCGCTGCCGGTGCGCGCCTGGTCGATCTCGGAGACGGCAGCGACCGTCTTGTGTTGGGCAACACCATTGCGACGACCGTCACGATCGCGAATGTCGAGACCGTAACGGGCTCGGTCGCGAGCGATCGCATCGTTCTGGCCGGAACTGCCGGCAACAATATCTCGGTCCTCGGCGATGCGGGTACGCTCGTCGGCTCGACCGGTGCCGATACGGTGGCTTTGGGCAATGCCCGCACCGGCGGTGTCGTCGATCTCGGTTTGGGCGGCGACAGGCTGGTTCTGGCCGAGGGCGGCAATACGCTGACCGTTGCCAATGCCGAGACCATTTCGGGTGCGAGCGGTGCGGATACGGTGCAGGTATCGACGGCGCTGAGCGCTGGCTTCGTCGATCTCGGCGGCGGCAACGACGCGCTCACGCTCGGCAATTTCGCCAATACGCTGACAGTCGCGAACGTCGAAACGCTGGTTGGCGGCGGTGCGGCCGACATCGTGACGCTTGGCAACGCTACGGCCGCCGGCCTTACGGTCGATCTCGGCGGCGGGCGCGATGCGCTGACGCTGGCCGCAGGTGCAAACAATCTTACTGCCCTCAACGTCGAAACGGTAACCGGCGGTAGCGGTAACGACACGCTGGCGCTCGGCAGTGCCACGATCGCGGTGCGCGTCGATCTCGGCGACGGCAACGACGCGCTCGCACTTTCCTCAAGCATCAATACGGTCACGATCCTCAATGTCGAAACCGTCCTCGGCGGCAGCGATATGGATACGGTCACGTTGGCCCTGGCCGCCACGGCGGGCTCGATCGATCTGGCGCAAGGTGCCGACCGGCTGGTCCTCGCCAACGTGAACAACACGCTCAATGTGAGCAATGTCGAAACAATCGTCGGCGGCAGCGCTGCCGACACGATCGTGCTCGGTGCGGCACTCACGGCGGGCCTCGTCAATCTGGGTACAGGCGCCGACCGCCTTACGCTTTCGGATGCGGGCGACAATAATCTAACCGTCAGCAACGTCGAAACGCTCGTCGGCGGCAGCGCCAACGATACGGCAACGCTCGGGGCCGCGCAGACTGCGGGCCTCGTCGATCTGGGCGCGGGCAACGACCGTCTGACGCTTGCCAATTTCGCGAACAGCGTAACGGTCTCGAACGTCGAAACGCTGATCGGCGGCACGGCGATCGACAATGTCGTGCTGACGACCACACTCGCCGCGGGCAGCCTCATCGATCTCGGCGGCGGGCGCGACGTGGTCACGCTCGCGACCGGCGGAAATGTCGCCACGCTCGCGAATGTCGAGGTCGTAACCGGTGCGGGCGGGGCGGATCTGATCACGCTGGCCCCCGGCGTGAACGGCGGCAGCGTCGATCTCGGCGGCGGCAACGACGCGCTGACGCTGGGCGGCATTTCGAACAGCGTGACAGTCGCCAATGTCGAAGCGATCGCAGGCGGGACCGGCAACGATACGGTCACGCTGACGACGGCTTCCGTGGGCGCGCAGATCGATCTTGCTGCAGGCAACGACCGCCTCAATCTCGGCAATTTCGCCAATACGGCGACCATCGCCAACGCCGAAACGATCATGGGCAATGCAGCGGCCGATACGGTCGTGCTGGCTGCGGCTGCGACGTCGGGCCTGGTCGATCTTGCTGCCGGCAGCGATGGGCTTTCGCTCGGCAATTTCGCCAACACGCTGACAGTAGCCAATGTCGAAACGCTTCTCGGCGGCGCTGCAGCCGATACGGTCACGCTGTCGGCAGCCTTAGTCGGCGGCTCGGTCGATCTTGGTGCGGGCAGCGACAGCCTCACGCTCGGCAACTTTGCAAACAACGTCACGCTCGCGAATATCGAGACCGTCATCGGCCGCGCTGCGGTCGATACCGTTGTGCTGACCACTGCCATGACCGGCGGTCTCGTCGATTTGGGTGCGGGCAGCGACACGCTGATCCTGGCTAACGGAGCCAACGTGCTTTCGGTTGGCAACGTCGAAAACATCGTGGCCGGCACCGACGGCGACACGATCGCGCTGACGACCGGCTTTGCCGGCGGCACCATCAATCTGGGGGCGGGCAACGACAGCCTCGCACTTGCCAACGCTGCCAACGTCGTGACCCTAGTCAACGTTGAGTCGCTGACCGGCGGCTCGGCGAGCGACACCGTCACGCTCGCCACGAGCTTCACGCTCGGCGCAATCGATCTCGGGGCCGGCATCGATCGCCTCAATCTCGGCAATGCCGGCAATGCGCTAACGGCCTTGAATATCGAGACCGTCATGGGCGGTACCGGTAACGATACGCTGACGCTGGGGGCCGCGCAGACCGTCGGTCTTGTCGATCTCGGCGGCGGCAGCGATGTGCTCACACTCGGCAATTTCGACAACACGCTGACAGTCGGCAACGTGGAGACGCTCGTCGGCGGTGCTGCGGCCGACATGGTGACGCTGTCCACGCTTGCCGTCGGCACCACCGTCGATCTGGGTGCCGGCAACGACCGTCTCAATCTCGGAAATTTCGCGAACACGCTCGCAATCGCCAACGCCGAAACCATCGTCGGCGGCGGGCTTGCCGATACGGTCGTGCTCACGACGACGCTCAATGCAGGCTCGGTCAATCTGGGTGTCGGCAACGACCGCCTCACGCTGGCCGACGGCGGCAACAGCCTTACCGTTTCGCTGGTCGAGACGCTCATCGGCGGCAGCGGCAACGACAGCGTTACGCTTGGCGCCGCGGCTGCGGGCGTGATCGTCGATCTGGGGGCCGGCACGGCCGATGCGCTGACGCTCGCGACGGCTGCAAACAACGTGACGGCCGTCAATGTCGAGATCCTCGTCGGCGGCGGCATGGCCGACACCGTCACGCTCGGCACGGCCTATGTCGGCGACGCAATCGATCTCGGGGCAGGGGCCGACCGTCTCAATCTCGGCAATTTCGCGAACACGGCAACCATCGCCAACGTCGAAACGGTGAGCGGCAACAGCGGTGCCGACACGGTGACGCTGGCGACAGCGCTGACCGCTGGGCTCGTCGATCTTGGTGCGGGCAGCGACGCGCTGATTCTCGGCAATTTCGACAACGCTCTTACGGTTGCCAATGTCGAAACGCTGGTCGGCGGCAGTGGCGCGGACAATGTGACGCTCGCCTCCGCGCAGAGCGGCAACACGGTCGATCTTGGGGCCGGCAACGACCGCCTTGTGCTGGGCGTATTCGCCAACAATCTCACGCTCACCAACGTCGAAAATGTTGTCGGCGGCGGTTTGGCCGATACGGTGACCCTGGCGATTTCCGTAAGCGACGTCGTGGTCTCTCTTGCCGCCGGCAACGACACGCTTGTGCTCGCCAATGGCGGCAACAGCGTTACGGTCAACAGCGTGGAATCCGTCGTCGGTGGCAGCGACAACGATACGGTCGTGTTCACGACTGGCGGTGCGGCGATTTCCGTCGATTTGGGCGGCGGTACGGCCGATACGCTGGTTCTGTCCAATACGAGCAATACAGCGACCGCGTCCAACGTCGAATCGATCATCGGCGGTACGGCGAACGACATCGTGGCGCTCGGCACAGCCTATGTCGGCAGCGGCATCGATCTGGGTGCGGGCACCGACCGCCTCAATCTCGGAAATTTCGACAACACCGCAACCGTGACGAATGCCGAAACGGTCATCGGCAATGCCGGGGCCGATACGCTCACGCTTGGCGGCGCGTTTACGGCGGGTATCGTCGATCTGGCCGCCGGCAACGACGCGCTAATCCTCGCGGGCGCCGGCAATACGCTGACGGTTTCGAACGTTGAAACGCTGACCGGCGGCAGCATGGCCGACACGGTAACGTTCGCCTCGGCGCTTTCGAATGCGGCGATCGATCTCGGCGACGGCAACGATCGCCTGGTTCTTGCCAATACCGCGAACATCGTGACGGTGATCAACGTCGAAAACATCGTCGGCGGGATCTCGGCCGATACGGTGGCGCTGGGTGCCGCGACGAGTTCGGCGACGTTCAATCTGGGGCTCGGCAACGACGTGCTGGTGCTCGCCAACGGCGCCAATCTCGTGACAGCCCTGAGCGTGGAAACCGTGCTGGGCGGTATTGGCGACGACACGGTTGTGCTCGGCGCTGGCCTTACGGCTGGCTTCATAGATCTCGGTGCTGGCACGGCAGACGCGGTGCAGCTTGCGAGCTTCGCCAACAGCGTGACGCTTGCGAATGTCGAAAACATCTTCGGCGGCACGCTCGCCGATACGGTCGTGCTCACGACGGCCTATATCGGTGCCGGCATCGATCTGGGCGCCGGGCAGGATCGTCTGACGCTCGCCAATTTTGACAACACGGTCACGCTCGGGAATGTCGAAACGTTGGTCGGCGGTTCTGGCATCGACAACATCGCGCTGTCGGCGGCCCAGACCGGCGGTCTCGTCGATCTTGCCGGCGGCAACGACGTGCTTACGCTCGGCGGCTTTGCCAATACGCTGGCGGTCGCCAATGTCGAAAGTGTGGTCGGCGGCAGTCTCGCCGATACGGTCGTGCTCGCATCGGCCCAGTCGGGTTCGGTCGTCGATCTGGGTGCTGGCGAAGACCGCCTCACGCTGGGCAATTTCGCCAACACGCTGCAGGTCGGCAATGTCGAGACGATCGTCGGCGGCAATCTGGCCGATACGGTCACGCTGACGACGACCATGACGGCCGGCTCAGTCAATCTCGGCGTCGGGGCCGACATGCTGATTCTGGCCGACGGCGGCAACTCGGTGACGGTCGCCAACGTCGAAACGATCGTCGGCGGTACGGGCGACGACACGGTGACGCTGGGCTCGGCGCAGACTTCTGGGCTTGTCGATCTCGGGGACGGCAGCGACCGCCTGTTCCTGTCGGCGGCCGCGAATTCGATCACGGTCGCGAACATCGAAACGATCACGGGCGGTTCGGGCGTCGATACGATTACGATTTCGGGTACGCAAGGTGCCTCGGTCGATGGCGGCCTCGGCAACGACACGCTGATCGGCGGAGCCGGCAACGATACGCTTTCGGGCGGCGTGGGCAACGACGTGCTGCGCGGCAATCTCGGCAACGATGTGTTCGTCGTGTCGGGTGCCGACACGGTCGCCGATTTCACGTCGGGCAACGACCGCATCGATCTGCAGTCCTACGCCACGATCAGCAATTTCGCCGACGTTTCGGCGCTGTCCACCGTGTCGGGCGGCAATCTCGTGATCAATCTCGGCGGCGGCACCACGGTCACGCTGCTCGGCACGACGGCCATCGCGGCAAGCGACTTTATTTTCCACAGCTGATCTCGGCGTCGGTTGCGCGCATCGCGTCGCTCGCGTAGCGTTTGCGCGTTCGAACGACGCGCAAGAGGGATTCGCCACGATGGCTCCCGGAGACGGGCACGGCACGGCTGCAGCGGATATTTCGGTGTTGCTGGCGCTCTATGCGCAAGGGCGATTCGCCGACGTTGCGGCAGGTGCCGCAAGCTTGGTCGAAAAGCGGTCGAGCGATGCGTTTGCCTGGAAGATCCTCGGCACCGCCCAGCAGCAGCTCGGGCAAACGCAAGCGGCGCGCGCGGCCCTTTCGCGCGCCTGCGCGCTCGATCCGGCGGACCGCGAGGCGCACAACAATCTGGCCGCCTTGCTGCGCGATATGGGGGCGCTAGCCGAGGCCGAAACGCATGCCCGCCAAGCCTTGGCGCTTGATCCGAACGCGGTGCCCACCGTGCTCAATCTCGGCCTTATCTTGGCCGGTCAAGGCCGCTACGGCGAAGCGCTTGGCTATCTGAACGATGCGCATGCAAGCCTGCCGGGCGACATCTTGACGGCTTTCAATCTCGGTCTCTGCCATCGCGGCTTGGGCGCGTATGCGGCGGCGATCCAATGTTTCCGGCAAGCTTTGGCCGCGAACCCGAAGTTCGCGGCGGCCCATCTCAATTTGGGCGCGAGCCTGCTTGATGTGGGCGATGCGGCTGCGGCCGAGGCGAGCCTCCGTGCGGGCCTTGCCCTTGCGCCGAATTCTACCGAAGGCATGGCGACATTAGGGTCGGCGCTAATGGTTTTGGGCCAGCTGCGCGAAGGCATGACGATGCTGGCCGACGGCTACGGCCTTGTCCGTTTCGACAGATATGCGGGCGTTTCGCTCTATGAAGGCGTTCCCCCGTGAAGCGGCTTGAATTGAACGAAGCCGGAGTGGCTCCCAATTTCATCGGCGCTTGGTCGCTTGAGCCCGATCCGATCTGCGGCGAACTTGTCGCGTTTTTCGAGGCCAATGCGAGCCGCCATCGCAGCGGGGCGATCGGGGGCGGCATTCTGCCCGACAGCAAAAAATCGATGGATCTCACGATCCGGCCGCGCGATCTGGCGCGGCCAGACCATGCGCCAATGCGGCGCTATTTCGATCTGCTGTTCGGCTGCTACGCCGACTATCTCGCGCAATGGCCGTTTCTGGGCGAGTTGTTCCCCAGCGTCGCGATCGGCAGCTTCAACATCCAGCGCTATCTGCCGGGCGAGCATTTCGCGCGCGTGCATTGCGAGCGCACGACACTGGCCTCGCTGCATCGTTCGCTTGCGTGGATGACGTATCTCAACGATGTTGCCGACGGCGGCGCGACGCGTTTCACGCATTACGGGCTTGCCGTGCAACCGCGCCGGGGTCAGACGCTGATCTGGCCCGCCGACTGGACGCATGCCCACGCCGGCGAGGTTCTGGGGAGCGGCGTCAAATATGTCGTGACAGGCTGGATGCATTTGGACATACCGACGGGCACAACGCCTCCATAAGGATTCCAGGAATGACCAAGATATTGCAGACGACCGTCGCCGGGAGCTTGCCCAAGCCCGCCTGGCTTGCCGCCCCGCAGATGCTGTGGGCGCCATGGCGCCAGACCGGTGCCGTGCTGGCCGAAGCGCAGTGCGACGCGACGATGCTCGCGGTGCGCCTGCAACTCGGCGCCGGCATCGACATTCCGAGCGACGGCGAGCAGGCGCGCCAGCATTTCGTGCACGGGTTCCTGGCCGGGCTCGACGGCATCGATTTCGAAAACAAAGTCACGATGGGGATTCGCAACAACCGTTACGATGCCCAAGTGCCGCAGGTGATCGGTGCTCTGAAGCGCAAGCATTCGGTGCACGCGGCTGAAGCCAAAGCCGCGCGCGCAGCGACGACGGGCAAGATCAAATTCACGCTGCCGGGGCCGATGACGATCGTCGACACGATTGCCGACCGTTTCTACGGCGACCGCGTGAAGATGGCGATGGCTTTTGCCGAACTCTTGAATGAGGAAGCAAAGGAACTTGCGGCTCTGGGCATCGACACGATTCAGTTCGACGAACCGGCCTTCAACGTGTTTACCGACGAAGTGCTCGATTGGGGCATTCCGGCCTTGCTGCGCGCAGCCGAAGGTCTTACCTGCACGACCGCCGTGCATGTATGCTACGGCTACGGCATCAAGGCCAACAACGATTGGAAAAAGACCTTGGGCGAGGAATGGCGCCAGTACGAGCGTATCTTCCCCGAGCTTGCCCGCAGCCCGATCAATCAGGTGAGCCTCGAGGTCGCGAACTCGCGCGTACCTATCGAGTTCATCGGCCTGCTTAAAGGCAAAGACGTGCTGGTCGGTTGCATCGACGTGGCGAGCGATACGGCCGAAACGCCGGAAGCGGTCGCCGCTACGATCCGACGTGCCATGGCCTATGTGGCGCCCGAACGGCTGTTTCCGTGCACGAATTGCGGCATGGCGCCGATGGCGCGCGATCTGGCGTATGCCAAGCTCGCTGCCTTGAGTGCTGGGGCCGCTTTGATGCGCAGCGAGATCGGCGCATGATTGCCACCGGAAAGGCGCTGTTCGATCTCGCGGGCAAGACGGCGCTCGTGACCGGATCCTCGCGCGGGCTCGGCTTTGCCATGGCCCAGGGTTTGGCAGAGGCGGGCGCGCGCGTCGTGCTCAACGGTGTGTCGGCCGGGCATTTGGCCGCTGCACAGGCGCGCTTAAGTGCCGCCGGCTACGACGCGATCGCGGCGCGTTTCGACGTGACCGACGAGGCTGGCGTGGTCGCGGCGTTCGAGGGTTTCGATCGTGACGGCATTGCGGTCGATATCCTCATCAATAATGCCGGTATCAACATCCGGCGGCCGATCGTCGAGATGTCGACGGCCGATTGGCGGCGGATCATCGAGACCAACCTCACGGCCGCCTTCGTCGTCGGACGCGAGGCAGCCAAGCGCATGCTGCCGCGCAAATCCGGAAAGATCGTCAATATCGGTTCGTTGTTGAGTTCGGCCGGGCGCGCGACGGTTGCCCCCTATGCGGCGGCCAAAGGCGGCATCAAACTTCTCACGCAGACTATGGCCGCCGAATGGGCGCAGCATGGGCTGCAGGCCAACGCGATCGGCCCGGGCTATATGCGCACCGACCTCAACCAGCCGCTGATGGACGATCCTGCGTTCGACGCTTGGGTCAAAGCACGCACGCCCGCACGCCGATGGGGCGAACCGCGCGAGCTGGTCGGGGCTGCTGTTTTTCTCTCCTCAGCCGCATCGGATTTCGTGAATGGCCAGATCCTTTATGTGGATGGTGGGTTGCTCGCGGTCATGTGATCTTCAGAAACGGGCCCTTTTATCCTCATATTTCAAATTAATTTTGAATTTTAAAGTATTGAATATTATCAATAATATTGATTGATGTAGGGCTCAGTCGGTACTTCCTGGGGGCACTTTAACGCTCTCTTCACGCAACGCTGGTCATCTGCGCCGCCCCAACTCCACCGTCATCAGAACGGCGACCGCGCAATGCCAGAGTCTCTTCGTGTCGAGTTGTTCCAAAGTGCGACGCATGCGCTCGCACCCGAACGCATCGCGCGCCGACACAAATGGCGCGACGAGGTGGCGCGCCTCGAATTGGCGGATATATCGGCCGCATTCAAGAACGGCGGCGCCGCAACGCCCGAGCTCGTTTGGGGACCCGTCGCGAGCGACTGCGCCACATCGATCAACGGCTTTCTGATCGCGCACTGGTTCGATCTGGCGCCGGCAGAAGGCATTCCGCCGGTCACGGCGATCGACCCGTCGTTTTTCAAAGTCGCCCTTGGCTACGTGCATCTGCTCGAACCGATCGATGCAGGTGCTGATTTTCGCTATCGCGTCTTCGGCAGCCTGATTTCGTCCGTGTCCGGTTTCGACCTGACCGGCCACGAGATGACCGAATTCGACGCCAGCGACTATGTCGTCGATTTCGCCATCGCGGCATCGGGGGCGGTCATGGATCGCCGCCAGCCGCTGCTGACGCGGCGCGCGCCGCGCGGTGCGGCTCAAACCAACATGTGGGAACGGCTCGCATTGCCCTTTGCGGACAAAGAAGGGCGCATCCAGCGGCTTTTGATCGGCAATCTGCCGCTCAAGGCGGACGGCCAAGTGATCCGCCCGAATTTTTGAGCGGTCGCAACGGGATTTGCGTCGCAGAAGCGTCATCTTTCCACAATCGGCCTGTCATTTCGCATTCCTATCAAGGGAGGTCAGCCCCGCAACGAGTCGCAAAACAAGACAGGCGCTTCCCCATGTTGGCAGAACAACTCGAACATCGTCCGGCGACGCAGCGCAATATCGACCGGGCCGTGAAGCGCAGCCGCCTGCTCTCCAAAGAAGGGCTGCAGGAGCGCATGTTTGCGCGACTTTTTTCGGGTCTTGTCTACGCGCAGATTTGGGAAGATCCCGGCATCGATCTCGAGGCGCTGAACCTCGCACCGGGCGAAGATCTGATCGCCATCGCCTCGGGTGGCTGCAACGTTTTGAGCTACCTGACCGCCGACCCGGCCTCGGTCACGGCCGTCGATCTCAACGGCCATCACGTGGCCCTCAATCGGCTGAAAATCGCGGGTGCGCGGCACTTGCCGGACCATGCGGCATTCTTCCGCTTCTTCGGCGCCGCCGACAGTCGCGAGAACATGGCCGCCTACGATACGTATTTGCGCCCGCATCTCGACGAAGCCACGCGCCGCTATTGGGACCAGACCGATTGGCGCGGCCGTCGGCGCATCGCGCATTTCGCGGGCAACATCTACAAAAAGGGCCTGCTCGGGCGCTTCATCGGCGCGGGCCATCTGATCGCGCGCCTTTTCCGCAAGAATCCGCGCAAGATCCTGGCGGCGACGACGCTTGCCGAGCAGCGCGCAATCTTCGACGCCGAGATGCGGCCGATCTTCCGCTCGCGCCTCGTCTCGTTCCTTGCCGACAATCCTTCGTCGCTCTACGGCCTCGGCATTCCGCCCGCACAATACAAGTCGCTGCTGTCTTCGGCCCCTGCGGGCAAGGGCATGGCGGCCGTGCTCGAACAGCGGCTCGAACGGCTCGCCTGCGACTTTCCGATCCGCGAAAAC
Source organism: Magnetospirillum sp. (assembly GCA_027532905.1). Lineage (NCBI taxonomy): Bacteria > Pseudomonadati > Pseudomonadota > Alphaproteobacteria > Rhodospirillales > Rhodospirillaceae > Magnetospirillum > Magnetospirillum sp. Next base: position 695,732 of record JAPZUA010000002.1, read on the forward strand.
TATTTCGCCTGGCAGGCTTTCGGGCGGCGCTATGCGGGCGACGCCGACAGCGCGGCCCCGCCTTATCTGGCGGCCGAGAATTTCGTGAAGGTTGCCGAACGCGCGCCGCGCGTCGATGTGCGGCACGCCAATCTGATCGACGTGCTCGAACAGGCCAAACCAGGCAGCTACGACGCCTACGTGCTGCTCGATGCGCAAGATTGGATGACGGACGCCGTGCTCGACCGCCTGTGGCGGGCGATCCTGCACAGCGCCAAGCCCGGTGCGCGCGTGATCTTCCGCACGGCTGCCGAAGAGTCGCTGCTGCCGGGGCGGCTCGACGGCGAAATTCTGAGCCGCTTCGAGTACGACGCGGCGCGCTGCAAGGAATGGACGCAGCGCGACCGCTCGGCGATCTATGGCGGTTTCCATCTCTATCGTCTGCGCGGCGTCGCCTGATGTCGCAAGCACTTTCCAGCCATGCGGCGGCGATGGATCGCATCTATCGCTGGCAGCGCGCGTTCTACGACGTCACGCGCAAGCACTATCTTTTGGGCCGCGACCGTCTGATCGCCGATCTCGATCCGCCGCCGGGCGCAAACGTGCTCGAGATCGGCTGCGGCACCGGGCGCAATCTCATTCTCGCCGCCCGGCGCTATCCGCAAGCGCGCTTCTACGGGATCGATATCAGCCGGGCGATGCTGGCAACGGCCAACGCGTCGGTGCGCCGAGCGGGTCTGCAGTCGCGCATCGTGTTGGCGCAAGGCGATGCCTCGGCGTTCGACGCGGCTTCCCTGTTTGGCGTGGCGAAGTTCGAGCGCGTCTTTTGCTCCTACACGCTGTCGATGATCCCGCCCTGGCAGGCGGCGTTGGGGCAGGCGGCGCGCATCGTGTCGCCGGGCGGCACGTTGTCGGTCGTCGATTTCGGACGCATGGAGAACCTGCCGCGCTGGTTCAAAATGTCGATGCGCGCGTGGCTTGCCAAATTCTCGGTGACGCCGCGCGCCTCGCTCGGCGATGCGATGGTCCATCTCGATGGTTTCGCGACCGCATCCCATGATCTTTATCGCGGCTATGCGCATTACGTCGTCGCGCGTGCGCGCTAATCGCCGGAATATGTAATTTTACTAGATTTTCTGTTTTGAAGAGAGATACACTCTCCAAAACATAGTAAAATTACTTTTCGAGCGGGGGCTTGGCGCGTCGATGGCACAGATCATTCCGGTTGCTCCGTTCGATTACGTTGTGTTCGGCGGTACGGGCGATCTTGCGACCCGCAAATTGCTGCCGGCCTTGTTCCATCGCGATTACGACGGCCAGATCCCGGCGGAGGCGCGCATCTTTGCGATCTCGCGCAAGGATTTCGACGCACCGGCCTATGTCGCGTTCGTGAAGTCGGCGCTCGGTTCCAGTTTGGACGGCGCCGACGCCGCGGCCGTGTGGCAGCGATTTGCAGCACGCCTGCACCATGTGACGCTCGATGCCCAGAGCGATACTGGCTGGGAGCGGTTGCAAGCGGCATTGGGGCCGCCGAACGGCCATGTGCGCGTGTTCTATCTGGCGACGTCGCCGCAATTTTACGGCCCGATCGCGCGCCGTTTGGGGCAAGCGGGGCTTGCGGGCGGCGATGCGCGCCTCGTCGTCGAAAAGCCGATTGGCAGCGATCTTGCGAGTGCGCGCCGCATCAACGACGACATCGGTGCCGTGTTCGCCGAGAGCCAGATTTACCGCATCGACCATTATCTCGGTAAAGAGGCGGTGCAGAATCTGATCGCGATGCGCTTTGCCAACTCGCTGTTCGAGCCCTTGTGGAACTCGCTGTGGATCGACCATGTGCAGATCACGGTCGCCGAAACGGTCGGGCTCGAGGGACGTGCGGGCTATTACGACACGGCCGGTGCGGTGCGCGACATGGTGCAGAACCATTTGCTGCAGCTCACTTGCCTTGTCGCGATGGAACCGCCGCAGACGCTGAGTGCGGACGCGGTGCGCGACGAGAAGCTCAAGATATTGCGTGCCCTCGATGCGCTCGGCGACGGTGCGGTTGTGCGCGGCCAGTACGGGGCAGGGGCCATCGCCGGCGCGGCCGTGCCGGGCTATGCACAAGAGCTCGCCACGGGTGCGCCGAGCCGCACCGAGACCTTCGTGGCGATGCGCCTTGGAATTGCCAATTGGCGCTGGGCGGGCGTGCCGTTCTATTTGCGCACCGGCAAGCGCATGGCGCGCAAGACGTCCGAGATCGTCGTGCAGTTCAAGCCTGTGCCGCATTCGATCTTCGGAGCAGGGGCGGGCTTGCTTGCCAACCGCCTGGTCGTGCGCCTGCAACCCGACGAGGGCATCACGCTGCGCCTGATGACCAAAGAGCCCGGCCCCGGCGGCTTGCGCTTGCGCTCGGTGCCGCTCGATCTGAGCTTCGCCGATACGTTCTCGACCCGCTTTCCCGAGGCCTATGAGCGGCTGCTGATGGATGTTGTGCGCGGCAATCCCACTCTGTTTATGCGTCGCGACGAGGTCGAGGCGGCGTGGTCGTGGATTGGCCCTGCGATCCTCGCCTGGGAGCGCGGCAGCGAGGCGCCGAAGAGCTATGTCGCGGGCGGCTGGGGTCCGGCGGCGGCGACCGCTTTGATCGAGCGCGACGGCCGAACCTGGCACGAGGAGCTCGCCTGATGGTCTATTCCGTCATCGCCGACATCACCGCCAAGATCGTCGCGCGCAGTGCCAAGAGCCGGGCGGCCTATTTGGCGCAGCTCGACAAACACGCGCAGCAGGGCCCGCGTCGTTTCGGTCTCGGCTGCGCCAATCTCGCACACGGCTTTGCCGCGTGCCCGAGCGACGACAAGGCGGCTCTCAAGGGCCAACCTGTGCCGAACATCGCGATCGTGTCGGCCTACAACGACATGCTCTCGGCCCACCAACCGCTCGAAACCTATCCGGCCGCGATCAAGGAGGCGGTACGCGCGGCCGGTGCCGTGGCGCAATTTGCGGGTGGTGTACCCGCGATGTGCGACGGGGTCACGCAAGGTGCGCCCGGCATGGAATTGTCGCTGTTCAGCCGCGACACGATCGCGCTTTCGACCGCGATCGCACTGTCGCACGACATGTTCGATGCCGTGCTGTGTCTCGGCGTGTGCGACAAGATCGTGCCGGGGCTTGTGATGGGGGCACTCAGCTACGGCCATCTGCCGTGCATCTTCATTCCCGCCGGTCCGATGACCTCGGGCCTCGGCAATTCCGAAAAGTCGCGCATTCGCCAGCTCTATGCCGAAGGCAAAGTCGATCGCGCGGCCCTGCTCGAAGCGGAATCGTCCGCCTATCATGGGCCGGGAACCTGCACCTTCTACGGCACTGCGAATTCGAACCAATTGCTGATGGAGGCCATGGGCCTGCATCTGCCCGGTGCGACCTTCCACAATCCGGGCACGCCGATGCGCGAGGCCTTCACGCGGGCCGCCGCCATGCGCGCGGTCGAACTTGCGAAGACCAAGACGCTGCCGATGGGCCGCATGATCGACGCGCGCTCGTTCGTGAACGCGATCGTGGCGTTGCTTGCGACCGGCGGATCGACGAACCACACGATCCATCTGATCGCGATGGCGCGCGTGGCCGGCATCCAGCTCAATTGGGACGATTTCGACGCAGCCTCGCAGATCGTGCCGCTTTTGACGCGCATCTACCCAAATGGCTCGGCCGACGTGAACCATTTCCAGGCGGCCGGCGGCATCGGATTCCTGATCCGCGAACTGCTTGCGGCCGGTCTTCTGCATGAAGACGTTGCGACCGTCGCAGGCCAAGGCTTGGGCGCCTACGCGACCGAAGCGCGGCTTGAGGCAGGCAATCTCGCTTGGGGGCCGTGTCCTGCCGCCAGTGCCGACGAAAAAGTGCTGCGCCCGGTCGCCCGGCCGTTCGACGCGCATGGCGGCCTCAAAACCCTGTCGGGCAATCTTGGGCGTGCGGTGGTCAAGGTCTCGGCCGTGGCACCCGCCCACCAGCGGATCGATGCGCCTGCGCGCGTGTTCGCAAGCCAGAAGGCGCTGCAGACGGCCTTCGACGCAGGCGAACTGGTTGGCGATTTCGTCGCGGTCGTGCGCTTCCAGGGCCCGCGCGCCAACGGCATGCCGGAATTGCACAAGCTCACGCCGGTCTTGGGCATTCTGCAGGATCGCGGCCAACGCGTAGCACTGCTCACCGACGGGCGCATGTCAGGCGCTTCGGGCAAGGTTCTGGCGGCGATTCATCTGTCGCCCGAAGCAATGGCGGGCGGCTTGATCGCGCGCATTTGCGACGGCGACAGGATCCGGATCGACACGCAAGCCGGCACGATCGATTTGGACGTGTCGCAGGAAATATTGGCGGCACGCGTGCCCGCCACGGCTGAGCCTGGCAGTGATGTGGGCTACGGGCGCGAATTGTTCGGCGGGTTTCGCCAACTCGTCGGATCGGCCGACCAAGGTGCGAGCATCGTCGCTCCATGCATGTGAGCGTGGTCGACGCACTGCGCGCGCATATGCGCACCTTGCCGCGCCAGGAGGCGGCCGTCGCGCGTGCGATCTTGGCCGACCCTGGTGCGAGCCTGCACATCGCGATCGCTTCTTTGGCGCGCAACGCCAATGTGAGCCAGCCGACCGTGCTGCGGCTGTGCCGTACGCTCGGCTATGCCGGGTTCCCCGAGTTCAAAGTAGCGCTGGCGCAAAGCCTCGTGCCGAGCGGCTATGCCTATGTAAGTGCGCATGTGGCTGCCGGCGACGATGCGGCCGCCTATGCGCCCAAAGTGCTCGACGCGACGATCGCGGCCTTGCGGCGGTCGCGCGACAATGTCGATACGAGTGCTGTCGCTGCCGTCGTCGCGTGTTTTGCGGCGAGCCGTCAGATTCTGGTGGCGGGGTTCGGCGGCTCGAGCGCGACGGCGGCCGACGCCGTGCATAAGCTCGGCCGTTTTCCGATCCCGTGCCGAGCGCTTGGCGACCCCATCCTGGCGTCGATGGCGATCGAAGCGGCGGGTGCTGGCGACGTGCTGTTCCTCTTGTCCAACAGCGGCAAGACGGTGGCGATGCTCGAACTGGCCGAGCAGGCGCGCGCGCGCAAGCTTGCGTGCGTCGCGTTGACGGCCCCGGGCTCGCCGCTCGCCGCGCGCGCCGACATTGCCATTCTGGCCGAACCGACCGAGGATACGGCGATGTTCACACCGATGGCCTCGCGCATCGTGCATTTGGGCTTGATCGACGTGCTCGCAACCGGGCTCGCACTGCATTTGGGCGCGGCGGGCCAGGATGCGCTTGCGCGCGTCAAAGGTGCGGTTGCACGCACGCGCGCATGAGCAAGGCCTTCACCCGCGAAGACAGCCCGGCCGTCGAGCCCGACGACGAAGCGGCCCTGCCGCCTTTGCCGCCGGGTACCCGCAACTACATCACGCCGGCCGGCTGGCAGCGCTTGCAGGACGAGCTGCGCCAACTGGGGCGCGTGGAACGGCCCAAAGTCGTCGAGACGGTTTCGTGGGCGGCCGGCAACGGCGACCGTTCGGAGAACGGCGACTACATCTACGGCAAGCGGCGCCTACGCGAGATTGATCGGCGCATGCGTTATTTGATGAAGCGGCTCGAGATCGCCGAGATCGTCGATCCGCAGGCGCAGAAAAACCGCACCCAGATCTTTTTCGGCGCGCGCGTGACATACGTGAACGCGCGCGACGAGACGCTGTGCGTGCGCATCGTCGGCATCGACGAGGCGCGCAGCGAGCACGCCGAGATCGCCTGGATATCGCCGGTCGCCCGCGCGCTTCTGCGCGCGCGCGTGGGCGACACGGTCGAACTGCGCACCCCGCAAGGCCAAGATACGCTCGAAGTCTTGAAGATCGAGTACCCCGACGCTTAGTGCGAGAGCGTCCATTCCTGGTTGGCGGGGAAGTTGCGCGCAACGAACCGGTACGTGAGGAGCAGCAGCGTCTCGAGGCGCTTCGAGCGTTTCTGCGCGTCTTCGTCGCGCCATTGCTCGACGAGACGGTCCCAGATCATCAGGCGCTGGTGCAGCTCGTCGCGGTTCTTGCGCACGAACGACACCATCTCGTCGGTCTTGCGCAAGACGTTCGCAATCTCGGCGCACTGGCCGTCGACATTTTCGAAACTCATATTGAACGCATCGACCGGTGCTTTCATAAGCAGGCGCACGCGGTAGATCTCTTCGGACAGCGTGCCGGAGTTTTTGTAGACCCGGGCCGACGAGGTGATGCGCTCGGCGATCTTGCCGACGAGCGTGTAGCGGTCGCGCAAGCCTTCGATGTACGACAATTCGCGCGCAAGGCGGTCCATGACGCCTTGCAGATGCTTGCGCTCGCCGAGGGCCCCGAAACGCTCGGCCATGATGTCGAAGGCCGCGTCGCGGCGGGCGACGAATTTGGGGTCGCGCTCGAGTAGGGTGGCACCGGCTTTGCCGGCATCCTGCGGCGGCGGCATTTTGTCGATCGTCACGAGCGACGCCAACATCATGCCGCGTGCCCGGTCGAGATGTTCGGGCCCCACCGACCACGAGGCCGAACCGTCCAGAATTTCGGCCGGGATCGAATCCCCGGGCCGGATTTCGCGAACATGGCTAAGGCCGTTGATCGCCAGATTGAGCAGCTTGATGTCGTCGGCTGACAGATCCTTGAACATCTTCATCAGCGGTCCGAGCGGCAGGAACGCACGCACCTCGCCGAGCGGCAAGGACAGGCCCGGATCGTCGGTGTTCGGGTCTTTGCCGAGGAAGCAGTCGGGGATCGCAAAGAGCTTGTGGTCGAAGATGAAATGCGTGCTTTTGGACGCTTCGAGCGGCGGCGGAATGTCCTTGGGCAGCTCGGGCGGATCGCCGAGCTTCAAAGGATCCGGGGCATCTGGCGTCGTATCGGTCATCGGGTGGGGTGAGCGTGCTTTCGCCGCAACAAGGGAAAATCAAGACAGACGGAAATACTTTAACGATTGCTGGGCTTTAGACAAGTCACACAAAAAGGCAGCAAAAGATCGCTGTTTATCCACAGATTCTTTAACGTATCGATAACCGGCGGCGCCCAAACTAGTCTCGAGATGGCACATGAACGGGGGGCCGCAATGCCGCAGCGTTTAGACATTCTGCATCTGCTGCCGAGCGAGCAGCCCTTTGCGATGCTGGCGCGTGCGGTTCGCGACGTGCTGGTCGAGGACACCCCTGATGTCTACGACCAGCTGCGCCAGGCGCGCCGGGCAGACATGGAAAAGCTTGTTGGTGTCGCTGCAGCGCATTTCCGCCTTATCGCTGCGGACCAGCGCACGGCGATCGCGGATCGCCTGGAGTTGTTGGCCCGCGCGCAGTCGGTGGCGAACCTTGCCGACAACCCCGCCCGCGCGGTCAACGACGACGCGCCGTTCCCGCCGCCGGAGCTGCAAGCTTTGCTGATGGATCGAACGGCTGCGGAGTAGGGCTTAGCGGGCCTTGGTAGCGGCTGCAATATTCTGCTGCGAGCGCAGCTGGTCTTCGGCGAGCCAGCGCGCCATATCGGCAATTTCCTGACGCTGCGGGCGGGTAAGTGCTTCGAAGGCGGCCTTCGCGATCAGCCAATCGAGGCCATCGTCTGTGCGCATGGCCTTCTCGACGTCGCGGACAACGGCATTGTCCGGGCCAAGTACCGATGCCATTGCGCGTAAGACGATCTCGTTTTGCATACCTACCCGCGTTCCAGAAGACTACATTCTATGCCCTGGGCAGTCCGATTCGGTCAACAGACGACATGGATTTTTTCGTTTCACTGTTGCAAAATGCGAACCGATCGGAGTGCTTACAACTTGCGACTCGCCCGGTGATCCGCGCGCTAAAGAGAGCCATCGACGATGAAATGGATGCTTCGTTCGCTTCTGGGCCTGCTGGCTTTGGCAACGTTTCTTGCCGTTTGGCCGCAAGCGCAGGCCCAAACCGCATGCCGTTTGCAGCGCGACGCCAAATGCGCTGGTGCCGACCTTGAAGGGCGTGATTTGCGCGGGATCAATCTGCGCGGCGCCGATCTCAAGGGGGCGAAGCTGCGCGGCGCCAATCTTGCCGGTGCCGATCTTGGCGGTGCCGATCTGTCGGACGCCGATCTGCGCTTTGCCAATCTCGGCGGTGCGGCGTTGTTCTCGACAAAGATGGTTAATGCGGACCTTACCGGTGCGGGCTTGCGCTACGCAGACCTGCGCAGCGACACCGACATTTCGGGTGCCGTGATGCCGGACGGCAAACGCTGCCAAACGCCTTCGATCGGCGACTGCAAGAATCCCGCTCCGGTTCCGCCCGGCCGCCAGCCGCTGCGCTAGTCGGCATCTCCACGAAAGCCGCGATGGACGATCCCACGCCGAAGGAAAAGCCGGAAACCACGATCGCGCGCCTGACCCGCGAATTGGCGCGCGAACGCGCTTTGCTGCGCGCTGTGCTCGACAACATGGACGAGGGCGTGGTCGTTTCGGACGCAGGCTTCCGCGTCATCGCCTACAACCAGCGCTTCGTCGAATATTACGCGGTGCCAAAAACGGTCACGCAAGCCGCTGATCCGCAGGGCGAGATGACGCGCTTTCTGGTGGCGCGCGGGGCCCTCGACGTTCAGGCGGCGTTCCGTACGTGGCGCTCGGGCCTTCAGAGCCCGAGCTTCGAGGTGACGCGACCCGACGGCCGCGTGCTCGAAGTGCACTCGAACCCGCTGCCTGAAGGCGGCTTCGTTTCGACCTACATGGACGTGACCGACCGCAAGCGCGTGCAGGCCGAGCTCGTGTCGATGCGCCACGTGGCCGAGGCCGCCAATGAAGCCAAGTCGCGCTTTCTGGCCGCGATGAGCCACGAGATCCGCACGCCGATGAACGGCGTCATCGCAATGCTCGAGCTCATGTCCGATACCGGGCTCGACCCCGAGCAGAACTCGATGCTCGACGTCGTGCGCGACAGCGCTTCCTCGCTGCTCACGATCATCGACGACATTCTCGACTTCTCCAAGATTGAGGCAGGCCGCCTCGATCTCGAGCGCATCGACCTGTCGCTGCGAGCGATCGTCGAGAGCGTGGTCGAAACGCTGGCACCGCAAGCGCGGCGCAAGGCGCTGAGCCTTGCCTGTTTCGTCGATCCGAATCTGCCAACCGTCATCAAAGGCGATCCGGTACGGCTGCGGCAGATCCTGTTCAATCTGATCGGCAACGCGATCAAATTCACCGAAAACGGCCATGTGGTGGTGGAGGCGGGGCCGGTCGCGGCGGGCGCCGGATCCGAACCAGGGGCACGGCCGCGTCTGCGCGTGGCCGTGCGCGATACCGGCATCGGCATGGACGAGACCGCGCTCAAGCGCCTGTTTAAACCCTTCAGCCAGGCTGACAGCTCGACCAATCGGCGCTACGGCGGCACGGGGCTCGGCCTGTCGATCTGCAAGCATCTTGTCGATCTGATGGGCGGGCGCATCGCCGTTGCGAGTGCGCCGGCCCAAGGTTCGGAATTCGCGTTCGAAATCGATCTCGAGTCCGGCGAGGCGAGCCCGATGGCGGCGGCGGCACCGATGCTCGCAGGTTTGCGCGTGGCGTTGGTGGCAACCCCCTCGGTCGCGCGCGACTTTGCCGAACGCTATCTGCGCGCTGCCGATGCCGAGATCGTGATTGCCGAAGAGGCGCATGCCGCCCTCGATCTGCTCGAGCAGGCGGCCGATGCCGGGCGGCCGTTCGATGCGGCACTCGTGGCGTACGCGCTGCCCGGAATCGATGGGCTCGTGCTCGGCGAGACCATTCGCGGCACGCCCGTGCTCTACGGCACGCGGTTGGTTCTCGCCAGCGACGCCGATATTGCGGATTTGCGCAAGAAAGCCCTCGACCGCGGTTTCGATGCTTATCTGCTCAGTCCCGTGCGGCGCGACACGCTCGTGCGCGCAGTGTCGGGTGAAATTCTGGCGCCGAAAAAACGCGTTGCGGCCGCGGCCGTACGCCCGGCCAACCGCTATTGCATCCTGGTCGCCGAAGACAACGCCACCAATCGCGCCGTCCTGTCGCGCCAGCTCGCCAAGCTCGGCTATTCGAGCGACAGCGCCGTCGACGGCAGCCTCGCTTTTGCGCGCTGGCAGCAGGGCGGCATCGACGCGATCGTGACTGACTGCCACATGCCGGTTTGCGACGGGTTCGAGTTTGCGCGAATGGTTCGTAGCCACGAGCAGCGCAACGGCATGGCGCGCACGCCGATCCTGGCGCTGACCGCCAATGCGCTCGCGGGCGAGGCGGCGCGCTCGCTTGCGGCCGGCATGGACGATTTCATTTCCAAGCCCGTGACGCTGTCCGCCCTTGACGGTGCGTTGGCGCGCGCACTCGGCCGCACTGAGGTCCAAACCGTCGACGACGAGACGCCGCCGCCGGCCGTCGGCGGTGCGGTCGATGCGACGGCGCTGGCATTGCTCTACGAAGACGCGGCCGCCGACCGCGACCAGGTCGTCGCCTTGTTCGCCGAAGGCGGGCGCCAGATGATCGCGGCCTTGCGCGCGGCCGTCGACCAAGGCGATGCGAGCGAGGCGGCGCAAGCCGCTCACGCATTGACCGGTGCCGCACGCTCGATCGGCACGATCGGCGTGGGCGCTATCGCGCGGCGGATCGAGGCGGCGGCCTTGCGCGCCGACATGGCGAGTGTGGCGGCCGAGCTTGCCGGTCTCGAGCCCGGCTTCGAGAATGCCTGCGAGCAGCTGCGCGCGGCATTGGCGGCAGCAACCCCTGTCGGTGCGGAGCCGCAGCGCGCATGAGCAACGAACGCTACGCCAAACTTGGCGCCATGGTGATCGACGACCAGGCCGTCGTGCGCGCGATGATGGGCCGAATGCTGACGCAGCTCGGCTTCGGCTTCGTCGCCGAAGCGCGCGACGGCGCGCAAGCGATGGCCGATATCGAAGCGGCCGAGCGGTTGCCCAGCGTCATTCTGTGCGACATCGGCATGAAGCCGATGGACGGCATGTCGTTCCTGGCGGCATTGCGCGAGCGGCCTGAGATCCATATCGCGCGGATCCCCGTGATCCTGCTGACGGCAACGGCAACCGGCGAACTCGCCGAACGCGCGCGCGCCTTGCGCGCCAACGGTTACATCGTGAAGCCGGTGACGCCGGACGTGCTGGCACTCCGCGTCGAACGCGCGATGGCACGCTGATCGGGATTTTGACCCGCGGCTCTACGCTTCGACGTCGAGGATGTGGGCACCAGGACGGAAATGGGCCTTGGCGTCGAGCGTGTTGGTCTCTTCGTCGAGACTGTCGTCAGTTTCGGTCGATCGACGTGAAACGCGGGAATTTGTGGTCGCCGCACTGGGCTTGATCGCCTTGGCGGTTTGCGCACCTTGAATCGCCGCAGCAAATGCGCCGGGTGCGGGCGGCGGTTGCGTGTGATGGCCGGTCACAGACGCCGGCACAATCGGCAGGACGGGGACAATCGGCATTCATACAGTCTATTGCAATTTGCGAGGATTGTCCGGAAACGCCCACAACAGATTGAATTCGTTATCTTCCGACGGCGATCTCGAATTCCAGAACCGCCGGTGGACCGGCAGTGAACTGCGCTTCGATGCGCACGCGTCGTCCCTCGCGTTCGACGGGGACCACGGCCGTAAAGCTGCCGTCGCGGTTGGAAACGGTTTGCGCATCGGCAATGCGCACCTCGCGCAACGTGCCGTCGCCGCGCACGCGCCCGACGAGGCTGATGAAGCCCGGCTCGGCAACAGTCATGCGTCGCCCGATGCGTCCCGTGTCCCAACTCGGGAAACTTACGGAAATTTCGCGTGCCGCACGCGCGGCAGCGGCCGTAGCGGACGTCTGCGCGATCGGGCCGATCTCGCCGTTTGCAACATAGCCGACCGTTCCTTGCGCGGTCGCAACCAAGCTCCAGCCGCCGCGTGCGGCGTCGCCGAGTTTGGCGAGCGGTTGGCCTGTTTGCAGAGCTGCGATTTGCGGAGCGGCTGCATCCGGCGCACTGCGAAGGCGGGCGACCCCGCGCGTCTGCAGGTCGAGGCCAAGGCCGCGCATGGCGATCTGGCCGCCCAAAGCAGCGCTCGGCGCCGGGCTTGCGGCGGGGGCGGCACGGTTCGGGGCGCGTGCCGCAAGTTCGCCTTCGACGCGGCGGATGCGCTCGATCAGCACGATGTTTTCGAGCCGCAGTTTTTCGATCTCGGGGATCGCGTAGGGCCCGTCGATTTCGTCGAGGCGCGCGCGTGCCGCGACCAATGCCTCGCGCAGGGCTGCGACCGACGGCGGCGGGCGTCCCTCAAGCGACAGCGTAAAGCCTTCGAAGGCGAGCGTACCGGCAAGCTGGCCGTTGGCGATGCGCACTTCGAGGCGCACGCGTGTGTTCGGATTGTCGGGTGCAAGCGTCTCGGCCGTCAACGCTTCGCCGGCAACCGCGACGTTGCGGAACAAGAGATCGCGCGGGCGGATTTGGATCGAAAGCGAGTTGTCCGCCTCGCGCCTTATGTCCCAGACGGCGCGCGGATTGCCGATTTGCGCGCGCGCGGCCGCACCGAAAATCGGGATGGCGGCAAGCCCGGTGCTGACCGGCGGCCCGGTTTCCGCCACCAGCCAAAAGCCGGTCGGATCCTCCAGGATCGCACGCACATCCTGGGCACGCGTTGTTTGTGCGTTGCCGACGAGCGCGAGCGTCGCAAGTACGAGCCCTGCGAGTGCATAGCCGACCCGCTTTGCCCGGGCGCGAAGCCGCAGCGCCAGGCTCATTCGCCCGTTATTTCGCGGCAGGCCAGGATTACAAAGCCCTGGTCTTGGGGATAGCGCGCGCGGATGCGCATCATCGCTTCCTTTTCGTTCGCGGCGGCAATCTCGATAAAATGCTGGTTCTGCCACTCATCTTTGTAGTGCTTGTGCTGTTCGCCGCGCGATACGGCGGCGCGCACATGCTCGTTATAGACTGCGATCTCGAATTTCGGACGTTTGAACATGGTTTTCGCTGTCTCCGGCCGGGGCGCTCGCAGGCGCCAGTACGGACTTGGTTCTGGCTAGCATAAACCAGAGCAGCGATGCAATTTGCAAGGCGATGGCGACCGCAAGCGCCGTGCCATGGCCCAGGACCGGGTCTTGGGCGAAGGCGGCGAGCACGCCGCCGATGCCGGCTTGGGCTGCGAACGCCATGCCGAAGACAAAAAGATTCAGCGTCGCGTTGACCCGGCCCGAGAGCGCGGCGGCGAAGCTCTGCGTCAAAACCGCGTAGCCGAGAATCGTACCGCAACCCAGGAACCCGAACCCGGCCCACAAGGCGTGCGCGTATCCGGGCGGATTGGCGAGCAGCAGCAGTTGCACGGCGACAAACAGCGCGCAATAGAAGCCGAATGTGCGCACTGGCGGAATGCCGCGCTGGCGCAACCAATCGGCAAGGGCGCCCAGCATCGGATAGCCGAACGCCATCGCCCCCGTGACGAGCGCCATGCCGATGCCGACGTCGCCGCGGTTCATGCCGGACATTTCGCGCATGTGCGGCCCGGCCCACAATGTCTGGTAAGCCAAGAAAACCGCGTGCGTTGCGACCGTCAGTGGCGCAAAGCGCCAAAAGGCCGCACTGCCGAGAATGCGCCCGACATCGGCCAATTCGCTTGCCGCCGTCTCGCTGCCGCCGCGGCGCGGGGAGTCGGGGCTGAAAAACCAAATCGCAGCGGCCGTGACGACCGTCAATACGCCCATGCCGTAGATGACAAAGCGCCAATCGACGATTCCGAGCAGCCAATCGACCGGCAGTGTGGCACTTGCGGCCCCGAGGCCGCCGAAGCCGAGTAGCAGACCGTTGGCAAGCGGCAGTCGCTCGATCGGCCAGTAGAGCGTGTTGGCCTTGAATGCAGCCATGAGGCTGGCCGACACACCGAGCCCGATCAACGCGCGCCCGACCGCAAGTCCCATGATCGTGTCGGCCGACGCGAAGATGCAGGCCCCCGCAACTGCAAAAAGAAGCAGAAACGCGTGCGTGCGCCGCGGTCCCCAGCGGTCGAGGGCGATGCCGAGCGGCACTTGGGCCAGCGCAAAGGTCGCGAAATAGGCGGACGTGATCGTGCCGAAAGCGGCCGGCTGCAGTCCCAATTCGGCCGAAAGATCGGGGCCGATCGCTGCATTGACCGTGCGGAACGAATAGGACAGGAAATAGCCGGCGGCAAAAGGCAGAAAGCAGCGCGCGACGCGCGCGCCGAAGCCGCTTGGAACTGCCATTGTCTCAACCCGCCTCGAACAAGCGCCGACCGTCCGGCGTGAGTTTGCAGACGAGCCAGTCGGGCTTCAACGGGTTGGCGTACCATGGTTCGCACCAACCTTTGTCGAGGCAGGCTTTGACTGTGCGCGGATCGATCTTGCGGCCATCGCCGACGAAAAGCGGAAGTTTGCCGCCCGGTTCGCCGAGGCCGCGTGCCAGCCACGCGCGCTGCAAGGCTGTCGGTTGCCCGGGGCCCGGCGGCAAGCCTTTGGGACGACCGTCGCCGTCGCGTTTGGGTGCAGGGGGTTCGTCGAAGCCGGAGACGCGGCGCGCCGGAAAAGGTATGGGAACGGAAGACATTCTTGCTTTTGTGTTTCTTGTGTTCTCGTGCGTCGCGCGCACAACGCGACGAGTGTAGCCTCAATACGTCACTTTGAGCAATTTGAAGTCGCGTCGCGCGCGCCGCATTAGTTTACTTCATCGCCGATGCAATTTTTGTAATCGCACAACTTAATGGTCTTGGCGCGAGGTTACTGCGGATGTAAAACTGAAAGTGCGGTGTGTTGCGGCGCAACGCCCGCAGCGGGTACTACAATCGTGGTCCAAATATGTTGTGTTCACCATACAAATGGCGTTAAAAAAAAGACATCCCCCTTGCGAGTCGATTAACAGGAGAAGAGACGATGGCTACATCCGAAAATGCATCGCGCGGCAAGGTCAAGCGCCGCAAGTCGCGCGCCGAGGCCCGCCGCACGACGCCGGTCGATGTCCAGGTCGGGCGCAACGTGCGCCGTCGCCGCATTGAACTCGGTATGTCGCAGACGTCGCTTGCGCAGGCCTGCGGGATCACCTTTCAGCAGATCCAGAAATACGAAAACGGCGCCAACCGCGTTTCGGCGTCGCGTCTGTGGCAGTTTGCCGCCGTGCTCGGCGTGCCGGTCGTTTATTTCTTTGACGGTCTCGGAACCCCGAAGGCCGAAGTGAAGGGCACCAACCCGAGCAAGCTCGAACGCAAGATCGACGACGACACGGCCAAAATTGCGCGCAAGATTGCTTCGATTCAGGACGAGAAACTGAAGCGTCGCCTGAAGACGATGCTGGCGGCACTCGCGGCCAAGTAGGCGCGCGGAAACGGTATGACGGACGGCGGAGCGGTTAGGCGGCGTAAGTCGCAAGGCTCTCTGCCGTTCGCCGTTCGC
The DNA here is from genome assembly GCA_027532905.1 of Magnetospirillum sp. Classification (NCBI taxonomy): domain Bacteria; kingdom Pseudomonadati; phylum Pseudomonadota; class Alphaproteobacteria; order Rhodospirillales; family Rhodospirillaceae; genus Magnetospirillum; species Magnetospirillum sp. Next base: position 711,060 of record JAPZUA010000002.1, read on the forward strand.
CGTGCGTTGCTGCGTGCTTGCCGTCAGGCAGGGCGTTTGATTGCTTCTTCGGGGCGCCCTGCAGGTGCCGGAGCCAGTTCGATCTCCGCGTAGCCCGGCGACATAGCGCACGCCTCAAGATAGCGGCGCGGCGACGTCATCAGCATAAAGCGGCGGTCGCCTCGGCGGATGTCGGCTTCCGCACTCGCGAAACCGTAGATGTCGTGCGCGCGCGAGAACGGCTTTTCGCGGTTCTCGACATAGGCGATCTCAGGTTCGGCGATGCCCACGCAGGTCGTCCAGCGCCAGTTTGCAAGCGCGTAGAGATTGACGAGGCGGATCATCGGCAGGATGGCGCCTTTTTCGCCGCTTAAATTGCTGCCCGCCCCAACCCACGCGATATGTACATGCTCGAGCATGCGCGCACTCGGTGCGGTCACAAGGCAGGTTTCGGCGCCGCGCGGCGCGCCGTCGTCGCCGAACCAGAAGCGTTGGTTTTCCATCGCGTCGGCGAGGTTGGTGCCGAGCCAGATCAGCCGCGCGCCGCAGCTCGCGACGGCTTGGTCGCCGCGCAGGCCGTACAGCATCATTGTGTCGGCCGTGCCGCCGGAGTGGTAGGCGCCGTCGAAAACCGGCGAAAGCGACATTCTTTGCGAATTCTCTTTCGCGTAGATTGAATATTCGGCCAGCGAATGTCCGACCTCCGGTTCCAAACCCACCTTCCGCAAAGCCCCCACAAGTCGGACCGCCTTCATCGATGCTGCTCGCCGCAGATGTGCGGGCAATGCCTCAGCCGAGAATGCATCGAGGAAGGGGACAGTTTTCATGTCTGGCTCTCCGGCGGTTCCCAGGGGGCGGAAACGACGATGCCCGAATTGCGGTCTGGCAGGGCAAGCCGCCAATAGTTGCGGCGATTTCCGCCGATACGCAACGAAAGCTTGTAGAGGGTCGCTGAATTTTCACGCAGCGATTCGGTCAGATGGCGGTCGACGAGTGCGGCGAAGTCGCGGTCGGTCGGCCGGTCGAGGACCCGGCGGCCGACATAGCGCGCGGTCGGCAGTTCGTGCGCCGAACTCATCTGAAGCGACACAGCCTCTCCGTCGATGACCGAATAGATGTGCGCCGCGCGGAGCTTGTTCGCGGCGGCAAGCCCGGTCATCGGCGAACTGCCGGCATGCGCCAACCGCAGCGTGTCGCGCAGCGGATCCGGCGTTTCGTCAATGCTCCGGCGCTCGACCACCCATTCGCCGGGGGGCAGCGGCGTCGCCGCGAGAATGCGCCGACCCAAAGCAGCGATCGCATCGGACGGCGTCTCGCTTTCCGGCAAGTCGAACGCGTCGCCGTTCGCAAAGCGGTTGCGCAGCACGCGCTTGATCCCCGCGCTATGCTCGCCGAGCCAGTCGCGTGCCGCCGTCAGCGCCTGGCGCGTGGCGACGTTGGGGGCGTAGTGAAGACGCAGCGTGCCGATGGCGTCGAGGCTCATGCCGACGAAACCGAGATTGCGGCAGGCAAACGCGACGATGTCTTCCCGCCCTGGTTTCAGTCCGAGGATCTCGTAAGCGAGAGCCGCAAGATCGGTGCGCGGATGGCGCGTGGCGATGCCGCTTTCGTCGAACCAAAGGCACGTCGGTTGCGGCAGCGACAGCCGCTCGAGACGCACGATTCGGCGGTCGAGATCCGCGTCCTGTGCGGAAGGCTTGCTGTCGATTTCGAAGACCTCGAAGAGGAAACGGTCGCGCTCTGCGGCGTCGCTGCGCTCTTCGGCAACGGCGGTCGCGATCGCGACGATGTCTTGCGCGTCGAGCTTTGCGGTTCGGCCCTGGAAGATGCGCTGGATCGTATCGGCACTGCGCCCGCACATGCGCGCTGCCGCTTTGAAAGTGATGCGACGCCGCTCCAACGCAGCACGAAGATTCGAGACCAAATCCATTCCAGGCATTTCTGCACCCTCGAAGCGGTGGAAGTGCGGAGGCAGACCGCGTTTGTATGCAGGATACCTGAAATTCTTTAGCAAGGAATGGCCCATATGCCCCTTTTGCAGTCGCTGCGTGCGTCTCGGATCAAAAACGGCCATGGGAATGCCGACTCCACGATGGACTACGCGCGGTCGACGTCGAGAAACAGTTCCGGCGCGCGCCCCCTTGATGGGCTGGCCGGGCGCGGTCGGCAAGGCAAAGTCCTGACGCGCGGACGGGGGCGCAAATCTGCCTACGAATGTATTGAAATCACACCGCGTTCAGTTTGGATCGGTGGGCGGCGCACGTCGATTCGCCTCGAGCCGGAGTTTTGGGAGGCGCTTTCCTACATTGCAAAGCGCGAAGCAACCGATCCGCCGGGCGTGTTGCTGGAAATCGAGCGAATCCACGGACGTAGCCGATTCGCATCGAAAGTCCGCGTTGCGATTCTGAACTATTTCCGACCCTGAACAGGACGGCCCGTGCGGCCGTTCCGCTCGGCGGGGACGGCACGGGAGAAAACAGTTGCAGTGAGTTCTCGATAACGGCTGAATGGTTGTATACATCTGACTACGTCCGTAATCACGAACGCCGTGTTTTTTGCGGTTTCGACGTTCGGATTCGGCCTTGACAATGCCTTGTATGTTGCAATTCTTGCCGAGTCGGGCCGCATCGTTGATGTCGGAAGTCATATGCGGTTCGAAATGTTCGGCGACAATTCCATGCTTGTTCCGGCTGCGTCCGGGGATCATTCTGCGGATATGGCACAGGCACAACCGTCGCACGGGCTCGCCCAAGCATTTTCGAATGTCGGGCACAGCTATTCGCATCTGCTGACGATGCTGTTCCCAACCGTCGTACTCGCCCTCGAGAGCGCGTGGTCGATGAGTTACGGCGAACTGATCGCGCTGATGCTGGCAGGCCAGATTCTGTTCGGTGCGGCGGCCTTGCCGGCGGGGTGGATTGGCGATCGCTGGTCGGCCGTCGGCATGATGGTAGTTTACTTCATCTGTAGCGGTCTTGCCGCGATCGCGACGGGTTTTGCGAGCTCGCCGCTGCAGATCGCGGTCGGGCTTGGCGCCATCGGCATGTTCGCCGCGATCTACCATCCGGTCGGCATGGCGTGGCTGGTGCGCACGGCCGTGGATCGCGGCAAGGCGCTCGGCGTCAACGGCGTCTACGGGGCCGTTGGCATTGCACTCGCACCGCTTGCGGCGGGTTTGCTGACGGACTGGATATCGTGGCGCGCGGCCTTCATCGTGCCCGGCGTCACCGCCTTTGCGATTGGCCTTGCCTTATGGGTGTGTGCGGCACAAGGGCGCGTTGTCGACACGCCGCGCGACGTGAATCCGACGCCTGAGCCCACGCGTGGGGATGCGGTGCGCGCCTTCGTTTTGCTGTCTTTCACGATGACGTTTGTCGGCCTCATCGGTTCGACTTTCATGGTCATGCTGCCCAAACTCTTCGACGACCGTCTGCGCGACATCACGGCGGGCGGCGTGTTCGGCACCGGCGCGCTCGTCACGACGGTCTATCTGATTGCGGCGTCGGCGCAGTATTTTGGCGGGCGATTGGCCGACCGCTATGCGATGAAGCGGGTCTATGTGGCGGCCTTTGCGATCCAAGCACCCGTGCTATTCGTCGCGGCGTTTCTCGACTCGTGGCCGCTTCTGGCGATCGCGATCGCGATGGTGTTCGTGAATGTCGGCGCATTGCCGGCCGAAAACGGCATGCTTGCGCATTTCACGCCGGGCAAATGGCGTGGCACGGCATACGGCGCCAAATTCGTGCTCGCCCTTGGCGTCGCGGCCGCGTGCGTGCCGCTGATCGGGCAGGTCTACGACCGCACCGGCGGCTTCTTCTGGCTCTTCATGGTGCTGTCGGCAGCGGCTGCCTTTGTTGCGGCGATCGGCGCGTTCTTGCCGAACGACCGTGCGGGGGCGGCACCGCGTGCGACCATACCTGCCCAGCCCGGCGCTGTCGCGGCCGAATAGCGCTTAGCCGCCCGCGCGCGCCAAGGCGCGGTCGAGATCGCGTATCAGATCGTCGCTGCCCTCAAGCCCGACCGACAGGCGGATCGTGTCGGGACCGGCGCCTGCCGCAATCTGCTGGGCTTGCGTGAGTTGGCGATGCGTGGTCGAGGCGGGGTGGATGATAAGCGAGCGCGTGTCGCCGACATTGGCAAGATGGCTGAACAACTCGACGCCTTCGACGATGCGCACGCCTGCATCAAAGCCGCCTTTGACGCCGAAGGTGAACACGGCCCCGGGCCCCTTCGGCAGATATTTTTTGGCAAGCGCGTGGTAGGGGCTTGTTTTGAGGCCCGCATACGAGACCCACGCGACGGCAGGATGGGCCGCCAGATATTCGGCGACTGCTTGTGCGTTTTCCACGTGCCGCGCCATGCGCAGATGCAGCGTTTCGATGCCGGTGATGGTCAAAAATGCATTGAGCGGTGCCATGGTAGGGCCGAGATCGCGCAAGCCCACCGCGCGCGTTTTCATTGAATAGCCGAAGTCGCCGAACGTCTCGGCGAATTTGAGGCCGTGATAGGCCGGGTCCGGTTCGGTCATCGACGGGAATTTGCCGTTCGCACCGAGCCAGTCGAAGCGGCCGCTTTCGATCACCGCACCGCCCATCGCGTTGCCGTGCCCAGCAAGGAACTTGGTGGTCGAATGGAGCACAATGTCGGCGCCCCATTCGAAGGGCCGGCACAAAAACGGCGTGGCGAGCGTGTTGTCGACCATCAGCGGTATGCGGGCGGCATTGGCGATCGCGGCGATCGGTTCGAGATCGACGATCGAACCGCCGGGATTGGCGAGCGCCTCGCAGAAAATCGCTTTGGTCTTGGGCGTGAGGGCGGCCGCGAAATTCTGCGGATCGGCCGGATCGACGAAATGGCAGATCCAGCCGAACTTCTTGAAGGCATGCGCAAACTGCGTGATCGAACCGCCATAGAGATTGCGGCTGGCGAGGAACTCGTCGCCCGGCTCCATCAGCGAGAAAAACGCGAGCAGCTGGGCGGCATGGCCCGATGCCGCGCATACGGCAGCTCGCCCGCCTTCGAGGCTCGCCAGCCGTTCTTCCAGGACTGCGACCGTCGGATTGGTCAGGCGCGAATAGATGTAGCCGAAGGTCTGCAGGTTGAACAAAGACGCGGCATGGTCCACGTCGTCGAAGACGTAGGCCGTGGTCTGGTAGATCGGCGTGCTGCGCGCACCCGTCGTGGGATCGGGTGCGGCACCGGCATGGATCGCGCGCGTCGCAAAATCGTACGGGTCATTGGCCATTGCAGTCCCTCGTCTGTTTAGGGCCGCATGGTGCCGCATCGACGCGCGTTTTGAAAGCGCTAGCGGGTTGGTGCTGGCCGCATCGCGCCGCCGCTACGCAGTGCGGCGCGCAACCATCGGCGAATATCCGCCAGAATGGCGGCAAGCGCTTCGGCGCGAAGTTTGTGGGCCTTCTGGACATAGGCCGGATAGTCGATCGGGTTGCGGGCGGGGGGCGTCATGGCGATCTCCGGGACCGGTGTTTGCGACGTCCCCACTGTCGGCGCGATCTTCGCTGGCGATAATCGGGTGATTCGGACTATCGTTTGTGAAATTCCATCACGAATAGACGTTAGCGTCGGGGGGAGGGGCGGTGGATTCGGCGGGCGAGATGGCGGCTTTTGTCGAGACGGCCGAACGCGCCAGTTTTTCGGCGGCCGCGCGCGCGCTCAAACTCACCCCGTCGGCACTGTCCAAACTCGTGGCGCGGCTCGAGGCGCGGTTGGGCGTGCGCCTCCTGCAGCGCACCACGCGGCGCGTAACGCTCACGCCGGAGGGCGACGTGTTTTTCCGCCGTGCGCAGCGCATCGTCGCGGATATTCGCGAGGCGGAAAACGAAGCGGCATCGTTTCGCCAGCGCCCGCGCGGGCTGCTGCGCATCAATGTCGGCAATTCCTTTGGCATCCAGCAACTTGCACCGGCCTTGCCGGAGTTTCTGGCGCGACATCCCGAGTTGAAGGTCGAGATGGCGTTGATCGATGCGCATGTCGATCTGGTGGCCGTCGGTGCGGATCTTGCCGTGCGCGTCGGGCCGATCGGCGACGAGCGCATGATCGCGCGCAAGATCTGCGATGCGCATCGCATCGTCTGTGCGGCCCCTTCTTACCTTGCCGAGCGCGGCCGACCGCTTCTGCCGGGCGACCTGCTCGCGCACGACTGCATTGTGATGGCGGGCATGCCCGCTTTGGCGCGCTGGCCGTTTCGCGATGGCAGCATTACGGTTTCGGGCCCTGCGACCTCCGACAGCGCTTCGGGGGTGCTCGAACTCGGCGTGCGCGGGCTGGGGCTTGTGCGGCTTGCGGATTTCGCCTTGGCGAATTTTGTGCGCGACGGGCGCCTGGTGCCGGTGCTCGAAGAACACAACATCGTCGAGAGCCTGCCGATTTCGGTGCTGTATCCGCCCGCGCGGCATCGCACACCGAAGATTGCCGCCTTCGTCGATTTTATGATGCGCCGCTTTGCCCATCGCCCTTGGCGGCTCGACTCGGCACCCAAGCCGCCGAGGAAAGCGCGATGATCCGGTCGGCCCGCGCGCGCGCTTTCTCGCTGCTCGAGAACGACGGCATTCCCTCACGTCTGCGCCGGAGTTGCGACGCGCTGTTCACGCTCGCGATATTCGCGTGGTTGGCAGAAGGCGTGTTCCGCACGGTGCCGACCTTCGGGCGCGACGTTCTCGGTACCTTTGGATGGCTCGAACTGTCGATCGGGCTGCTGTTTGCATGCGAGTGGGGATTGCGCCTCTGGATAGCACCCGAGCAGTACCACGAAGGTGCGATGACGGCGTCGAACGCGCGCCGCCTATATCTTCATTCGCCGCTCGGCCTGCTCGATGCGGCGATCCCGCTGGTGTATTTCTTCGGCGACCGCGTGTTGGGGCTCGGCGGCGCTGTGATCGAGATCGTCGAGCTGCTTGCGGTCTTCAAACTCACGCGCTATTTCCCGGGGCTCGATCTCGTTTTCTCCGTGCTGCGCACCGAGATTCGCCCGCTCGGCGCCGCCCTTGCGGCGATGCTTACGTTGCTGCTGCTTGCCTCGAGCGTGATGTACTATCTCGAACGCGACGCCCAACCCGACATGTTTGCCTCGATCCCGGCGTCGATGTGGTGGGGCATCGTCACGATTGCGACGGTCGGCTACGGCGACATGGCGCCGGTGACACCCTTCGGGCGGCTTGCGACCGGCGTGGTCATGCTTATCGGCATTGCGCTGTTCGCACTCCCCGCCGGCATTCTCGCCAACGGCTTTGCGGTCGAACTCAAGCGCCGCGATTTTCTCGTTACCTGGCGCTTGGTCGCGAAGCTACCGATTTTCGCCGATCTCGATGCGGCCGTGATCGCGTCGATCGCGCGCCTGCTGCAGCCGCGCGCGATGCCCAAGGACAGCGTGGTGATCCGCAAGGGCGAGCCCGCGCACGGCATGTATTTCGTGCTGAGTGGCGAGCTCGAAGTGCATGTGCCGGGCCGCACCGTGCGGCTTGGGCAGGGCAGCTACTTCGGCGAAATGGCGCTGCTCTCGGATCGGCCGCGCTCCGCGACGGTCGTTGCCAATGTCGATTGCGAGCTGCTCGAGCTTGGATCGGCAGAATTCAAACGCGTCTGCGCCGAGTATCCGCTGCTCAAAGAGCGGGTCGAAGCAGAAGCGGCGCGCCGGTTGGCGGCATCGGCCCAATCGTGAGCGTTTGGCGTTCCGACAATATCCGTGCCGCAGGTGCGATGACGCTTGCATCGGCCGTGTTCGTGTTCAACGACGCCGCGATGAAGCACGTAGCCGAGAGCGTGCCGATGATGCAGGCGATGTCGGTGCGCGGGCTCGCGGTTTCCTTCGTGCTCGCCGTTCTCGCCTACGCGACCGGGGCTTTCAAGCGGGTCGGCATGCTCGCAAGCCCACTCGTCTGGGCGCGCGCGCTGAGCGAGACGATCGGCTCGCTCGGCTTCATGTCGGCGCTACCGCACGTTCCGCTCGCGATCGCGACGGCACTCGGCATGGCCACACCTTTGCTGCTGCTGCCGCTGGCATGGATCTTCCTCGGCCAGAAGATCGGCATACGGCGCGTGGGCGCCATCTTTGCGGGCTTTGTGGGCGTGCTGCTGATCGTGCGGCCGACCGCCGACGGCGTGGATCTATGGCTGCTGCTCGCGGCGTCCTCGGTGCTTTTTTTCGCCCTTCGCGACGTGGCCACGCGCCGCCTGCCGCCCGAATTGCCAGCCTTGCTGATCGCCCTCGTGATGTCCTTGACTGTGACGGCGGCCACCAGCGTGCTTGCTTTGTCGGCGGGCTGGCAGCCAATGGGGCCGAGCGCGTGGATCGGCGTGTCTGCGGCGGCCCTGCTCGTCGGCACCGGGTATCTGCTGATGGTGCAGGCGATGCGCATCGGGGACATCGCGATGACCGGCAGCTTCCGCTACACGGCGATGGTATTCGCCGTGGCTCTCGGCTGGTGGGTGTGGGGCGAACTGCCCGATTTTGCGGCGTGGTGCGGCATTGGGCTCATTCTCGCGTCGGGGTTGTATGCGCTGCATCGCGAGCGCGTGCGCGCCCTCAGCGCCACAGCCCGCGCGCCGCAAGCCAGCGATTGATGATCTCGGCGACGGCCGCGTTGTTCTTGTCCATCATCGGCAGATGGCTGTTGCCGAGGATGCCGAGCTGCGGCAGGTCGATCGCCTCGGCAGCGCCGCCGGCGGCCCGCAGCGCTTCGAGATAGCGCAGGCCGTTGCCCTTGATGGCGGGCCAGCGGGCATCCTGGTCGATGAAATCGCCGTAGACGGAAGCGACCGGCACGCCAGCGAGGCTCGCGGCCTTGGCCGGATCGCCGAAGCCTGCGGGCTCGATCGCCACGATCGCGCGCACCTTTGTGGGCAGCGTTTCGGCGACGCGAAAGGCGAATTGCGCGCCTTGCGCATGGGCCAGCAGCACGCACGGGCAGATGCGCTCGGCCAACGCCACATAGGCCGCGAGTACGGCGGCGTCGGTCGTTGTCCAGCGGGGCACAAATTGTTTGGCGAACGCGTCGTAATATTCGACCGGGAACTGCGTGCCTTCGAGCGCTTCGCGCTTCGCGTAGGTGCCGGGGCCGCCGCCGATGCGGAAGCGCTCGAACGGCTCGGGCTTGGCGAGAAACACGGGCTCGCCCGCGAACACCAGCGGCGACTGCGCGAAGCCCGCCCGACCGCGCTCGACCGCGTCGGCGTTGTAGACGGGCCAGCCCCGGCGCAGAAAGAAATTGAGCCAGCCTTCGCGCCCGTCGGGCGTGGTTTCGAAGGCAACGCCGGTCATGCCGCCGCCATGCATCAGCAGCAAGGGCACGTCGCTGCGCACGGCGGCGGGCACGAAATACTGCACATAGGCATGTTCGACCGCGAACACGCCGTTGGGATCGATGCGCGCGACGGGGCCTCCAGGTGCCACCGGCGTTTCGCGCACCGGCTGGCCTGAAATCGCGACATCGCGCCCGCCGACATGGAACGAGCCCATCTCTGCCAACCGGATCGGTCCGTCGATGCTGGGGGCAGGGGCGCCGCCGCAGGCCGCAAGGAGAGCGGTCAGTGCGATCACGGCGAGTGTCGAAAAACTGCGCATGGCCTCAGCCCTTTGTTTCGGGCGGATCGAACGCATCGCCCCACGCGGCGCGCAATTCGTCTTGGCGCGTCTGCAGCTGCGTGAAATTGTCGACCTGGCCGCGCGCGCGCAGCAGCTGCACGATCAGCGGGCTGATGAACGCGATCGACATGCCGAAGCCTCCCGCCAGGATCGGCACGAGCCACGCCGATGGCTCGGCGACCGGATTGCGCGTGGGATCGAGGAGGCCTGCAAGGATAACCGGCCCTGCGGCGGCGAAGGTCATGGTTGCACAGCCCAGCGACACGAAGCGATTGCCGCTCGATTCGAGGGCGAGCACCGCACCTGCCGGCGCGAATACGCCGACCACGTAGATCAGCATCGTCGGCCGGAAGATGAACACGCCCACCAGCAGAATCGAAACTGCGAGAATGGCGAACGCATTGTAGGCTGTGCTGAGCTGCATGGGATCACCCGCTGCGAACGAGTTGGAAGAAAAGTTGCACGAGCACGGTGATCACCGCCGCTGCCGACAGAATCAGCAGCGCGATTTCCTGGCCCTTGTCCCGCGCCATGCGCCGGTTGGCGTCTTCGATCGATTCGCGCATGTCGAGGATGCGTTGGTTGGCGTCCCATTCGTGTTTGGCGCGCATGAACTCCGCACCGTCGCCGCCGAACACGACCGGGTCGGTCGCGAGGTCGGCGAGGGTCTGGATGTCGTTGGCGCTTGCCGCTGCATCGGCCTTCTGCATCTGCTCTTCGCGCACATGCGGCTGGCGCAGCCGCCCGATCAGCGCCTGTGCGGCCTTGAGGCAGAGCCGGCACAGATTGGGGAGCTGGCGGCCGGCCGCTTCGATCTGCAGCTTCACGCCGAGCTTCAGCACCGTTGCCGCCGCGCGCGGATCCTTGCCGTCGAAGGTTTTGAGCGCCATGAGGTCGGCGGGCTTGATGCCGCCGCGCGCACTCAAGAAGGCCACGATATGCGGATCGGGATCGAAGCTGCCGTTCTGCAACTGGTGCTCGATGACCGGCAAGAGATCACCCACCGCATCGACCCAGGTGCCCGAGACTGCCGGCGAAAGGCAGGGCGCATCGGGATTGAGGATGTAGAGGGCGCTCTCGATCTTCTCGAGCCCGTGCGAGATGCGGTCTTCGACGTCGAGCAGCATCTTGGCTTGCTCGTCGACGAGGCCAAGCGGGGTGGCGGCCTTCGCCCACAGATGCACGAGGCGCGCGCCGAACAGCTCCTGCATCTGGTCCCGCTTGCCCGGATCGAGCAGGGCCGCGTACATGACGGCCCCGGCCCCGTTCGGGAAAAACGACAGATCGCGATAGCGCACGGGCCCCATCGGATCGCAGCGCACCGCCTCGCGGCCGAGCTGCACGGCATCGCTCGCGAGCAGTTCCTGCGCTTCCTTCTTGCCGGTTTCATCGACGGCAAGGGCGAGCACACGCTGGACGTCGTTGGCCTTGAGCCACACGGCGATGTCGCCGCGATGCAAGGCCGCCGCGGCCGGACCCGGATAGCGGGTGATCGCGTAGGAGAGTTCGCGCGGCTCCAGGCACGCGACCGGGCCGATCTGGATCGTGGTGCCGCGCCGTGCAGCCGGCCGCCGGTTCGACAGTTCGGGACGGCGACCGTTGCACCAATCGGTGAGGGCGGCGAGCGACCAGCGTTCTTTGATGTCGTCGTCGAGCAGCGAGACGACGGCGTCCAGGAGTTCGCTTGGCACCTGCGAGGTATCGACCATGGCGCTGATCGAGCCGTAAGCGAGGCGCCGTGCCATCAGCGCGTCGGGGTCCTGGCCTTCGCCTGGATATTTACCGGTGGCAAAACAATAGAGCGTCATGCCGAGGCCGAACATGTCGTCGATGCTGCCGCCGGCACCTTTGCCGTCGGGTGTGGCGAGGGCTCGCTCGATCGTTTCGAAAGCTGCGGGCTGGTCGAAGCCGGGCGGGCCCAGCACGCAAGGACCCAGCGCAAACATCTGGCCCTTGGTGTCCTGGTGGAAGACGTTGTTGGGCCGGATCGAGCCGTGAATCGCATCGCGCTCGGCAAGTTCGGCCAAAGCAGCGCATGCCGGCTTCAGAAAATTGTTGATGAGCACCTTGGGCGTCCAGCCACCCCAGGCACGGCGGGCGGGCGTGAGGCCGACCGGCTTTTCGAACACGAAGCCGTAGGCATCGCGCCCGCTCGGCCGCCGCAGAACCCCGGAATCGAGCAGATTGAGCAGGCCAGACCGGTTGAAGCCGCGCAGGCGCTGGGCCGTGCGAATGCGCACCGAGCGGTCCGGCTCGCACACATAGGCAACGTGCTCGGCGTCGGCGAAGCGCTTGTCGATCGCGGAAAACGCTTCCGCACCGGGCCGATTGAACGCCGTGAGCGGCTTGGCGAGGTCGATCAGAATATGGTCGCCGAGGGCCACATTGCTGCCCGAGGCGCCGCCGGCGCCATCGTCGGCAGCGCGCACGGCGCGCCGGTATCGGGACATGGATTCCGACATCGGCGCGCCGTCTTAGGCTTGCTGCGCAGCGCTGCGCATCGCGGTCAGTTCATCGCCTTGACGAGGTTCTCGTCGATCTTGGCGAGGAACGCGTTGGTCGAGAGGTACGGCGCGTCCGGTGCGATCAGCACGGCGAGGTCCTTGGTCATGAAACCCTGCTCGACCGTTTCGACGCACACGCGCTCGAGCGTCTTGGCGAAGAGGCAGACCTCGGGCGTCTGATCGAACTGCCCGCGATACCAGATGCCGCGCGACCAAGCGAAGATCGACGCGATCGGGTTGGTCGAGGTTTCCTTGCCCTTCTGGTGCTCGCGATAGTGGCGCGTGACGGTGCCGTGGGCGGCTTCCGATTCCACGCACTGGCCATCGGGCGTGGTCAGCACCGAGGTCATGAGGCCGAGCGAGCCGTAGCCTTGCGCGACCGTATCGGACTGCACGTCGCCGTCGTAGTTCTTGGTCGCCCACAGGAAGCCGCCGGGCCATTTGAGGGCCGAGGCCACCATGTCGTCGATCAGGCGATGTTCGTAGGTGAGGCCCTTTTCCTTGAACTTGGCCGCGAACTCGGCGTCGAACACTTCCTGGAACAGATCCTTGAAGCGCCCGTCGTACGCCTTGAGGATCGTGTTCTTGGTCGACAGATACACAGGGTACCCGCGGTTCAAACCGTAATTGAACGAAGCGCGGGCGAAGCCGCGGATCGATTCGTCGACGTTGAACATCGCCATGGCCACACCCGGACCTGGGAAGTCGAACACCTGATGGCGGATGTTGGTCTCGCCGTCCTTCGAGGTGAAGGTGATCGAGAGCTTGCCCGCCGACGGGATCGTGAAGTCGGTGGCGCGATACTGGTCGCCGAAGGAATGGCGGCCGATCACGATGGGCTTGGTCCAGCCCGGGATCAGGCGCGGCACGTTCTTGCAGATGATCGGTTCGCGGAAGATTGTGCCGTCGAGAATGTTGCGGATCGTGCCGTTGGGCGAGCGCCACATCTGCTTGAGGCCGAACTCCTTCACGCGCGCTTCGTCGGGCGTGATCGTCGCGCACTTGACGCCGACGCGGTACTTCTTGATCGCGTTGGCCGCATCGACCGTGACCTGGTCGTCGGTGGCGTCGCGATGCTCGATGCCGAGATCGAAGTATTTGAGATCGATATCGAGATAGGGAAGGATCAGACGCTCGCGGATCATCTTCCAGATGATGCGGGTCATTTCGTCGCCGTCGAGCTCGACAACCGGATTTGCGACCTTGATCTTCTGCATTGGAACGGAGCTCCCCCTGGGGCACGTCTGTGGTCTGGAACGGCACGGGGATACACCGTTGCCGCGCGGAGTTCCAGGGGCTTAACGGCGCATCTGCGCAGCACTTGCCGCGATCCCAGAAAACGCGCGGCCAGTCGATCCGCCCACGACCACAAAGAATAGGTTACCAAACGCGACAACTCGCGACGGTCGCCTATTTAAGCTATTGAAAAACAAAAGATGTAACCGCCCCGACGATTTTCGGTTACCGATTTTGGCGAGCGCATTGCGGCGCTTCGCCTCGCTAAAAATTATTCACATGTCAAACAGCGCCCGCCGCCGAGCAGAACCCGACGCCGATAGCCGATTCGATCACACTGAAAGGAATTTTTCAAGAACGGAAAATTTTGCGGAAGTAGGTAAATAGAAGCCACTCAAAGCCGTCGCCGCATTGGCAGGGCGGAGGGATAGATGTGGTTGGCCGCATCGCCGGCCCAACTCGCAAGCCGGGCTTTGTATTTGTCCCATGCGATCTGGGCGCGGTGCATCAATTCGGCCTCGTCGAGGCCGGGGATCTTGCCGCCTTTCAGCACTTCGCGGCCCGCGACGATCACCGTGTCGCAATCGCGCCCGCTGCCGAAATGCACGAGGCTGCGCATCGGATCGTCGCTCGGGCCGTGGCGAAAGTCGGAAATGTTCCAGATACAGATGTCGGCGGCGGCTCCGGCCGCGAGCCGCCCCAAATCGGGCCGGGCGAGGGCGGTCGCACCGCCGACCGTTGCGGCATGGAAAAACGCGGCCACACTGCCCGCACCGCGCTTTTTGTCCGCGACCTTGCACAACAGCGAGCCGATGCGCATTTCTTCGATCAAGTCCGGCGGAAACGTATCGGTGCCGATGCCGAGATTGAGGCCGGCCGCACGGTAGCGGTCGAACGAGGCAAGCAGATCGCCCTCGCGCGCATTCACGAGCGGGCAATGGCAAACGCTCGTCCCCGTCTGCGCCAGCGCTTCGACCTCCGCAAAATCGCGCGTGTAGATCGCGTGGGTAAGGCACACATTGGGGCCCACCATGCCGGTGTCGATAAGCCATTCGAGCGGCGCCTTGCCGGTGCGCGCGAGCGACGCGGCCAGATCGTCGGCATATTCGGCGATATGCGTGCGGATATGCACGTCGCCCAACGCGCGCGCCTGGCGCATCGTTTCGCGCAGCAAATCGGCCGAGCAATTGCCGGCCTGGTACGGAAACAAGAAGCCCGTCAGACGCGGATTGCCGCGTGCACGCAGGCGCTCGATCAGGGCGACGTTGCGCTCGAGCCCGGCATAAGCGCGTTTTTCGTCCCACAATTTCGTGCGCGTGCCGTCGGGTTCGATCGCATCGACCGCTTCGCGATAGAAATGCGCCAACCATGCGCGCACGCCAAAACGGTCGGCGGCGTCGGCGATCGCGTCGGGTTCGCCTACGTGTTCGTCCCACAGCTTGGCGGCCCCGCCCGTGACCATGGCAAAACTTGTGGTGCCGTTCTTGAGCAAAGTCGCCATCGCGTATTCGGCACTCGCGCGCAGATCGTCGGCATCCCAATAATGGCGGGCATCCCCATCGCGCACGAATGCGAGCGGCTTCGGCACGCCTGGAACGTTTGCATCGCTGCGGAAGACCTGCGCATCGAGATTGGCGATGCAATGCAGATTGACAAGACCCGGCGTTACGAGCCGGTCGCCTGCATCGATCGTGCGGTCGGCGGCTGGGCAGGCAGCGTCGCGCGGATCGCCCGCAAACAGGATCGTCCCGTCGCAATAGACGAGCCTGCCGCCTTCGATCGCGACATGCTGCGTGCCGTCCCACGCGACGAGCCAGCCCGCATCGATCGCAACTCGCTCGGTGGACGCTGCCGCCATGCTTATGCTCCTGGTGGAAAGCCGTGTTCAGACTACTTTATCGACACACGGTTTCCCAACGCCAAGGACATGGGGGGCAATCGCTTTGGCGTATCACCCGCGATGGTTCAGGCGGAACACGTTGCCCTCGGGATCTTCCGCGACGATCTGCCAAGCACCGTAATAGGTGCGGTAGGGGCCCTTGATTACGCGACCGCCGGCTGCGGCCACGCGTGCCGCGACGGTTTCGATTTCTTCGGCGCGCGCGAAGACGAACGTGGCATAGGCGCGTATACCCTTGTCGCTGGGCACGCGATCGGCAAGATCGAGCAGCGCGTAAGCGTCGGTCTTGTTGAAGCCGAGTTCGGCTTCGCCCAAACGCAAGGCGCGGTAGATGGGCGAGCGCGCGGCTTCGTTCTCGGGCAGGCCCAGCACCGCGCGGTAGAACGCCAACAACGCCACCGGATCGGCGCAGAAAAGGTTGACGTCAAGGCAGACGGGCGCGTCGCTCATGCGGCTTTGGCGTAGGTCTTGCGGTACATCTCGGCCATATGTTCGCCCGCCGTGCAGGAATCGTAGGCGGGCGCTTGGCCGGGTGCAACGCTGCCGGGCACGGGCTCGATGCGCGCATCGTAGTTCGGCGAATAGAAAAACGGGATCGAATAGCGGTCGCGGCCCGATGCGTTGGCGTTGACCACGCGATGCGGGTTCGAGCGGTAGCGCCCGTTGGTCCAGCGCGGGATCATGTCGCCGAAATTGACGACGAAGCTGCCTTTGATCGGCGTTGCGTCGATCCAGCCGCCGTCGGCAGCCTGCACCTGCAGCCCGCCGAGATCGTCTTGAGCAAGGATCGTGATCGAGCCCCAATCCGTATGCGCGCCGGCACCGAACAGATCGGCGGGGGCTTGCGCCGGATGCGGCGGATAGCGCAAGAGACGCAGTGTCACCATCGGATCGGCCATCGTGCGGTCGAACCAATCGGGTGCCAATCCGAGCGAACGTGCGAGATCGCGCATCAGGCGTTCGGCGAGTTTCTGCATCGCGTCGATGTAGCGGGCCGTGTGCGCCGCCATGTCAGGCAGCGCCGCGGGCCATTGGTTTTCGCCGTAGAAGGCGATACCGGCTTTCACGTAAGGATGCTCGGGCGCGTAGGGCACGCCGCAATAGAAACTTTCTTTCTGGTCGGGCTTGGCCGCGAGATCGAGCGTCTGGTCGCCGATCGACTCGTAGCCGCGCCGCGTGGGCGAGTTGAACATCGAGATGGCGAGTTTTTCTTCGTGCGGCAGGGCGAAGAGTTTGGCGGCCCAATCGTATTGCCCGGCCACGAGAGCCTCGGGCACGCCGTGGTCGACCGCGTAGAAAAACCCGTGCGCTTCGCCGGCCGCGCGGATGGCGGCGGCGACATCGTCCGGGCTCTGGGCAAGACTGATGACCGGGATCGCCATGGTGCAAGCACCCCTAGCTGCGCACGCCGCGCAGCGTGCGGTCGGCCACCGGGGCAAGGAAGCGGTCGGAATAGACGTCGGCCGGGGAAAGCGTGCCCTGCAGGCCGAAAGTCTGCACGGTTTCGGCAATTGACGCAGCCAGGCGCGCTTCGGTGGCCGCCCCCCAGCCGCGCGCGCGCGTGTCGGCTGTGGTCATGCAGCCCTCGGTCACCATCTTGAGACGGTCGGTTTCGATCGCGAGATCGACCAGCGGATCGCGCGCCTTGACGGCGCGGCCGCCGGCCTCCGGATCGGCGATGCAGTCGATCCAGCCACGCGTGATGCCGCGGATGAAGCCCTGCACGAGGCGCGGATTTTCGGACGCAAGACGCGCGGAGACGACGAGCGCGTTGCCGTAGCTCTGCAGGCCGTAGTCGGAATAGCGGAAGGTGCGCGTCTGCTCGAGCGGCATGCCGGCCGCCTTGAGGCTCATTAGGCCGCTCATGAAGAAGAACGCCAGAGCGTCCATCTCGCCGCGCACGAAAAGCTGGATGCCGATGCCCGGATCGACCGACTGCCATTGCACGGAATCGACCGGGATGTTGTTGGCCTTGGCGAAGATCGGGAACAATGCACGCGAGGCGTTGGCGGGCTGGCCCGCAATGCGCTTGCCGATGAAGTCGCGTGGCTCGCGGATGGTCGAGTTGGCGCGCACAATCAGCGAATTGGCGTTGGTGTCGTACATGATGGCGGCGGCGATCAGGCGCCGGTCGGGGGTCGCGACATTGTGCTGGATCATCGACGCGAAATCGGCCGACGCCGCTTCGTAGGCGCCACTGGCCACAGCCGTGATCGCGCCGGTCGAGCCGTTGCCGGCATCGACCACGATGTCGATGCCTTCTTCGCGGAAATAGCCGCGTTCCGCCGCCAGGAGGACGCCGGCCGCACCGGCATCGACGCGCCAGCCGAGATTGAAGCGAAAGCGTGCACCTTGCGCATTTGCGCGCCCGCTGCCGAGCGTCAGGGCGACGGCCGGGGCGGCGAGCAACAGCGAGCGGCGCGAGACGGGAAGGGCGCTGCGTGTCGGCGGCAGGGGCGAAGAACGCGACATGGGATTTTCCTTTCGGCGGCCGAGACGGGAAATCGGATGTGCCGAAAATGTGCAAACGCCATGCCGCGTGCGGAATCTATTGTACAAATGTAATGCGTATATCTCTCTTTAGAACTTTGCAGGCTGGGCTTCGATGCGCGCAGCAGGGGCGGCGCGTAGGGCGGGAAGCAGGGCGTCGATCGTGTCGACCACACGGTAGAAGTCGCGAAAGCTCGGCTTTGCGTAGCGGCTCTCGATGATGCCGTCGATCGCCCCCAAGAGCTTGCCCCAGTAATTGTCGAGATTGCACACGACCAAGGGCTTGTCGTGCAGGCTCAATTGCCGCCAGGTCAGGATTTCGAACATTTCGTCGAGCGTGCCGGGGCCGCCGGGCAAGACGGCGAACCCGTCGGATCGCGCGAACATCATTTCCTTGCGCACATGCATCGAAGGAACCACGTGCAGCTCCGAGACTTGGCCGTGGCCGACTTCGGCGCGCATCAGATGCTCAGGGATAATGCCGACGACGCGGCCGCCTGCCGAAATGGCACCGTCCGCGACCGCGCCCATGAGGCCCACGCGCCCGCCGCCATAGACGAGGTCGATGCCTTCGGATGCGAGCTGGGTGCCGAATGTGAAGGCCGCTTCGCGGTGGCTGGGCGGGCCGTCGTTCGAAGAGCCGCAATAAACGCAGACTGCGCGAAGAGGGGGAGCTGCAGGAGGCGGAGTAGTCATTGATTGTTGCCGATCCTTGAACGGTCTATTCACAAACGGTGGATTGTTCGTTGCCTTGTTCTTAATCGCAGGACAATGTTTAAATCGCTCCGCGTTTTGCAGACTCGCCGTTTGCGAAAAGCCAACAATCTCGAAACCTTCCCCCATAAAGCAGAGGCTGCCCCGATGAAAATGTCCATGCGTTCGACAAGCTTTGCATTCGCCCTTGGTGTTGCCCTGCTTGGCGCCGTCGCCGGCGCTTCCGCTCAGGCGCCCGAAATCGCCGCGCGCCAGGATTTGATGAAGGCCAACGGTGCGGCCTTGCGCGTGCTGGTGCCGATGGTTCGCGGCGAAGCGCCGTGGAACGCCGCGGCCGCAGGCCAAGCGGCGGCAACCGTACAAAGCGATGCCGCAAAGGGCAAGGGCCTGTTCCCGGCCGGCTCGACGGCGGCGAACTCGGCGGCACTGCCCGCGATCTGGGAGCGCAAGGCCGAATTCGACGCAATCTTCGACCGCCAGCGCGATGCTGCCGCCAATCTCGTGCGTCTGGCTGCGGCCGGCGACGAGGCGGGCTTCAAGGCCGCATTCCCGGCATTGGGCCAGACCTGCGGTGCCTGCCACACGCCGTTCCGCCGTCCGGCCAACTGAGGATAACGCCGCTATGCATGCAAGCGCCCGCCTGGGCTTCATCGTCGCCCTGGCGGGCGTTTTGTTTTTGGCAGCACGCCCGGCGGCAGCGGCGGGCGACGCCAAACGCGGCGAATACATATTTGCTGCCGGTGGTTGTGCGGGCTGCCACACCGACGTCAAGAATAGCGGTCAGCTTTTGGCCGGCGGGCGCGAGCTCAAAACGCCGTTCGGCAGTTTCTACGGCCCCAACATCACGGCCCACCCGACGGCCGGCATCGGCCGCTGGTCGGACGATGATTTCGTGCGTGCGCTGCGCCTTGGTCGTCGCCCCGACGGGGCGCATTACTTCCCGGTGTTCCCGTATACGTCGTTTACGAAAATGACGGATCAGGACATGGTCGATCTCAAAGCCTACATCTTCACGCTGCCGGTGTCGGACAAGCCGAGCCGGCCGCACGATGTGGGCTTTCCTTTCAATCTGCGGCCGCTGCAATTCGGCTGGAAGCTGCTGAATTTCACGCCCGGCGCCTTCGTCGCCGATCCGGCCAAATCGGCCGAAATCAATCGCGGCGCCTATCTTGCCCAAGCCCTCGGCCATTGCGCCGAATGCCATTCGCCGCGCAATGCGATGGGCGGGCTCAAGCGCGACATGCTCTACGCGGGCGACCGCGCGCATCCAGGCGGCGGGCGCGTGCCCAACATCACGCCCGACCGCGACACCGGCATCGGCAAATGGTCGCCGGCCGATTACCAAGATCTTCTGTCGATGGGCATGACGCCGGTGGGCGATTTTGTGGGCGGCGACATGGGCGAAGTCGTCAAGAACAGCACGGGGCCGCTGACGCCGGCCGACCGATCGGCAATGGTTGCGTATCTGCGCCAATTGCCCGCCATCGCCAATCGCGTTTCGGGTCCCGCCCCCTAAAATGGGGCGGCGATTGCGGGGGCAGGCGAAAGGGGCCTAAGCTGAGGTCTCGTTTCCCAAATTCGTTTCGAGTCGCCCGGGTAATACACGCGCATGAATCGCACCACGTTCTTGGCATTGTTCGGCGTCGCAGCCCTTATTGCGGCTGTAATATTCGGCCTGCGCAGCTGGCAGCCCGATCCGCCACCGCGCGCGATCGCACCGACGTCGGCGCCCACGGTTGCGGCCACGGCACCTGCGCAAGCGCCGGCACCGGCGGCGACGCGCACGCGGCCGAGTTTCGACGTCGTGCGCGTGAGCCCGTCGGGCGATGCGGTGATCGCCGGGCGTGCGGCCCCGAACTCAAGCGTTTCAATTCTCGACGGCGGCAAGGAAATCGGCCGCGTGACCGCCGACGGGCGCGGCGAATGGGTGTTCGTCACCGTCGAACCGTTGGCGGAGGGGGCGCACGATCTCACGCTGTCCGCGCGCGACAGCGACGGCACCGAGGCGACCAGCGAGCGCAGCGTTGCGATCGTCGTGCCGCCGCGCGGCGCGATTGCGGGCAGCGGCGGCGGGCCGCTGGCTGCCTTGTTGCCGACCGAGCCGGGGCGGGCAGGGCCGAACTTGCTGCAAACGCCCGGCGGCGGTGTGGCGTCGCTTGGCGCGGGCGGGCCGCGCGTGACGATCGACGCGATCGACTATGGCGAGAAGGGCGAGGTTACGATTGCCGGGCGCGGCACGCCGGGGGCTGCCTTGCGCCTCTATCTCGACAATCGCCCGGTGGGCGAAGCACGCATCGATGCCGACGGCAAATGGGTCGTGCGCATCCCGGAACTCGCACCTGGCTTCTACATGATGCGCGCCGACGAGCTCGGCGGCGACGGCAAGGTTGCCGCACGCGCCGAAACGCGTTTCCAGCGCGATTCCATGGTTGCGTTTGCACCCGGTCAGAACATCGTCGTGGTGCAGCCCGGCAATTCGCTGTGGCGCATTGCGCGCCGCGTCTATGGCGACGGCGTGCGCTTCACCACGATTTACGACGCCAATCGCGACCAGATCGGCGACCCGGATTTGATCTTCCCCGGCCAAGTCTTCGCGGTGCCGAAGACCAACTGAACTGGCGTCTTTGACGGCTTGGCGCTAAACTCTTCGGCCGAAGTCAAAGTTTTGCCTTAAGAGTGGTGCACAAGTCTATGAGCGATATGTGGAAATCGGTTTCAGCGCCGATTCATCGGGCTGGCGTGCCGTTTGTTGCCGGCGGTGTTGTTGCGACGTTTTTGGCCGCTTTTGCCTGGGCGCCCTTGGCGGCAGTGCTGGCGCTTGTCACGGCCTGGATGATCTATTTCTTCCGCGATCCCGATCGCGTGGTGCCGACAAGGCCGGGCCTCATCGTGAGCCCAGCCGACGGCATGGTGCAATTGATCGTCCCGGCCGTCCCGCCGCCCGAGCTCGAGATGGGCGACCAGCCGCTGACGCGCATCTCGGTATTCCTCAATGTGTTCAACGTGCATGTGAACCGCGTTCCCGTCGCAGGGCGCGTGGTGAAGGCGCGTTACATGGCGGGCAAGTTCCTGAATGCGGCCCTCGACAAAGCGTCCGACGAGAACGAGCGTATGTCGGTGCGGCTTGCGATGGCCGACGGCCGCGAGATTGCGTTTGTTCAGATCGCGGGCCTCGTCGCACGGCGCATCCTTTACGACATCAAAGACGACCAGCAGGTCAAAACCGGCGAGCGCTACGGGCTGATCCGCTTCGGCAGCCGCTGCGACGTGTATCTTCCTGCGGGCGTGGTTCCGCTCGTATGCGTGGGCCAAAGCACGATCGGCGGCGAAACGGTGTTGGCCGATCTTGCCGCAAGCGAACCGCAACGCACGGGGGAGACGATCTGATGTTCGGGCGCAATCGCGAAAAACGCGCGCGGTTGCGTGCGCAACGGGTCGGCGGCGGCAACATGAACCGCCTGATCCCGAACGCGATCACGGTCGGCGCTTTGTGCGCCGGCCTCTCGGGCATTCGCTTTGCGATCGACGGCCGCTTCGAGATGGCGGTCGCGGCGATCATGGTCGCAGCCGTGCTCGACGGGCTCGACGGGCGCATGGCGCGCCTGCTCAACGGCACATCTAAATTCGGCGCCGAGCTTGACTCGCTGTCCGATTTTTTGAGCTTCGGCGTGGCCCCGGCGGTGATCGTGTATCTTTGGGTGCTCAGCGCTTGGGGCGGCTTGGGCTGGATCGTCGCACTCGCCTACGCGGTGTGTTGTGCGCTGCGCTTGGCGCGCTTCAATACGATGCTGTCCGAGCCCAACCAGCCGAGCTGGGCAGGCCACTTCTTTACGGGCGTGCCGGCCCCCGCCGGTGCGGGGCTTGCGTTGATGCCGATGATGGCGCATTTCGAATTCGGCGCCGGCGTTGCCGATCGCGCGTGGCTGGGGGCCGTCGTGCTCGCCCTCGTCGCGTTCTTGATGGTAAGCCGCCTGCCGACTTTCTCGGGCAAGAAGCTGCATGTGCCGCGCGGCTGGCTTGTACCGGCACTTGTCGGTGTCGGGCTGTTCTTCGCAGCACTTGCGAACGCGCCGTGGGCGACGCTGCTGGCGTTTGGCCTGTTCTATCTGGCGCTGATCCCGCTTGCCTATCTGCGCCAGCAGAAGCTGCGCCTGGCCGAACCGGCCCCGGTCGCATCGTCGAAAAATCCGGCGCAGAC
The DNA here is from genome assembly GCA_027532905.1 of Magnetospirillum sp. Lineage (NCBI taxonomy): Bacteria > Pseudomonadati > Pseudomonadota > Alphaproteobacteria > Rhodospirillales > Rhodospirillaceae > Magnetospirillum > Magnetospirillum sp. The sequence goes on from JAPZUA010000002.1 coordinate 733,682, forward strand.
GCCCAAGCCCACTTTAAGCATTGTGCCCGAGCGCAGCGACAGCGCCTAAGTACGCACGTCGCAACGCGTTGGAATGGCAGTCGAATTCGCCAACGTTACCAAATGTTAACTGTCGTGCCATAGTATGAGGCATTGAGATTCGTATCCCGTGGGTCCCAGGGAGGGCCGAATGTTTGCGATCATTGGCTTGCTGCTGGTGCTGTTTTGCGTGTTCGGCGGCTACATCATCGCCGGCGGCAAAATCGGCATCATCCTGAAAGCGCTGCCGTTCGAGTTCCTGATCATCGGCGGTTCGGCGGCGGGCTCGTTCCTCGTCGGCAATTCCGGCAGCGTCATCAGCCACGCGATCAAGGATTTCGGCCGCGTCTTCAGCGGCCCCAAATACAAGCGCGAAGACTATATCGATCTTTTGTGCCTGATCTTCACGATCCTGAAGCTCGCGCGCTCGAAGGGCACGCTCGCGGTCGAACCGCACATCGAGAAGCCGGACGAGTCCAATATCTTCATGGCCTATCCGAAGGTGCTGGCCAACAAATACGCGATCCTGCTGATCTGCGACCATATGCGCATGCTCTCCATGGGCGTGGAAGACGCGCACCAGCTCGAAGAAATCTTCAACAAAGAGCTCGAGAAGCACCATCACGAAGTGATGCGCGGCTCGAGCGCACTTTCGACCACGGCCGATGCGTGCCCGGCACTCGGCATCGTCGCCGCCGTCATGGGCGTCATCAAGACCATGTCGTCGATCGACCAGCCGCCGATCGTGCTGGGCGGCCTGATCGGTTCGGCCCTCGTCGGCACGTTCTTGGGCGTGTTGCTGTCCTACGGGATTTTGGGGCCGATGGCCGGCCGCTTGAAGCAGGTCTACGAGGACGAGTTCAAATTCTACGAGATCATCCGCGACACGTTCGTGGCCCATCTCCAGGGCAACGCGCCGCAGATCTCGACCGAGATCGGCCGCAAGAGCGTGCCCTCTGAACTGCAGCCGACCTTCTACGAACTCGAAGAGGCGATCGCCTCCAAGCCTGCCGCGTGAGTGCAAAGCTGGCGGCCCTGGCGCAAGCCGGGGCCTGGGACGAGGCGCTGCGTCTGGCGCGCTCGCTCGACGCGGATCCCGCGAATGAAGCCGACGGCCAGGTCCAATTCGGCTGCGCACAAGTTTTTCTCGCCATGGACGACAAGGTGCGTGCGGCCGTTTGTGCTGCGCGCGCCGTCGCCTTGCTGCCGGGGCAGGCGGGCCCTTTGATGGTGCGCGCGAGGCTGCATGCGGCCTCGGGCAATGCCGATGCCTCCTTGGCCGATCTGGCCGCCGCCGCCCGCATCGCCCCCGCCAATGCCGACATACGCGCCCTGCAGGTCGAAATCCTGCACCGCCGCGACCGCTACGCCGAAGCCGCCCGCATCCTCGACGACGCGGCGGCCGCAGGGGCATCGTCGCCGGCTTTGTTCCATTTCCGCTCGGTGACCGACCTTGCCTTCGGCGACATCACGAAGGCCGAGATTGCCGCGCGCCAAGCGCTCGTGAGCGCCGCCGATCCGGCGGCCGCACAGCGCTGGCTCGGCACGGTGCTGCTGCAAGACGGCCGCGTGGTCGAGGCGCGCGCGGCTTTTGCCGCCGCCATCGCCGCCAATCCCAACGACGAGCAGGCCTGGACCGACGATCTGTTTGCGGCCAATTACGATCCCACGCTCGATGAAGCGGCCCTCAAAGCCTGCTACGTCGCGTGGGGGCAGCGCTTCGTGCCGGTGCGCGCGGCAAAGCTCGCAGCACCGGCGCTCGGCGGTCGGCGCCTGCGCGTGGGCTACGTGTCGCAGGATCTGCGGCTGCACTCGATCCGCCATTTCCTGAGCCCCGTCGTTCCGCACCACGACCGCGCGAAGGTCGAGACCTTTGCTTATGCCTCGGTCGCGCGCCCCGATGCAGGCACGGCCGCACTGCGCCCGCTGTTCGAAAACTGGCGCGATGCTTCAGCACTCGACGATGCGGCGCTGCTCGATGCAATCCGCCGCGACGGCATCGACGTGCTCGTCGATCTTGCGGGCCACACGGCGGCCACGCGTTTGAAACTGTTTGCGCGGCGTGCCGCACCCGTGCAGGTCACATGGCTCGGCTATGGCGGTACGACGGGCGTGCCGGAGATGGACTATTATCTCGGCGATGCGCAGATGCTGCCGCCCGGTGCCGAAGCTGCACTCACCGAGAAACCCTGGCGCTTGCCGCGCGCGTGCTTCGCCTACGACCCGCCGACGGACATGCCCGATCCCGGGCCGCTGCCCGCACTGGCCGCAGGCTACGTCAAGTTTGCGAGCTTTTCGCGCCTCGTGCGTCTCAACGACGATGTGATCGCCGCATGGGCGCGCATCCTTGGCGCCGTGCCGAAATCGCGCCTGTTCCTGAACGCTTTGGCTTTCGTCGATGCGGGTGCGGTTGCGCGCATGCAAGCACGCTTTGCCAAGTATGGGATCGCACCCGAACGCCTTGAACTGCGCTACACGCGCCCACAACCCAAAACGTGGGATGCGTATCGAACCGTCGATATAGCCCTCGACCCGTTCGCGCATAATGGCGGCGTCACCAGCTTCGAAGCCTTGTGGATGGGCGCACCTTTGGTGAGTTTGCGTGCTCGTCCGCCTTTGGGCCGCTATGGCGATTGCCTTCTGTCGGCCCTCAACCTCGCCGACTGGTGCACCGACACCCTGGACGCATATGTCGCCCGCGCAATTGCCGCTGCACACGATCTCGACAGGCTGGCGGCCTTGCGCGAAGGCATGCGCATCCGCATGCGTGCGAGCGCACTTTGCGACGGCCCCGGCCTCGCCGCCGCTATGGACGCGGCGTTCAGGGAAATGCGCGAAGCGGCTTAACCGGCCGCTTTGAGCTTGCGGCGGTAGGCGTGTAGCAGCGGTTCGGTGTAGCCGCTGGGCTGGACCGTGCCCTCGAACACGAGCGCGCAGGCGGCTTGGAAGGCGATGCTCGTGTCGAAATTCGGCGCCATCGGGCGGTAGAGCTTGTCGCCGGCGTTCTGGCCGTCGACCACGGCCGCCATGCGCTTCATCGTGTCCATGACCTGGTCCTTCGTGCACACGCCGTGCACGAGCCAGTTTGCGATGTGTTGGCTCGAGATGCGCAAGGTCGCGCGGTCTTCCATGAGGCCGACATTGTGGATGTCCGGCACCTTCGAGCAGCCGATACCCTGGTCGATCCAGCGCACCACGTAGCCCAGAATGCCTTGCGCGTTGTTTTCGAGTTCGGCCGTGATGTCGGCAGCCGACCAGTTGATGCCGCGGGCGAGCGGGATTGTCAGCAGGTCCGAGAGTTTGGCGGGTGCACGCTTGGCGATTTCGGCTTGCCGCGCGGCAACGTCGATCTGGTGGTAGTGCAACGCATGCAGCGTCGCGGCGGTGGGCGAGGGCACCCACGCCGTGTTGGCCCCCGCCATCGGGTGGGCCGCCTTGGCCTTCAGCATGTCGGCCATGCGGTCGGGCATCGCCCACATGCCCTTGCCGATCTGCGCCTTGCCGGCCAGTCCGCAGGCAAGGCCGATATCGACGTTGCGGTCTTCGTAGGCGGATATCCAGGCGGCGTTTTTCATGTCGGCTTTGCGCACCATGGCACCCGCCTGCATCGAGGTGTGCATCTCGTCGCCGGTACGGTCGAGGAAGCCAGTATTGATGAACGCAACCCGGTCCTTCACGGCGCGGATGCATTCTTTGAGGTTCGCACTCGTGCGGCGCTCCTCGTCCATGATGCCGATCTTTATCGTGTTGGCTGGCAGGCCAAGCAGCGTTTCGATGCGCGCGAACAATTCGCCCGCAAAGGCGGCTTCGGCGGGCCCGTGCATTTTGGGCTTCACGATATAGACCGAGCCCGTGCGGCTGTTGCGAAGCTTGCCGCTTCCCTTGAGATCGTGAAGCGCCACGAGGGAAGTAACGATACCGTCGAGAATGCCTTCAGGCGTCTCGGAGCCGTCTTCCATCAGCACGGCGTCCATCGTCATCAGATGGCCGACATTGCGGATGAACATGAGGCTGCGCCCGTGCAGTGCCAGCGAGCCGCCATTGGCGCTCGTGTAGACGCGGTCGGGATTGAGTGCCCGCGCGACGGTTTTGCCGCCTTTTTCGAAGTTCGCTTCGAGCGTGCCCTGCATAAGGCCGAGCCAATTGCGATAGACGACCACCTTGTCGGCGGCATCGACGGCGGCGATGCTGTCTTCGCAGTCCATGATCGTCGTGAGGGCGGATTCGAGCACAATGTCGGCCACGTGTGCGGCATCGGTCTTGCCGATCGGATGGCCAGCGTCGACGACGATCTCGAAATGCAGGCCGTTGTTCTTGAGCAGCACGCACGACGGGGCGCCCGCATTGCCGCGATAGCCAACGAACTTGGCGGGATCCGAAAGGCATGCCTTAGTGCCGTTCTTGAGCGTGACCGACAACGCACCGCCCTCGACCGCATACAGCGCGGCATCCTTGTGCGAAGCCCCTTTGAGCGGGGCCGCCTCGTCGAGGAAAGCACGCGCGCGCGCGATGACTTGGGCCCCGCGCTTGGCATCGAAACCTTTGACCGTCGGGTCGGGCAGGGTGCCCATTGCGTCGGTACCGTAGAACGCATCGTAGAGCGAACCCCAGCGCGCATTGGCGGCGTTGAGCGCAAAACGCGTGTTCATGACCGGTACAACAAGCTGCGGGCCTGCCATGCGCGCGACTTCGTCGTCCGTACCGGTCGTCCCCACCGTGAAGGCCGGGCCCTCGGGTGCGAGATAGCCGATCTCGCGCAGATAGGCTTCGTAGGCCGCCGGATCGACCGGCTTGCCAGCGTGCTTCCTGTGCCACGCGTCGATCTGGCTCTGCAGCCGGTCGCGTTCGGCGAGCAAGGCGCGGTTCTTCGGCGTGAGGTCGCGGAAGATCGCGGCGAACCCGGCCCAGAAAGCGGCCGCATCGAGGCCCGTCCCCGGCAGCGCTTCGGCTTCGACGAAGCGGTAGAGCTCGGCATCGATCTTGAGACCGGCAAGGTCGCGCATCTGGGGCATGGGATTTCCTCGGGGGCAAAACGGAGACGAGACTGGCGGATAGACGCTTTATCGGCCGAACGCAACGCCCGACAGAACTCTTTCCGCATTGTGGAAGGGATGGGATAAGGGGCGGTTTCCGGGAGATATCGAAATGGCGATGCGAAAGTCCGAACGTTCAGGTCAGGTCCAGGTTCTGAGCCGTGCGCTCGCGATCCTCAATCGCCTGGCGGCGGCCGACGGCGGCTTGTCGCTGACCGAGATCGCCAAGGCGGCGTCGCTTGCCCCTTCGACCGCGCACCGCATCCTCACCTCGCTGCAGGCCGAGCGTTTCGTGCGCTACGACGCCGAAACGCGCGGCTGGACGGTCGGCGTGCAGGCCTTCATGGCCGGGGCGGCGTTTCTCAAAACCCGCAACGTGGCGCAGATGGCGCGCGCGCCCATGCGCAGCCTCATGGAGCGCAGCGGCGAGACCGTCAATCTCGCCCTCGAAGACCAGGGGGCGGCCGTCTATGTGGCGCAGATCGAATGCCGCGAGATGATGCGCAGCTTCGCGCGGCTGGGGGCACGCGTGCCGCTGCATTGCTCGGGCGTGGGCAAGGCGCTGCTCGCGGCGATGGACGAGGCCGCCTTCGCCGCCTTCGCGCGCAAACGCACGCTTGTGCCGGCAACCAAGCATTCGCTGAAGACCGCATCGGCCTTGCGCGCCGACATCGAGCGCACGCGCCAACGCGGCTATGCGCTCGACGACGAGGAACATGCGGTGGGCTTGCGCTGCGTGGCGGCTGCCGTTACCGACGAGCAGGGACGGGCGGCCTGTGCGGTATCGCTGTCGGGGCCCAAGGCGCGCATTGCCGACGCGCGGCTTGCCGAGCTTGGCGCCATGGTCGCCGAAACTGCTCGGCTGATTACGGCCGAAATCGGTGGCAGGGCGCCTTAACGCTTGGGCGGCAGCGACTTCGGCAGCGGCGTTTTGGTCGGGGTCGTGTAGCGCTTGGCCGGCACGGTCTGGCCCGGCAACCATTTTTTGAGATTCTGCGGCTTGGTTGGGCGTTTGCCGACAGTCGCCTCTTCGAGCTTGTCGGCCAGGCTCTTGTAGGCGTCCATAGTCATGGCGAGCATGTCCTTGCCAGCAATGCCCATGGCGATCGCCGAATCGCCCTTCATCTGCGCCTGGCGCAGCAGATAGACCATCAATTTGGCCTCGTCGGCCGAGATTTTGAGTGTAAAAACTGGCCCTGACATTGCCGCTGCTCCGGTCGATTCGCCGATATCGGCCAGTTTAACACGTTCAATGGCGCGGATGCGGCGGCTGGGTTATTCTTGCGGGATCATCATGGCTATCGGTCTCACAACCCAACGCGCGCGCCCCAGTCTGCTCGCCCGGCTCAAAGACGTGCCGTGGCTGCTGGTTCTGCTCGTGGTCGGGCTCACGGGTGTGAGCTGCGGAATGCTCTATTCGGCCGCCGGCGGCGATTGGGAGCCGTGGGCGCAGCGCCAGGCGATCTTTGTGGCCGTCGGCGTGGTGCTGATGCTGGCTGCGGCCTTGCTCGACATCCGCACCTGGTTTCGCTTTGCTTATCTGTTCTACGTGGCGGGCGTGCTGCTGCTGCTCGGCGTCGAGATTGCGGGCGTGGCCGGCATGGGCGCCAAGCGCTGGCTCGATTTGGGCTTCGTTCGCATCCAGCCGTCGGAATTCGTGAAGATCGGCGTGGTGCTTGTGCTCGCGCGCTATTTCCACGGCATGCCGCAGGAGCGCATCGGCAATCCGCTGTTTTTGCTGTGGCCGGCGTTCTTGGTGCTGCTGCCCGCAGTCCTCGTGCTGGTGCAGCCGAAGCTCGGCTCGGCCGTGCTGATCGGCTTCACCGCCCTTGTCGTGTTTTTTGTGGCCGGCGTGCGGCTGTGGAAATTCGTCGTGCTGGGCGGGCTCGTGGCGGCGGCGGTCCCCATCGCGTGGAGTTTCCTGCACGACTACCAGAAGCGCCGCGTGTTGACGTTCCTCAACCCCGAGAGCGATCCGCTGGGTTCGGGCTACCACATCATCCAGTCGCGCATTGCGCTGGGTTCGGGCGGCATCTGGGGCAAGGGCTTTGCGCAAGGCTCGCAGAGCCAGCTGCAGTTCCTGCCCGAAAAACAGACCGACTTCATCTTCGCGGTGCTGGCCGAGGAGTTCGGCCTTGCGGGCTCGTTGGGGCTGCTTGTCGTTTATCTGTGCATTCTCGCGTTTCTGCTCGGCATTGCGGCGCGCACGCGCAGCCAGTTCGCGCGCCTGCTCGCGATTGGCGTGGCGGCGATGTTCTTCGCCAACGTGTTCGTGAACATCGCGATGGTCACGGGCCTGCTGCCCGTGGTCGGCGAACCGCTGCCGCTGATGTCGCTCGGCGGCTCGGCCATGATCGCGACCTTGACGGCCCTCGGCCTTGCGATGAGCGCGTTCGTCGGCCGCGACCGCACGATCTCGCGCTCGGGCGACGACACGGTCTAATCGGGCCTTACGTACCGCGTTTCCCAAGGCCCCGAGGCCACGCCGAAGATCAGCGTGTCGACATCCGCACCGTCGAAATGGATTTCGTCGCGCGGCACGATCAGCAGCGACTGCGCCGGATAGACGCGCGTTGCGGCGCGATCGAAAGCGGGCCCGAGCCCGAACTTTAGAGCGCCCTCGAGAACGAGGATGCGCGCGTCGCCCGTGTGCCAATGCGGGCGGTCCCACAACCCGGCGGGCAGAAAAAACAGATAGCTGAAACTGCCGCCCGGGACGGTCTTGTCGCCTTCAAGCAACGCGTATTTGGAACCGTCGGCGGCGATTTCCTGCCACGCGATGCGGGCGAGATCGAAACTTTGCATGCGCGATGGAAACGCGCCTGCGGTGTCGCGTCATTCCGATTCTTGCGGCGATTTCGGCTTTTCGCCCGCACTTGCTTCAAGCCCGTAGGGGCGCACGAGGTTCCAGACATGGGCCGGCACCATGTTGCGCAAGCGTCGCGGCTTTTCGCGGCGCAGATGCACGACCGTTTCGCATGCCTTCATCTCCACGCGTGCGCGCGCGAATTCGATCCCGCGCGGGCCGATGCGCGGCATGAGGAAGCTCACGATCGGGCGCAGCCAATTGGGCATGCGCCGCAAAGGCAGGCCGCCCGCCGCCCGCAGCGTATTGGCAAGGAAGCCTTTGACCGCCCCTTGGCGCTTGCCGGCAGTACCCGGTGCTTGCGCCACAAGCTCGTCGCCAAGCAGATCCACAAGCTCCTGGCCGCGCACGTTGCGCACCAGCAGCCATTGCGCACCCTGGCCGCCCATATAGCCCACCGTGATGTCGGCGAGCACGTTTGTGTAGTCCACACAGGTGCGGCAGGTCAGCGGGAAAAAATCGGCGGGCAATTTCGAGATCGGCAGATCGAGGAACGGCACGGTGCGATGCGTGCCGTCGTCGAAGCGCAGCTCGACGCGGTAGTCGGCGCGGAATTCGAGATACGAAATCGAGCCGGGATTGGGATCGAGAAGGTCGAGAAATTTGTGGAAGTTTTCGGTCGTGGTGTTGTCCGAACACGGCGTGCCGATAACGTAGAGCCGCTCGAAACCGAACTCGGCCTCAAGTGCTCGCAGTGCATAGACTTGGCACGGGATGCCGACGATCGCGAGACGCTTGAAGCCGCGCGCGCGCGCGGGCTCGAGCAACGCCAGCAGCGGCGCATAGCCCATGCGCATGCCGCGACACGCCGCCATGCCGGCCGCCGTCGTCACGAGCACGGGCACGGGGCGCCAGCGGTCGTTTTTGTCGGGGGCAACGGCGAGAACCGCGTCCACCGCTTTTGTCTCAAGCAGCTTCTCGGCGATGCGCGTGGCGATGCCGGTCCATTGCGCGCCTTCGATGGGCGTTTTTAGACGCGCGCGCAGCATGCGCTGGAAGGGTCCGAAATGCATTTCGTCGACGCGCGCCGGATCGCGCGTGCGACCATGCACCTGTTCTTCGAGCCGCGCATAGTCGGGCTTGATGAACTGGCACGCACTCCCGCATTGCTTGGGATTCGCCATGCGCGAAACGCCGCAATCTGTGCACAGATCGCGCGGGGCTGCGGCGGCAAGGGGCGGGGCCCAGACGGGGGCGGCGGAATCGTCGGAATAGCGCATCGCTTGGAGACTAACAGCCCCCGGCGCGGCTACAATGGTTTCCGTTGCCAGCTCGGGGGGAAACAGACGCCATGGCCGTAACGGGGATGAACCATTTCACGATCATCGCGCGCGATCTCGAAGAGACGAGGCGCTTCTATAGCGACGTGATCGGGCTTGCCGAGGGCTTTCGCCCCGATCTGGGGTTTCCCGGCGCCTGGTTCTATGTCGGCGAGCATTGGGTGCTGCATGTCGTGGCCGGGCGCGCCGTGCCCGAGCCGCCAGCAGGCGTAATCGACCATATGGCTTTTTCGGCGACCGGGCTTGCCGCCACACAAACCAAGCTCAAGGCGCTGGGCCTGCCGCACCGCCTGATCCGCCAGCCTGAAACGCTTGTCTGGCAGATATTCTTGACCGATCCCAACGGTGCCAAGGTCGAGCTCGATTTTGCGCCCGACGAAGTTAGCGCCGCATAGAGGCCCCAATGCTGAGTATTCTGGGCTCGCCCGCCGTCGCGCCGTTCTTGCTGCTGATCGCGTCCAACGCCTTCATGACGTTCGCGTGGTACGGCCATCTCAAATTCCCGGACCGGGCCTTGTGGCTCGTGGTGCTGGCAAGCTGGGGGATCGCATTTTTCGAATATTGTTTGGCGGTCCCTGCTAACCGCATCGGCCACCAGGTCTATTCGGCGGCCCAACTCAAGACGATCCAGGAGGTCGTCACACTCGGCGTCTTCGCGTTGTTCTCGGTCTTTTGGCTTGGCGAGAAACTGACGATCAACCACGCGATCGGTTTTGCGCTGATCTGTGCGGGCGCGTTCTTCGTGTTCAAGGCGCCGATCGAGATCGGTTGATCAGTTTTTGCCGCGCGCGGCGTTGCCGCGGAAGCTCGACACGGCGGCGACGAGGTTCGTCGCTTGCGCTGCAAGCGAGCTGGCCGAGGCCGAGCTCTGCTCGACCAATGCGGCATTCTGCTGCGTGGCGGCGTCGAGATCGCCGATCACGCGGTTGATCTCGGCAATGCTGACGGATTGCTCGCGGCTGCCGGTCGCGATCTCGGGTGCTATCGCGGCAAGCTGGCGCACGATGTCGATGATGCTGGCAAGTGCGGATCCGGCCGCTCCCGCCAGATGCACGCCCTGGCCCACGTCGCGCGAGCTTTGCGCGATCTGGGTGCGGATCTGCTGGGCGGCGTCGCGCGAGCGGTCGGCAAGCTGGCGCACTTCCTGGGCCACGATCGCGAAACCGCGCCCGGCTTCGCCGGCGCGCGCTGCCTCGACCGCAGCGTTGAGGGCCAACATCTTCGTCTGGAAGGCAATCTCTTCCATCACCTGCACGATCTTGCCGATGCGCGCGGACGAGCCCTCGATTTCCGACATGGCGCCCACCACGCTCGAGACCGCGCGGTCGCCGCTTTCGGCACGCGCCAGCGCGTCGGTCGCAAGCTTGCGCGCATCGTCGGACTTGCGCGCGTTGGCGGCGACGGTCGCCGAAATGTCGGCCATCGTCGACACGGCCTCCTGCAACGCTGTCGCTTGGCGCTCGGTGCGGGCTGCAAGATCGTCGCTGCCTTGCGAGATCTCGGTCGCGGCAGCGCGGATCGCCTCGACCGATTCGGCGATGCGCATCGCGGTTTCGGCCAATTGCCGTGCCAGCGCCTTCTCTTTTTCCTGGTCGGCGCGCTGCACGATCGAATTGCGCCGCAGCACTTCGACCGAGCGCGACAGGCCGCCGACCGCATCGCGCCGTTCGGTGCCGACGATTTCGATGTCGAGCTCGCCCGCGGCGATGCGGCGCGTGAGCCGGTCCATCGTGCCGATGTCGCGTGCGGCTCGCCGTCCGCGGATCGAAGACAAGGCGATCACCGTCAGCACCAACAGCAGCGACCCCAGGATCGCCAGATTGAGCCTTAGATCGCCGAGTTGCTTTTCCGTGAGCGCTTCGATCGGAATCGCCACCTCGAGCGCCATCGGCAGGCCGAGCGACGCGCGCAAGGGGACGGCCCCCACATAGTGGAGGCGGCCGTCGATCGCGACCGTATCGGCCTCAGCCTTGCCGTTTTTCGACAGGATGCCGGGCTCGGGCACGGTCGCACCGCCCGGCGGTTGCACCATCGCCGTGCCGGTCTCATCGACAATGCGCAGATACGATCCCGGCGGCAATCGGCCGTCGCGCAAACGCGCCAATGTCGTGCCCAAGGGAGCGATCAGGAAATCGATCGCGACCACGCCCCAGACCCGCCCGTCGAGCCCCTTTAAGTCATGTACCAGCGTGAGCGCATAGTCGCTCGACGAGGCGGTGCGATAGGGGGCTGTCCAGGTCGGCAGATCCGCCCCTTCGGCGGTGCGGAACCAGGGGCGGGTGCGCGGATCGTAGTCGAAATCGGGCTCGGCAACGGAAGTCCAGTTCTGGCGCGGACCCGAAAAATAGAACCAGGTCGAGCGGCGGCCGCCGGATGTTTCGAAGATCGTACGCCGGTAGCCGCGCGCTTCGACGTGGCCGGCATCCATGCGGTTCTTGAGAAAATCCGGGAGGACCTTGCGATGCTGCCAAAACTCGCCGTTCTCGAACCCGATATAGGCCGAACTGATCTGGTCGATGCGCTGCACCGGGCCTTGCGAGAGCGCTTGGAAAGTGCGCAGCGCTTCCTCGCGCACCATGCGCATCAAAAACGCGTCCGAAATCGTGCCGACGAGATCGATAGCGGGCTGGAACAGCTCGCTCGTGTCGTCGCCGAGCTGGGCCAGCGTGTGCTCGGCGTCTGCGACCGCTTCGGCGCGGATCGTCTCGGTTCGCACCGTATAGATCCCGGCCACGGCGCCGCTGCCCAGCAGCACGACGAAGAGGCCGATTAGAAAATCGCGTGTGCGGATCGTTCCCAAGCCCAAAGCCATTTTATTGGAATTGCCCCCGTCGACTCTTGCCCGCCGAACACCAGTCATTCAATTAGCACGCGACCGCGCGGGATTGAACCCTATTGCGATTCCAGCCGCTTGCGGCCCACCGACGCGTGCCGTGCAACGATGCGACCGGCGGCAATCTCCTGGTTTAAGTAGATGCCGATCCTTTTTGCGTTGTTGGATCGTCGTATTATTGGTTCGGTTACAAGATTACCGTAACCGCTCTGCTTTTTTCAAAGGATGTGCCATGAAATATTTAACCTCGGCGATCATTGTTCTTGCCGCCGTCGGTGCTGCGGCCTGCACGGGCCCGGCAGGCCCGGCTGGCCCGCGCGGCGACCAAGGCTTTACCGGCAATACCGGCTATTCGGGTGCGCCCGGCGTGCAGGGCAATACGGGCTACACGGGCGCACAAGGTGCGACCGGCAGCCAGGGCACGCCAGGCAGCACCGGCATGCCGGGCTTGCAGGGCGAAACGGGCGACAAGGGTGCCACGGGCAATCGCGGCAATACGGGTGCCACAGGCTCGCAAGGCGGCACCGCCGTCGGAACGCCGGGTACCGTCGTGGTCATCCCGGCGCGTTGATGCAATTGATCCGGCCGTCCGCCAAAGGCGGCGGATGGCCGGTTCCGTGCGGGCCCCAGCCTCGCTGTATTCGCAAAAGTATCGGGCCTAGGACCTATTGCCGCGTGATTTTGCAATTGAGCCGCCTGCGCATCGCCGTTAGAAATTGGGTCGGTGCAGGTTCGTCCTCGCCGTATTCCGTTTCCGTCCGGAAATGCCCGAGGCCGAGTCCATGCCGAATGCCGAAACGCAGACCCTCGAAGAGCGCCTGAAATTCATCGATTTTGGTGCTGAGGACGCGGCAACCTTGCGCGCGGCGCGACCGGTTCTTGCGCAGAATATCGAACGCATTCTCGTCAAATTCTACGGCCATATCGAAGGCTTTCCGAACCTGATGGCGATGTTCGGCGGCCCGGCGGGTATCGCACATGCGCGTGCGGCCCAGGCCGAGCATTGGCTGCGACTATTCGAAAGCAGTTTTGATTCGACCTATGTCGAGCGCGTGCAGCGCATCGGCATCATCCACAGCAAGATCGGACTCGAACCGCGTTGGTACATGGCCGGATATGCGCTGGCGTTCGGCGAATTGCAGGCGGCCGTCTCGGAGGCCTATCGCTGGAAGCACCGGCAGCGCGCGGTGGCGCTGCGCGCGTTAACCAAAGCGATCATGCTCGACATGGACTATGCGGTTACTGTCTATATCGAGCAGAGCAAGGTGCAGACCGCCGACAGCATTGCCGGGGCGGTCGAATCGATCCGTGCTGCCGCGAGCGAGATCTCGCAAGGCAGTAACGATCTCGCACAGCGCACGGAGCGGCAGGCATCGGCGCTGCAGGAAACCGTCGCTACGATGGCCGAGATATCGGCGAGCGTGACGAACAACGCTGGCAATTCGGAGAAGGCGCGCAAGCTTGCGGCCGAAGCGCAAACGCGCGCCGAAACTGGCGGCGAAGCCGTGACGCGCGTGGTCGATGCGATGACGCTGATTTCGACATCGTCCGCGCGCATTGTCCAAATAAGTCAGGCAATGGAAGAAATATCTTTCCAGACAAAACTGCTGGCTCTCAACGCCGCCGTCGAGGCAGCGCGTGCCGGCGATTCTGGCAAGGGCTTTGCGGTGGTCGCGCACGAAGTTCGTGCACTTGCCGACCGCTCGCGCGACGCTTCTCAGCAAATCCGCAACATGATCGACGAAAGTTCGCGCGAAGTCGGCCGCGGCGTCGAGGTGGCCGGTGCGGCGGGCGAAGCGCTCGAAGCCATCATCGCGATCGTGAAGGGTGTCGCCGAAATCGCCCCCGAGATCGCGGCAGGTAGTCGCGAACAGTCGCGCAGCATCGTCGAGGTCAAAAAAGCGCTTGCCGATCTCGACACGGCGACGCAGCAGAACGCGGCATTGGTCGAACAGAACGCCGCATCAGTCGCCTCGCTCGCTGACCAGGCGCGCCAGATCGTCAACGTGATCGAGCGCTATCGCGACGGCGCCGCCGTTGCTGAGCCCAAACCGAAGTCTGCGGCAAAGTCGCCGGTAGCTCCTGCAAAAGCAGCAGGGCCGCGAACCGAGCATTGGGACGAAGAGTTTTGAGCGAAGCAGGCTGGTTGGGGGACTAGGATTCGAACCTAGACTAGCTGAGTCAGAGTCAGCGGTCCTACCGTTAGACGATCCCCCATCCGGGTTCGCGAAACCGGCGCGTTCTATAGCGCCGTTCCCGGTTGCGGTCAAATGCCGTGATGGCTGCTGTTCGGTCGCGTTTGCACTAAATCGGTGCAGCCTGTAGCCTTGTCTTCAATTCGGAACTAAGTCCCGCATGTGGGCGGGTTTTCGAGGCGGGCAGGCGTGCAGGATTTGGCAGAAACGAGGGGCGGGCGGTTTGCGGCGGGGGCGGCTGCAGCCGGCACCGACGCGCCTGACGCGCTGTTCGGCGCCATCGATCTTGGCACCAACAATTGCCGCTTGTTGATCGCCAAGCGTGCGGGCGACGGGTTTCGCGTTGTCGATGCGTTTTCGCGCATCGTGCGCTTGGGCGAAGGCCTGTCGCAGGACAATCGACTGGGCGAAGCGGCCATGGCGCGTGCACTCGAGGCATTGCAGGTCTGTGCCGCCAAGCTCGCGCGCAGTCGTTGCGTGGGCTTTCGCGGCGTCGCGACCGAGGCGTGCCGACGAGCGGCAAACGGGCCCGCGTTCCTCGCACGCATTGAGGCCGAAACGGGCTTGCACCTCGAGGCCATTAGCCCGGCCGAGGAGGCAGCGTTGGCCGTTGCGGGCTGCGCACAGCTGCTCGATCCGGCCATGCCGCATGCGGTGATGTTCGACATCGGCGGCGGCAGCACCGAGGTGATGTGGCTTGCTAACCGCGGCGGCAACTGGTCGATGGTCGATTTCGTGTCGCTGCCGTTCGGCGTGGTGTCGGTCGGCGAAATGCTAGGCGCTGGCTGCGTGGCGCCGGACGTGTATGCCGCCATGGTGGCACGCATCGCCGAGGCGCTTGCCCCGCTCGAACAGCGCCACAGCATTGCGGCCGAGGTTGCAGCCGGTCGCGTCGATATGCTGGGGCCGTCGGGCACGGTCACGACGCTGTCGGCGCTGGCGATGGGGCTGCCGCGCTATCAGCGCGACCGCGTGGACGGTTCGCTGCTCGCATTGACGACGATCCACGAACTCTCAGCCAAGCTTGCAGCGGCCGATTTCGCCGCGCGCGCGGGCAATCCGTGCATTGGCACCGAGCGCGCCGATCTGCTGGTCGCGGGCTGCGCCATCCTCGAGGGGATCTGCAGCCTGTGGCCAGTCCCGCACGTGCGGGTCGCCGATCGCGGTTTGCGCGAAGGCATCCTGTTGGGGCTGATGGCGGGCGCGCGCGCATGACCGAGCGCCGCCTCTATGTGAAGCTCAAGACCGCCAAGGGCCGCACGACGGCCCAGCAGCAATGGATTTCGCGCCAGCTCAACGATCCTTATGTCGGCATGGCGAAGGACCAGGGCTATCGCAGCCGAGCCGCGTTCAAGCTCATCGAGATCGACGCCAAATACAAATTCCTGAAGCCGGGTGCCAAGGTCGTCGATCTGGGGGCAGCCCCCGGCGGCTGGACGCAAGTGGCCGTCGAGCGCGGCTGTACTACGGTGATCGCCCTCGACATTCTCGAGATGGCGCCGCTTGCCGGCGCGCATGTCTTGAAGGCGGATTTCCTCGATCCGGCAGCGCCCGGCATGATCGAGAAGCTGCTCGACGGCAAAGTCGATCTCGTACTTTCGGACATGGCGCCGTCCACGACTGGGCATCGCGAGACAGACCATCTGCGCATCGCCGCCCTCGTGGAAGCCGCAATCGATTTTGCAGTCGCAGTCTTGCGCCCCGGCGGCAATTTCGTGACCAAGTTCCGCCAGGGCCAGGAGGAGCAGGCGCTGATCAAACATGCGCAGCGCCATTTTGCCAAAGTCGTGCGCATGAAGCCGCCCTCGAGCCGTGCGGAGTCGTCGGAACTGTTTCTCGTCTCGACCGGCTTCAAGGGCTGAATCGTCGAACGATTCCAGCGGCCTTGCACGGGCTTTGCGCGCGGCGGCAGTTGGTGTATTGATGCGCGCCACTTCCCCGAACCGGAGGCGGCCCAAATGATCCGCGAAGCGCTGACGTTCGACGACGTATTGCTGGAACCGGCCGCCTCGGCCGTGCTGCCCGGCGAGGTCGATACCCGCACGCGGCTGACCCGCCGCATCGAACTCGGCATCCCGTTGATTTCCTCCGCCATGGACACGGTCACCGAGAGCGCTCTTGCGATCGCGATGGCGCAGGCCGGCGGGCTTGGCGTGATCCACAAGAACATGGCGATCGCAGCGCAGGCGCAAGAGGTTCGGCGCGTCAAAAAATTCGAGTCCGGCATGGTCGTCGATCCGCTGACGATCGGCCCCGACCAGACGCTCGCCGACGCGCTCGAACTCATGACCGCCAACCACATCACCGGTCTGCCGGTCGTCGAACCGGGCAGCCGCAAGCTCGTCGGCGTGCTGACCAACCGCGACGTGCGCTTTGCTTCCAACCTGCAGCAGCCGGTGCGCGAACTCATGACGCGCGAGCGGCTCGTCACGGTCAGCGAAGGCGTTTCGAAGGAAGAGGCCAAGCGGCTTTTGCACCAGCATCGCATCGAGAAGCTGCTGGTCGTGGACGAGTCCTATCGCTGCATCGGCCTCATTACGGTCAAGGACATCGAAAAAGCCCAGCGCTTCCCCAACGCGTCGAAAGACGAGAAGGGCCGCTTGCGCGTAGCCGCGGCAACCGGCGTGGGCCCCGACGGCGATGCGCGCGCCGAAGCTTTGTTCGACGCTGAAGTCGACATTGTCGTCGTTGATACCGCGCACGGCCACAGCCAGGGTGTGATCGACAGCGTGCGGCGTATTCGTAAGCTCGGCAATTACACGCAGATCATCGCGGGCAACGTCGCGACGGCCGAGGGCGCCAAGGCGCTGATCGATGCCGGAGCGGACGCGATCAAGGTCGGTATCGGGCCCGGTTCGATCTGCACGACGCGCATCGTGGCGGGCGTGGGTGTTCCGCAATTGACGGCCGTGATGGATTGCGTGGCCGCCGCCAAGGCCGCCGGCGTGCCGGTGATCGCCGATGGCGGCATCAAATTCTCGGGCGATTTGGCCAAAGCGCTCGCGGCGGGTGCGTCGTGCGCGATGATCGGTTCTCTGTTTGCAGGGACCGACGAAGCGCCGGGCGAAGTGTTCCTCTATCAGGGTCGCTCCTACAAATCCTATCGCGGCATGGGCTCTGTTGGGGCCATGGCGCGCGGCTCGGCCGACCGCTATTTCCAGCAGGAAATCAAAGACAGCCTCAAGCTCGTGCCCGAGGGCGTGGAAGGTCGCGTGCCCTACAAGGGCCCGGTCGGTGCGGTCGTGCACCAGCTCGTCGGCGGCTTGCGCGCGGCGATGGGCTATACGGGCAGCCGTTCGCTTCAAGACCTCGCCGCCAATGCGCGTTTCGTGCGCATCACCAATGCGGGCCTGCGCGAAAGCCATGTGCACGACGTCGCCCTCGTGCGCGAGGCGCCGAACTACGGCAGCGGTTCGGGCGCATGACGCCGGGCGGGCGGGCAGCCGCAGCGATCGACATTCTCGACCAGATCGGTGCGACGCGCGGACCTGCCGACCGCTTGGCCAACGACTATTTCCGCTCGCGCCGCTATATCGGCTCGAAGGACCGTGCGGCTGTTGCGACGATCGTGTACGGGTGCCTGCGCCATCGCAGCCAGCTCGAATGGTGGCTCGCCCGCGCGCGCGAGGGCAATGTGCGCGATCTGTTTTCGCCCAACGGGCGGTCTTGGACGATCGCCTATCTTGCGATCATCGGCCAGCTGTCGCGTGCTGCCCTCATCAACATGTTCTCGGGCCAAAGCTACGATCCCCCGCCTTTGTCGCGCGGCGAGTTGGCGGCCGTCGAAGCGCTTGCGGGCCGTTCGATCGAGCATCCCGACCAGCCCGAATTTGTGCGCGCCAATGTGCCGGCCTGGATCATGCCGCGCTTGGCCGCACGTTTCGGCGACGGTTTGCGCCGCGAGCTTGCGGCAATGGCCGAAGAAGCTCCGCTGGACATGCGCGTCAATCTCTTGAAAGGCGAACGCAAGGCCGCCCGCGAAGCTTTGGCGAAAGTGGGCATCGAGACGGTGCCCGGCAAGCTGTCGCCCTGGGCCTTGCGCGCCAAGACGCGGGCTGCGTTGATGGCAACCGACCCTTACAAGTCGGGCCTCGTTGAAGTGCAGGACGAAGGCTCGCAGCTGGTGGCCGCGTTGCTGGGTGCCAAGCCCGGCATGCGCGTGTGCGATTTTTGCGCAGGTGCCGGCGGCAAGACCCTCGCCATTGCCGCAACGATGGCCAACAAAGGCCATATCGCCGCATGCGACGTGTCGAACAAGCGCCTGGCGGGTGCAACGACGCGGCTCAAGCGGGCAGGGGCCTTCAATGTCGAGCGCATCGCGCTCGAAGACGAGCGCGATCCGTGGGTCAAACGCCACAAGGCTTCGTACGACCGCGTGCTCGTGGATGCGCCCTGCACCGGGACGGGGACGTGGCGGCGCAATCCCGATGCGCGCTGGACGTTGCGCGAGCCCGAGATTGCCGAGCTGTGCGCGAAGCAAGCGCGCATCCTCGAAAGTGCCGCACGCCTCGTGAAGCCGGGCGGGCGCCTCGTCTATGCGACGTGCTCGGTCTTGGCCGAAGAAAACGAAGCGCAGGCCGATGCGTTCCTTGCCGCCAATCCGGATTTTTCGGCAGTGCCGATCCCGGCTTTGTGGGCCGAGATCCTCGGCACGCCGTGTCCGACCGAGGACACCGTGCTGAAACTCGACCCGGCGCGCGACGGCACCGACGGCTTTTTCGTCGCGGTCTTTGCGAAGGCGGGCGCATGAGCATATCGCTGCATCGCGCCACCCTCGGCCACGCGCGCGGGCTGGCGCGCGTCTATGTCGATGCGTGGCGCACGACCTATGCGGGCCTGCTGCCGGAGCGCGCCCTCACCGGCATGTCCTACGACAGGCAGACGACCGAATGGGCCTACCAGATTCGCCATAAGGGTCTGCATTGCCCGATCCTCGTCGCCCTCGATGCGCGTGGTGCTGTCGTGGGCCTAACAAGTTTTGGGCGCGCGCGCATTGAAGACCGGCCTGCGGCAGCCCCGTTCCTTAAATCGACGGGCGGGCTGGGACCGGGCGAGGTCTTCACGCTCTATGTGCATCCCGACAACCAGGACAAGGGCATCGGGCGCCAGCTGCTCGACGGCGCGTTCGCCGCCTTGCGCGAGCGCGGCATGGGCCAGGCCTTCGTGTGGGTCTTGCACGACAATCCGGCGCGCTATTTCTACGAACGGCTTGGCGGCAGCTACGTCGCCGACCGCGACGAGGAATTGTGGGGCGTGCGCGTGCGCCAGGCGGCCTATGGCTGGCCCGATCTCGCCGCCGAGGCTCTTGTCCGCACGCAACGCTTCGGCTAGGGCAAATTTCGTCACGCATTTCGGAAAGGACATGCTTTGAGCGACCGGCTTCTCATTCTCGATTTCGGCAGCCAAGTGACCCAGCTCATTGCGCGCCGCGTGCGCGAAAGCGGCGTCTATTGCGAAGTGATGCCGTTCAACGCGCCCGAGGAACGCATGCGCAGCTTTGGCGCACAGGCCATCATTCTGTCCGGCGGGCCTGCCTCGGTTACCGAAAGCCACACGCCGCGCGCACCCCAATGGGTGTTCGAAGCGGGGCTGCCCGTCCTCGGCATTTGCTACGGCCAGCAGACCATGTGCGCCCAATTGGGCGGCAAGGTCGAGGGCAGCGACCATCGCGAATTCGGCCGCGCGGAAGTTTCGATCGACGACACCTGCGCGCTGTTCGACGGCGTGTGGCCCAAGGGGGGCCGCGAGCAAGTCTGGATGAGCCATGGCGACCGCGTGACCGCGTTGCCGCCGGGCTTCCGCGTGGTCGCGACCAGCGAGGGGGCACCTTTTGCCGCGATCGCCGACGACGTCCGCCATTTTTACGGCGTTCAGTTCCACCCCGAGGTCGTGCACACGCCGCACGGGGCCGCCTTGCTGCGCAATTTTGCGCACCGCGTGGCGGGCTTGCGCGGCGACTGGACGATGGCGGCCTTCCGCCAGCAAGCCATCGCCAAAATCCGCGCGCAGGTGGGAACAGGCCGCGTGATTTGCGGCCTGTCGGGCGGCGTGGATTCCTCGGTCGCAGCCGTGCTGCTGCACGAGGCGATCGGCGACCAGCTCACCTGCATCCTCGTCGATCACGGGCTCATGCGCATGGGCGAGGCCGACCAGGTCGTCGAGCTGTTCCGCGGGCACTACAACATCCCGCTCGTGCACCGCAACGCGCAGGGCGATTTCCTCGGCAAGCTCGCGGGCGTGTCGGACCCCGAGACCAAGCGCAAGATCATCGGTGCGACCTTCATCGACGTGTTCGAGGAAGAGGCCAAAAAGGTCGGCGGGGCAGATTTCCTCGCGCAAGGCACGCTCTATCCCGACGTGATCGAAAGCGTGTCCTTCACCGGCGGGCCGTCGGTCACGATCAAGTCGCACCACAATGTCGGCGGCTTGCCCGCGCGCATGCGCATGAAACTCGTCGAGCCGCTGCGCGAATTGTTCAAAGACGAGGTGCGCGCTTTGGGCCGCGAATTGGGCCTGCCGGACAGTCTCGTCGGCCGCCATCCGTTTCCGGGCCCGGGCCTCGCGATCCGCATCCCGGGCGAAATCACCGGCGAAAAACTCGAGATCTTGCGCAAAGCCGACGCGGTCTATCTGGATGCGATCCGCAAAGCAGGCCTCTACGACGAAATCTGGCAGGCTTTTGCCGTGCTCTTGCCGGTCAAAACCGTCGGCGTGATGGGCGACGGCCGCTCCTACGACTATGTGTGCGCGCTGCGCGCCGTGACCTCGACCGACGGCATGACGGCCGAATCGTACCCGTTCGAACACGCGTTTTTGGCGCGTGTGGCGACGCGCATCATCAACGAAGTTCGCGGCATCAACCGCGTCGTCTACGACGTGACGTCGAAGCCGCCGGGCACGATCGAGTGGGAGTGAGCGCGCGTATTTGCGTAGTTCTGCGTGCCGCGCGTGAAGATTTTCTCGCCTTCGATTAGATCGCCGATCGCGATGTCGGGCAGGGCTTCGAGTTCGTCGTAGAGCGACGCGAAATCGACGTCGCGCGTGCGCTGCAGGAGATCGGCGAGGCTCTCGATCACGAAGTAATTCTGCTGGAAATCGTCGATGCGATAGGGCGTGCGCATCGTGCGCAGCGTGTCGAACGCGATACGGTTGGGCGAAGGATCGTCGAGGGCAAACGCCGTCTCGGCATGCGACGACACGATGCCGGCCCCGTAGATCTTGAGCCTGTCGCCGTCGCGGATCAGGCCGAATTCGACCGTGTACCAATAGAGCCGCGCGAATTTGTCGACCATGCCGCGCTGCATCGCGCGCAGGCCGCCTTTGCCGTAGGCCTCCATATAGTCGGCGAAAATCGGGTCGGCCAGCAGCGGTACATGCCCGAACACGTCGTGGAATATGTCCGGTTCTTCGAGATAGTCGAACTGCTCGGGTCGCCTTATGAAACGGCCTGCGACGAAGCGGTGGTTGGCGAGATGGTCGAAAAACACCGTGTCGGGTACGAGGCCGGGGACGGCGACGACGCGCCAACCGGTCGCTTCCGTCAGGCGCGCATTGAGCTCCTCGAAATCGGGGATGCCGGGTTTCGACAGTTTGAGCATGTCGACGCCTGCCAGAAACGCCGGTGCGGCACGCGCCTGCAATTGCGCATTTTGGCGCGCGAACAGCCGGTCCCACGTCGCGTGTTCGACATCCGTGTAGGACGCCCAATCCTGCGGCACGGTCCAGTCGGCTGCTGCACCCTCTGGCTTAAGTTCGACTGCGCTGCCCATCGATTCAATCTAGCATACGGCGCGTCGCGCGGGCGATATCGCAGTGCGGGGGCCGCCTCAGCGATTCCTGAGCGCCGCCAGGACCGCCTTTTCGAGTTCGTCGACATTGTAGGGTTTGCGGACAAATTTCGCGTTCTTGAGCCCGTCGGGCAGAAGCTGCGCGATTTCGTAGCCCGTGCTGAGCACGAACGGGATGCCGCGCGCCTGGAGGGCGCTTGCGACCTCCCACGACATTTCGCCGTCGAGATTGACGTCGAGCAGGGCTGCATCGACGGTTTCGGATTCGATCAGCGCCAGCGCTTGCGAGACGCGTGCCGCCGGGCCCACCATCGTCCAGCCGAAACTGTCGAACACAAGCTCGAGCATGCTGACGACCATAAACGAGTCTTCGACCGCCAAAACGCGGATGCCTTTGTTGGCCTTTTTCGGTTCCGTCTGGGTGATCGCGAAGCCTGCGGCCGGCGGCGGTCCGGCCGGACCGGCAGCTGCGAGCGACGCCTGCGGCAATGCCACTTCGCAGACCACGCCTTCGCGCAGATAGCGCAGCCTCGCGTGACCGTCCGTTTCCATTGCAAGGGCGCGCTCGATCAGCGTCGAGCCGAAGCCGCGACGCGTCGGCGGTGCGACTGGAGGGCCCCCGGCTTCGCGCCAGCTAAGGTCGAGGCCGCCGGTGTCGGCAAGTCCCCAGCGTATCGCCACGCGGCCATCGGGGGCCGAAAGCGCGCCGTATTTCGCGGCGTTGGTGGCAAGCTCGTGGATCGCGAGCGACAGCGCCAGCGCCGATTTCGACGTGAGAACCACGTCTGGCCCGACGATTTCGAGCGTGGCACTGCCGCTTGCGTAGGGGGCGAGCTCCTCCATCAGCAGATTTTTGATCGATACGCCCTCCCATCGGCTCTGGGAGAGCAGGCTGTGGGCTTTGGCCATCGATTGGATGCGCGCAGCGAGGCCTTCGACGAAGGTCGAAAGCGAGTTCGCACTCGCACTCGTCTGGATGACGAGGGCGGCGATATTCGCGAGCGTGTTCTTCACGCGGTGGTCGAGCTCCGCCATCATCAGCTGGTCGCGGTCGGCGGCCAGTTTGCGTTCGCGGGTCGCGTCGGTGATGCGGCGCAGCACGACGTCGAGCAGCGAGGTGCGCAAGTCGCGTGCGGCGTCGAGATCGCTTTGCGACCACGGCAAGGCGCGGCCGCGCACGGTTTCCTTCCAGATCTCGAAGGATTTGCGCGGCGTCAGCACGTCGCTTTCGGTCCCCGGTACCGCCACCTTGTTTGGCTGCCCCGCCCAGGCGGCCACGCCCACGAGTTCGGGGCGGAACCAAAGTATGAAATCCGAGGGATCGGGCGATACCGATATGACAAGCAGGCCCGAGGCGACGTCGGCGAACGCCGTGGCCGGTTTCCAGCACTCGCCGAGACGGTCGGTCGCGAAGACCCCTTCGGTCTCGCGCATCTTGACGTTCAGCCACGCGACGATGCTTTCGATCTGGTCTTTGTCCGGCGTCGTTCCCAGATACGTCAAAGCGCCTTTGACGCTGACGGCCACGCCGCCCTGGCGACGCCCGCTCAGCGACGCGTCGCCGCCGTGGATATAGTCGAGCAGATTCGGCGACTGCTCGGTCAGGCCGCGCGCATACTCGTCGGCACCGGCGAGATTCAACATCAGCTTCTGCAGCACGAGGCGGCTCGCCAGGCGTTCGCTGAACTGCACGCGCTTTTCGGACGCTTCGACCTGGTAGGAGAACATCGAGCCGAACAGTTCGCAGATCGCGCGCAGATGCCGCGGCAGCCGGCGCGGCGTGTAGTGGTGGCATGCCACGAGGCCCCACAAGGCGCCGCCGCTGATGATCGAGATCGACATCGACGCGTCGATGCCCATATTGCGCAAATACTGGCGGTGGACCGGCGACACGTCGCGCAGCATCGCCTGGCTCATGTCGAGCGGTTTGCCGGTGCGCGGATTGTCCGTCGGCACGAGGCGCGCGGGCTCGTAGTTGACCTGCGTGATGAGGCGCAAGCCGTTTTTCACGTAAAGGGCGCGCGCCTGCTGCGGAATGTCGGCGGCCGGGTAGTGCAGATCGAGGAACGCCTCGAGCCCGTCGCGTTTGCTTTCCGCAATCACCCAGCCCGAGCCGTCCTGCATGAAGCGATAGACCAGCACGCGGTCGTAGGCAGCAAGGTTCTGCACGCGTTCGGCCGCCGTCTTGCAAAGCCCCACGATCGATGTCGCATCGTCGAGCCCGTCGATCATTTCCTGCACGGCCGCGAGCGGATCGGCTGCAAAGCGGTCGGCGATGTCTGCTTCCTCGAACTCGAGAACCAGCATTTCGTCGCTGCGGTGCACGCTCGCGTCGAGCGGCAGGTTCGCGGCGACGCGCATTTGCGGGTCCAGCATGTGCCGGGGCCGCAGCAGCGGCAGATTGGTGCTCAGCGCACGCAGATTTTCGACCTGCTGCGGCCCAAAAACTGTCGCGATCGATCTGCCGAGCAGATCTTCGTGCGTAACGCCGAGCAGGCCCGTCGTGTCGCCGGCGATCTGCACCACTTCGAACGTGGCATTGTCGAGCACCAGCATGGCACCGTGCGGCAGAATGGCACCTGGAATGTGGATCTGCTCGCGGTCGCAGTTCGTCAGATCCGGCGGGGGGTGTCCCGGAAGGGCCGTCGTCATACTGCGTTGCTCCAATCGGAAAGCCAGTTTTCGAAGACGGCAAATGTCGCGGCGGCGGCCGCGACTAGGCGCGGGCGGTCGGGCGAAGCGGCATCGAAAGCGGCGAGATCCGCCACGAACTTGCTCCAAGTGCTGCTCGTATCGGCGCCGCGTCCGGCGAAGAAGCGGCGCCCATCGGTGCCTTCGGGCCCAAGCAGCCGGTCGAGCCCACGGGAAAGGGCGCGGCCGCCCAGGGCCGAACCCTCGACCACGTAAAGCGCGCCGAGCCGACTTGCCGGGCAGGGAAGGGGTGGAATGTCGGCGCAAGCGCGGATGCGTCCGCGGGCTGCTGCATCGATGCCGGACCAGGCAAGGTCGGCTGCGAGCCATTGCGTGCGCATCGGCGCGGCGGCGAGGGCGCGCTCGAACGGCAGATAGAAGCCGTAGAGCCGGGCGAGGAGTGCCCGATAGGTGGGCAGATCGATCGTGCCGTCGGCGACGGCGGCGAACCCAGCATGGCGGTGCAACCGCGCATGCGGCGCTTGCGTCGCGATGCGCAGGGCCTCGCGGCAGGCGATCGGTGCTGGCAATTGGCTGAGACTTTCTCCAATGGTAGTTAACAATTAAAATATCCTTTTTATGGTTGCAGATGTGGGCATGCCGCTCTGCCGATCTCGCGTCGTCGCTAATTCGCGCGGCGCTGCTGCGTCGCGCGCATGCCGAAAATCTTCGACAGTGCCGTCGGTCGCGCAGGGCAGGTCGTAAAGCGCCAATAAATTCTGCCCAGGCCAAAACCGACCCTGTTTACCGATTATATCGGTTTTCTGGTTTTGCCGCCGATATATTTCCGCAAGTTTCGCAAGGCTACCGGTTGACAGATGGTTGTGGTCGACCGAAATCCCTCGGCGTCATGCCGAAGATGCGCTCGAAATCCGATCTGCCGTCCAAGATCTGCGTCCAGTGCGGCAAGCCTTTCGCGTGGCGCAAGAAATGGGCGCGCGATTGGGCCAACGTCAAATACTGCTCGGAGCGTTGCCGCCGGGCGGGTCCGGCTGCAAAGCCGTGAAGACGCTTCGCATCGTGCTTGGCGACCAGCTGTCGATCGGCCTGTCGGCCCTGCGCGATCTCGATCCGGCGCACGACGTGGTGCTGATGATGGAGGTGGCGGCCGAGGGGACCTACGTTCGCCACCACAAACAGAAGATCGTGCTCGTGCTGTCGGCGATGCGGCATTTTGCGGCCGAATTGCGGGCGCGTGGGATCGCGGTCGACTATGTGGCGCTCGACGATCCGGCCAATACGGGCACGCTCACATCCGAGATCGTGCGTGCGGCCAAACGCCATCGCCCGACGCGCATCGTCGCGACCGAGCCAGGCGAATGGCGCATGCTGAAGATGGCCGAGGGCTGGCAAAACGCGACGGGCTGCGCGCTCGAGCTTTTTGCCGACGATCGGTTCTTTGCGAGCCGCACGCGCTTCGCGCACTGGGCAAAAGGGCGGCGCGGCTGGCGCATGGAGCATTTCTACCGCGAGATGCGGCGCGAACATGCGATCCTGATGGATGGCGACGACCCCGTCGGCGGCGATTGGAATTTCGACGCCGAGAACCGCAAAAAGCTGCCGGCCTCAGTTGCAACACCGACACGCCGGCGCTTCGCTCCCGACGCCACGACGCGCGATGTGATGGCATTGGTCGAGCGCCATTTCGGCGACCATTTCGGCACGCTCGACGAATTTGGCTGGCCGGTCACGCGTGCAGACGCGCTGCAAGCGCTCGACGATTTCGTAGCAAACGCCTTGCCGCAATTCGGCGACTACCAGGACGCAATGCGCGCCGATGCGCCCTTCCTGTTCCATTCGCTGATCGCACCGCCGCTCAACCTGGGTCTGCTTTCCCCGCAGGAAATCTGTGCGGCGGCGGCGGCGGCGTATCGGGCAGGGGCGGCGCCGCTCAACGCGGTCGAAGGTTTTGTGCGTCAGATCCTGGGTTGGCGCGAATATGTGCGCGGCGTCTATTGGACGCTGATGCCGGACTATGCGGATTCTAACGCCCTCGCCGCGACACGCCGATTGCCGGATTTCTACTGGACCGGCGACACGCCGATGCGTTGCCTTGCCCAGGCGGTCGACCAGACCAAGCGCCATGCCTATTCGCACCATATCCAGCGCTTGATGGTAACCGGCAATTTCGCACTTCTGGCCGGCATTGCGCCGCACGAGATCGAGCGCTGGTATCTGGCCGTCTATGCCGACGCGTACGAATGGGTCGAGATGCCGAACACGCTCGGCATGGCCGTGTTTGCCGACGGCGGCAAGATGGCCTCGAAACCCTATGCCGCGTCGGGAGCCTACATCGACCGCATGTCGGATTTCTGCGGGCGCTGCGCGTTCGACGTGAAGCAGAAGACCGGCCCACAAGCCTGCCCGTTCAACTATCTTTATTGGGCGTTTTTGATCCGCCAGAAGGAACGCCTTGCGGGCAATCCGCGCATGGCGATGCCCTATCGCACGCTGGCGGCGTGGCCTGCCGACCGCCAGGCCGCAATCGTCGCCGAGGCCGAGGCGTTTCTCGAACGGCTGTAGCCGCCAATTCCCCCATGGCGCGCAGGCGCGATTTTCAGTAGTTTGTGCGTCCGATCGGGCGGCCGGTGCCGCCTTGTCGTGTTTTCAATTTCAGGAGTACCCCTTCAAAGATGCCTCCGTTCAATCCCGGCCCGACCAAGACCATCGAAGCGGTCGTCAAATGGTTCAACACCACAAAAGGCTTCGGCTTCATCGCCCCCACCGACGGTTCGCCGGACGTGTTTCTGCACGCCGCAGCGCTTGAGCAGGCAGGACTGCCGCCGCCGGCCGAGGGCGCCAAAATCAAATGCGAAGTCGGTCCCGGCAAAAAGGGACCGCAAGTCATGCGCGTCCACGAGGTCGATGGGCGCGCAGGGACTGGCGGCGGTGCCGGCGGTCCGAGTGCGGGCCCTGGCGGCCCGCGCGGCCCGCGTGCGCCGCGCGGTCCCGGTGGCGGCGGCAGCTTCCGCGAACGCGACGATGTGGACCTCGCCGGTGCGATCGACGTCGAGGGCAAGATCAAATGGTATTCGCCCGAGAAGGGCTACGGCTTTGTCGTCGCCAACGACGGCGGCAAAGACGTGTTCGTTAATGCAGCCGTCCTGCGCCGCTCGGGCGTGCCGTCGGTCGATCTGGACCAGTTGGTGCGCACGTCTTACGTGGTCACACCGCGCGGGCGCGAAGCGCGCTACATCCGCTTGCTTTGACAGGCCGCGTTCGAACCGTCATCTTGGTCGGCCTACGGGGACCCGGATGACGGTTTACACGCGACGTCTCAGCGACAAGATTCTGTTGGCCTTCGAGCAAGCATGCGATGCCGGTGCGCTCGAATGCGCGGAAATTCTTCTCAAAGCCTTGGAGATGTCGCTGACCACCATGGGCGGGGCTGCTGCGGTCGAGCGGCGGGTGAATATGGAGCCCTACATCCATGCCTTTGAGCGGCTTGAAGCGCTCAAAGCGCAACGCTAAACGCGATTTGCGCCGAACGGCAGAACCCGCTAGTTTGGCGCGCTTTTTGGAACTTTCGAGATCGAGGCACCGTGGCCGACGTTTTTGACGAAGTCAGCGAAGATCTGCGGCGCGAGCGCGCGCTGAAGCTGTGGAAGAAGTTCGCACCGCTGATCGGTGGCGTGGCGGTTGCCATCGTGCTGGCGACGGCCGGCTACGTGCTTTGGCAGGACTATTCGCGCAAGCGCACCGAGGCCGATGCGCTGCGCTTTGCCGAGGCCGCACGCCTCGGGTCGGAAGATGCTTCCCGCGCATTGGTCGAGCTGCGCGCCATCGCGCGCGACGGGCAGGCCGGCTATGCCGCCTTGGCGCGCCTCAAGGCGGCGTCGCTTGCGGCATCGGGCGGCGATGCGGCCGATGCCATCGCCCAATATCGCGCGATCGCCGGCGACACCACGTTCGACGCGCAACTGCGCGATGCTGCCACGCTGGTTGCGACGCTGCTTGCGGTCGATACGGCGAGCCCCGGCGATGCGGTGCGGGCGGTTCAAGCGCTCCAGACGCCGACCGGCCCCTGGCGCCATGCCGCGCGCGAGATCGAAGCGCTGGCACATCTGCGCGCAGGCGACCGCGTGCGTGCGGCCGAACTTTATCGCCAATTGGCCGATGATCTTGCAGCCCCGGCAGGCCTTCGCCAGCGCGCCAGCGAAATGCTGGCAGCCCTCGACGGTTGAGCTGCGGCGATCCCCCCATGACGAAGCGCAAAACCTTGGTTCTGCTGGCCGCCGTCGCCGTTATGGCAAGCGGCTGCGATTGGCTCGGCAGCAACTACAAGCGGCCGCTTCCGGGCGATCGCGTGCCTGTGCTGGCGATCGACCGCAAGCTCGAGCCCGACGAACGTTTGGTGGGCCATACGGTCCAATTGCCGCCTGCCGTCGACCTGCGCGAATGGCCGCAGCCGCAAGGGCTGCCGGGCCAGTTGGCGGGCAATGTTCAGGTCGAGGGGCTCCGCTCGGCATGGCGCGTGTCGATCGGTGCAGGCAACAGCCGTGCGGGCCGCGTGACGGGCGTGCCGGTCGTCGCCGGCGGTCGTGTTTTTGCGGTCGATGCGGAATCGCAGTTGACCGCCGTGGATGCGGCGACAGGTTCGCGGCTGTGGACGTTCGACGCTGAGCCTGCGCGCGACCGCAGTGGCGGCGGCTCGGGCGGCGGAGCCTCGGTCGCCGGGAACCGCATTTATTTTGCGACCGGCTACGGCCAACTTATTGCGCTCGACGTCGAGCGCGGCCGCGAAATCTGGCGCTTCCAGATGAGCGCCCCCGGTCGCTCGGGTCCGGCGATCGCGGGCGGGCGCGTGTTCGTCTCGACCATCGACAACCAGACTTTCGCGCTCGATGCCGAGACGGGGCGCCGTCTTTGGAGCCATACCGGCATCGCGGAATCGGCAGGCTTTGTGGGCGCCAGCAGCCCGGTCGTCGAAGGCGGTACGGTCTTGGTCGGCTATTCGTCGGGCGAGTTGTTTGCGCTACGCGCCGAAACCGGCCGCGTGCTGTGGTCCGACACGCTTTCGGGCGTTATCCGGACGGGCCAGATTTCCGGCATGGCCGACATCCGCGGCACGCCCGCCATTGACCGCGGCATGGCGATCGTCTCGACCCAATCGGGCCGCACCGTGGCGATCGACATGCGCTCGGGCGCGCGGCTGTGGGAGCAGGAAATCGGCTCGCTGAACCAGCCCTGGGTCGCGGGCGATTACGTGTTCGTGATGGGCGTCGACGGCGACATTGCATGCCTGCAGCGCCGCGACGGGCGCGTGGTTTGGGTCACCGCCCTCGGGGGCTACACCGACGAGCAGCGCAAGCGCGGGCGCATCGTGTGGACGGCCCCGGTCGTGGCAGGCGGGCGCGTGTTCGTGGCCAACTCGATCAGCAAAGCCGTCGCCATCGACGCGACGACGGGCCGCGTCGTGCAGCAGCTTTCGATGCCCGACGGCGTCGAAGTGGCGCCGATCGCCGCAAACCGCACAGTTTATGTAATGACGGACAACGGCGACTTGGTCGCCTATCGATGAAAAGGCCGCACTGAATGACGTGGCGTGTGGCGATCGTGGGACGGCCGAATGTCGGCAAGTCCACGCTGTTCAATCGTTTGATCGGGCGCAAGCGCGCCCTCGTGGACGACACACCGGGCGTCACGCGCGACCGGCGCGAAGGGGCAGGGCGCGTGGGCGATCTGCGCTTCACGATCTACGACACGGCCGGGCTCGAAGAAGCCGCCCCCAAGACAATGGCCGCGCGCATGACAGAACAGAGCCAGCGCGCAGTGGCAGATGCCGACCTCGCCCTGTTCGTGGTCGACGCGCGCGACGGGCTCACCCCGCACGACAAACATTTCGCCAACTGGCTGCGCAAGAGCGGCAAACCCACTTTGGTCATCGCCAATAAGGCCGAGAGTGCCGCGCGCACAGGATTCGGCGTTGCCGAAGCGGCGGGCTTGGGGCTGGGCGAGCCCATCGCGCTGTCTGCCGAGCACGGCGAAGGCTTTGCCGATCTGCACGAGGCGATGCGCGCTTTGGCGCCGCCCGAGGCGATCGAAGACTACGACGCGCCCGAGCCCGAACCGGTCGAAGGGGCGAAGCCCGACATTCGCGTGGCGCTGGTGGGCAGGCCCAATGTCGGCAAATCCACGCTGGTCAACCGGCTGCTGGGGCAAGAGCGCATGCTCACCAGCCCCGAGCCGGGCACGACGCGCGATTCCATCGCCACGCCCTTCGAATGGAACGGACGGCGTTTCAGCCTGATCGACACGGCGGGCTTGCGTCGGCGCGCGCGCATCGACGAAAAGCTCGAAAAAATGTCGGCGGGCGAAACGATTCGCAACATCCGCGAGGCGCATGTGTGCGTTCTCGTGCTCGACGCGACGATGATGCTCGAGAACCAGGATCTGCAGATCGCGCGCCTGGCGGCCGAAGAGGGCCGTGCGGTCGTCGTGTGCGCCAACAAATGGGATATCGTCGACGATCCGCAGGCCGCCTTGCGCAAGTTGCGCGACCGGCTCGAGATTTCGTTGCCGCAGATCAAGGGCGTGATTTTCGCGACCGTCTCGGCATTGCAGGGCCGCAAACTCGACGATCTGATGGCGGCCGTGATCGAAATGCACGACCGCTGGAACGCCGATCTCCCGACGCCGAAGCTCAATCGTTGGCTCGAGGGCGTGATCCAGAAACACCCGCCGCCGATCGTCGAGGGCCGGCGTCCGCGGCCGCGCTTCATGCGCCAAGTGGCCCAGCGCCCGCCGACCTTCGCGCTGTTCGGCAACAAGCTCGTCTCGCTGCCCGACGACTATCAGCGCTATCTCGTCAACTCGCTGCGCGAGACGTTCGGGCTGCAAGGGGTTGTGGTGCGCCTGCAGATGCGCGCCTCCAACAACCCCTACGACAGCAAACGAAGCCGCGAATAGGGCTTACGTGCGGCCCATATAGTCGCGCTTGCCGATCTCGATGCCGTTGTGGCGCAGGATCGCGTACGCGGCCGTAAGGTGGAAATAGAAGTTCGGCAGCGCGAAATTGACGAGATAATCCTGGCCCGTGAGCGTCAGCGGCTGGCCGCCGACCGTTAGATTGATCGCACGCGTCTCGCTGCCGTCGATCTGCTCGGGCTTGAAGCTCTTCACGTAGTCGAGCGTCTTGGCGATGCGGGCCTTGAGGGCGTCGATCGTAGTTTCGTTGTCGTCGTATTTCGGCACTTCGAGGCCCGCAAGGCGCGCCATCGGGCCCTTGGCGAAATCCGCACCGATCTGGATCTGGCGCGTGAGCGGGAACATGTCGGGGGCGAGGCGCGAATTCAGCAGCACCGTCGGATCGACCTTCTTGGCAGCAGCGAAAGCGGCGGCCTTGTCGAGGATGTTCGAGAGTGCCGTCAGCATCTGAACGAAAGCGGGGACGCTTGCCTGGTACATCGAAAGAGCCATGGTTCGAATACTCCGGTTGGAAAGTTCAGGGATACTGGATCAGGGACAGGCGGTTGCCATCGGGATCGGCGATGGCGGCAACGCGACCGCCCCAAGCTTCGGTCGCGGGCGGCGCGAGGATTTTGATGTCGGCCGCGATTGCGGCGGCGACGGCCGTCTCGACGCTCGCGACCGTAAAGCCAAGTTCGATCGCAGCGGACGGCGCAGCGGTTCCTTGTTCGATCACAAGCTTGGCTTGGCCCGTATCGAAAATCGCCATCTGCGTGTCGGCGGCGACGAGGGTGAGTTTAAGAAGATTGCCGTAGAAGTTCTTCGCGGCCTCGAGATCGCGCACGCGCAGGCGGACGAGCTCGATCGGGCCGACGGCGGTCACGGCGCGATCTCGACCAGCTCGCCGTGGCGCGTGCAGTCTGGCGCCGCGAGATCGACGAAATAGTCTGCGATGTCGTCAGGTTGGCGCAACGTGTCTGGGTTCTCGCCCGGAAAGGCGGCGGCGCGCATGCGCGTCGCGATCGGGCCCGGCGACAGAAGATTGACGCGGATATTGGTGGTCTCGAGCTCGGCCGCCCAGGTCGTGGCCATCGCTTCGAGGGCGGCCTTGGTCACAGCATACGAGCCCCAATAGGCACGCTTGGCCTTGGCCGCACCCGATGTCACGAAAATGGCGCGACCCGCATCCGACAGGCGCAAGGCGGGTTCGAGCGTGCGCATGAGCCGCCAATTGGCGTGCACGTTGAGGCGCATCACGTCTTCCCACTCGCCGGGCGCTTGGTGCGTGATCGGCCCGAGCGTGCCAAGTGCGCCCGCGTTGGCGACGAACACGTCAACCTTGCCGAAGCGCTCGTAAAGCGAGGGCCCGAGTGAATCGAGCCGATCGAGTTCGGCCAAGTCGATCGGCACGAGTGTCGCCGAACTGCCGGCCGCAACGATCGCGTCGTCGAGTTCCTCAAGCGCTCCCACGGTACGTGCCAGCGCCACGACATGTGCGCCCTCTTGGGCAAAGCGCAACGCGACCGCGCGCCCGATGCCGCGCGAAGCGCCGGTGACGACGGCAATACGGCCCTTGAGACGCGGCTGGTTCGTCACGCGATTTCCAAAAGGCTTGCTTGGGCGGGACGGTCGCCGCGCTCTTCGACGTCCGTGAGGCGGATCGGATATTCACCCGAGAAACACGCGTCGCAGAATTGCGGGCTCGCCTTGTCGCGGCCGCGCTCGCCCATCGCGCGATAGAGCCCGTCCATCGAGATGAAGGCGAGGCTGTCGACGCCGATGAGCTTCGCCATCGCCGGCACGTCGTATTTCGCCGCCAAAAGCTGGCTGCGTTCGGGCGTATCGACGCCGAAGAAACACGAGTGCGTCGTCGGCGGCGAGGAGATGCGCATATGCACTTCGGTCGCACCGGCCTGGCGCACCATCTCGACGATTTTCTTGGACGTCGTGCCGCGCACGATCGAATCGTCGACCAGGATCACGCGCTTGCCGGTGAGGCCTGCGCGGTTGGCGTTGTGCTTGAGCTTCACGCCCAGATGCCGGATGTGGTCGGTGGGTTCGATGAAGGTGCGGCCGACATAGTGGTTGCGGATGATGCCGAGATCGAAGGGGATGCCGGATTCTTGCGCGTAGCCGAGGCCGGCCGGCACGCCGCTGTCGGGCACGGGGACGACGAGATCGGCCGCCACGCCGCTTTCACGCGCGAGTTCGGCACCGATGCGCTTGCGCGCTTCGTAGACCGACACGCCCTCCATGACGCTGTCGGGACGCGCAAAATAGATGTACTCGAACACGCAGAAGCGCTTCTTCTCAGGCCGGAACGGCATCAGCGAGCGGATGCCAGAGCGATCCAGGATCACCATTTCGCCGGCTGCGAGATCGCGCACGTAGGTTGCACCGATAATGTCGAGCGCGCAGGTCTCGGATGTGAATATCCACGCATCGTCGAGCTTGCCCAGCACCAGCGGGCGCACGCCGCGCGGATCGCGCACGGCGATGATCGTGTCCTTGGCGATGCAGGTCAGCGAGTAGGCACCCTCGACTTGGTTGAGGGCCGCGATCAGTCGCGTGACGAAATCGCCCTGCGCCTGCGCCATCAGATGGATGATGACTTCGGTGTCGGTCGTCGATTGGAAGATCGAGCCGCGCTTGACGAGGCCGCGGCGAAGTGCGTCCGCGTTCGTGAGGTTGCCGTTGTGGCCGAGCGCGAAACCGCCGAACTCGAACTCGGCGAACAGCGGCTGGATGTTGCGCAGGATGGTGCCGCCGCTTGTGGCGTAGCGCGTGTGGCCGATGGCGCTGTCGCCGCGCAGGCTCGCGATGATCTTTTCGTCGCCGAAATTGTCGCCGAC
The DNA here is from genome assembly GCA_027532905.1 of Magnetospirillum sp. Classification (NCBI taxonomy): domain Bacteria; kingdom Pseudomonadati; phylum Pseudomonadota; class Alphaproteobacteria; order Rhodospirillales; family Rhodospirillaceae; genus Magnetospirillum; species Magnetospirillum sp. The sequence continues at coordinate 768,146 of JAPZUA010000002.1, forward strand.
CAAACCGACCGCGCGGTGCGTGTGGAACTGCGCCCCGTCGAAGGCGACGATGCCGGCCGCTTCCTGGCCGCGATGCTGCAGCGCATGGAGGCCGAGGGCCGCAAGGGCGGCCGCGTCCTTATGGCCGAGAATGCCGAAAATTCCGCATTCTTCCTTGAGTTTGTCGTCGTCAAACGGATTGGTCGAGACGTTCATACGGCCCCCAAGACGGTTGCATTATCGCAACCGCACAAAGACTGCGGATTTAGCGGCTCGGTGCGGCGGGACGGACGCGGTCAAGCAGCTGTTCCAGCCCCTGCACTTCTTCGCGTTTATAGCCGGTTTCGCCGGGCTGTGAAGGGGAATTCGGCTGCAATTGCTGCAGTGCCCGCAAAGCGTCGCTGCCGCGTTGGGCCTGTTCGCCTGCCGTGCGCACCTGGCCGCGGAATTCGGGCGGGGCGAGGCCGACCAGAAACTCGGCGACCTGCTCGACTGCGGGCCGGGTTTTGGCTTCGAAAATCCAGTCGGGCCGCTTTTCGCTGGGGATCGCCCAGGCCAGCGCCAGCCAGCCGAGCCCCAGCAGGATCGCCCCCCGGAAGATGCCGAAAACGAAGCCCAGCGACCGGTCCACGGCCGTGAGGCTTTGCGAGCGGCGGACCAGCGCCGAGGTACCATGTGCGATCATGGCAAAAACGATGAGGCTTACGATGAAAAGGGCCACCAAGGTTGCCGCATCCGCCAGCAATTGATTGTCGATGAAAGTGCGAAAATAGGGGCGGGCGAGCGCAAAACCCCACAAAGTGACGAGAACGGCACCCGCCCAAGCCGCCAAACTCAGCACTTCCTTGACGAAGCCGCGCAGCAGCGCGACCAGTGCCGACAACAGCACCACGCCGAGGACGATCGCGTCGAACAGGTTGATGGGCAGCGAATCGAGCATTTCCCGGCGAGAATACCAGTTTATCCGGGCCGGGCCATGCGCCGCGGCGTGGGATTGCCCAACGCCTCGACCAGGTCGCTCAACAGGCGCAACTCGCTGGTTGCGATCCCCTGAACAGGCGCCCCGCGTTTGCCGCGCGGCGGGCACAAGGCGCGGGCAAAGCCGAGTTTGGCGGCTTCTTTGAGGCGTGCCTCGGTCTGGCCCACGGCGCGCACCTCGCCCGACAAGCCGATTTCGCCGAAAACCACGCTTTCGCCGGGCACGGGCGTGTCGGTGAGGGCCGAGATCAGGGCCGCTGCCACGGCAAGGTCGGCCGCCGGTTCGCCGATGCGCAAGCCGCCCGCGACGTTGAGATACACGTCCGCCCCACCGAAGGCGAGGCCGCAGCGCGTCTCGAGCACGGCGATGACCATCGCCAGCCGGCCCGAATCCCAGCCGATCACGGCCCGGCGCGGCGTGCCGTAAGCACTGGGGGCGACGAGGGCTTGGATTTCGACGAGCACGGGCCGCGTGCCCTCCATGCCCGCAAAGACGGCAGCCCCCGACACTTCGCCGCGGCGCTCGGCCAAAAAGAGCGCCGACGGATTCGGCACTTCCGAGAGGCCGGCATCGGTCATCTCGAACACGCCGATCTCGTCGGTCGGGCCGAAGCGGTTTTTGACCGCGCGCAAGATGCGGAACTGGTGGCCGCGCTCGCCTTCGAAATAGAGCACCGTATCGACCATATGCTCGAGCACGCGCGGGCCCGCGATGGTACCTTCTTTGGTCACGTGGCCCACGAGGATCACGGCGATGCCGCGCCGCTTGGCGAGCCTTATGAGCTCGGCCGCCGAGGCGCGCACTTGGGCAACCGTACCGGGCGCGCTGTCGAGCTGGTCGATATACATGGTCTGGATCGAATCGATGATCGCAAGATCGGGCGCTTCGCCGCTGTCGAGTGTGGCCAAGATATCGCGCACGTTGGTGGCAGAGGCGAGGGCCACTTTGGCTTTGGCAAGCCCGAGGCGCGTGGCGCGCATGCGGATCTGATCGACAGCTTCTTCGCCCGAGATGTAGGCAACGCGCGCACCCTTGGGCAAAGCGGCGGCGGCCTGCAGCAGCAGCGTCGATTTGCCGATCCCCGGATCGCCGCCGACTAGCACGGCCGAGCCTTTGACGAGCCCGCCGCCGAGCACGCGGTCAAGCTCGGCAATGCCCGTGGTGCGGCGCGGGGCCTGTTCGCTCTCGCCTTCGAGATCGACGAAGGTCACGCGTTTGCCGCCCTTGGGCGAAACGCCTTTGGGGGCGACGTCCGGGGCGGCTTCTTCGACGATCGTGTTCCAGCCGCCGCAAGCGTCGCACTTGCCCGACCAACGGGGGTGCACCGCTCCGCATTCCTGGCAGACGTAGCGCGCGGTTGCGCGGGCCATTGTCCTGCCTAGACCGGAATCTGCATGCGGATCGGGCCGTCGGCGCGGCCGTGGATGAATTGGTCCACATGCGCGTTGCCCGATCTGTCGATATCGCCGACCGGGCCTTGCCAGATGATCTTGCCCTGGTAGAGCATCGCGATGCGGTGCGCGATTTTGCGCGCACTCGCCATGTCGTGTGTGATCGACAAAGCGCTCGCCCCCAGGCGATGCACGCAATCGACGATCAGATCGTTGATCACGTCGGACATGATCGGGTCGAGGCCGGTCGTCGGCTCGTCGAAAAAGATGATCTCGGGCTGCGTTGCGATGGCGCGCGCAAGGCCCACGCGCTTGCGCATGCCGCCCGAAAGCTCGGACGGTTGCAACTCGCCGACTTGAGGCGGCAAGCCGACTTGCGCCAGCTTCTCGATGGCGATGGGCTTGGCGTCTTTTTTGGACTTGCCTTGTGCTGAGATCAGACCGAACGCGACATTCTCCCAGACCGACAAGGAGTCGAACAGCGCTGCCGACTGGAACAGCATGCCGAATTTGCGGTTCACCTGTTCGCGCTCGCGCGTCGAGAGGCCGATCACTTCCTGCCCGTCGACTTTGATCGAGCCCGCTTCGGGGTCGAGCAATCCCAAGATGCATTTCAGCAGCACGGATTTGCCGGTACCTGAACCGCCGATGATTACGACGGACTCGCCATTGCCGACATCGAGATCGAGCCCGTCGAGCACCACTTTGCTGCCAAAGCGCTTTTTCAATCCGCGAATTTCGATTTTGGGCGTGTCGGCCATCAAGATCCCCTTCAGCGCGTGGCAAAGAAGATTTCGGTGATCGCGTAGTTGAACACCAGGATCAGGATCGAGGCCGAGACGACGGCGTTGGTCGTGGCACGGCCAACGCCCTGCGCCCCGCCGTCCGAGCGGTAGCCGTGGTAGCAGCCCATCAGCGTGATGATGAAGCCGAACACGGCGGCTTTGACGAGGCCGGAGAACACGTCCATGAATTCGAGGAAATCGAAGGTCTGCTTGAGATAGACGGCGGCGTTGAATTCTAGCTTATAGACGCCGACCACATAGCCGCCGAACACGCCGATAATGTCGGCCACGATCACGAGCAGCGGCAGCGTGAGCACGCCCGCAATGATGCGCGGGGCCACCAGGTATTTCATCGGGTTGGTCGAGAGCGTGTAGAGCGCGTCGATCTGCTCGGTCACGCGCATCGTGCCGATTTCGGCGGCGATCGAGGCGCCGATGCGGCCTGCGACCATGAGGCCCGCAATGACCGGCCCCAATTCGCGCGTGACCGACAGCACCACCACGGTTGCAACTGCACCCTCGGCCGAGAAACGCGCGAAGCCCGTATAGCTTTGCAACGCCAGCACCATGCCTGTGAACAAAGCGGTGAGACCGACGACGGGCAGCGAGTAGTAGCCGATGTCGAGCATCTGGCGGCCGATATGGCGGAAATAGAAGGGCGGGCGCACGCAATGCGAAATCGCGCGGCCCGCGAAAATCGTGAGCTCGCCGATCTGCTGCAGGAACGCGATGAAGAATCGCCCGACCGTCGCCAGCGGATTCATGCGCCCAATTCCCGATAGTTGCGCGCGATGCGGGCGCCCAAGCGTGTCAGCACCTCGTAGCCGTTTGTGCCGGCGCGGTCGGCGACGCTGTCGACGGAGATTTGCGGACCCATGAGTTCGACCATCTCGCCCGGTTGTGCTGCGGGCACGCCCGAAACATCGAGCGTGACCAGATCCATCGAAACGCGGCCGATGAAGGGAACCGTCTGCCCGCGCAGCGACGCCTGGCCGCGACCCGAAAGCGAACGCAACCAACCGTCGGCATAACCGCAGGCGATCGTGGCAACGCGCGTCGGGCGACTCGCTTGCCACGTCGCACCATAGCCAACGGTCTGGGAGCGGTCAATTTCGCGCACTTGCAGGATGCGCGCCTGCAGCGTCGCTACGCACGCCATCGGGTTTTGCTGCGCTGGCGTGGGGTTTATCCCGTAGATCGCGCAGCCCGGTCGGATCTGGTCGAACCAGTAGCCGGCCCCGAGAAACACGCCTGAGGAATTGGCAAAACTCGCTTTGGCGGCGGGAAAAGCCACACGAATTTTGCGGAATTGTTCGAGTTGAACCGCATTGAGCGGATTGTCCGGCTCCTCGGAGCTGACCAGATGGCTCATCACGGCGACCAGCTTGAGGCCTTCAAGGGCCGTTTGGTCCGCGATCAGCGCCTGGGTTTCGGCGGGCGTCAGACCTAGGCGCGACATGCCGGTGTCGAAATGCACGAATGCATCGAGACTGTCGCCCCGGCGGCGTGCGGCGGCGTGCCAGCGCGTGATCTGGCCTGGATCGTTGAGTACGGGCGTAAGATTGCGCCGCGAGTAAATCTCTTCTTCGCCCGGCATTAGACCGTCGAGCACGCAGATGCGCGCATCGTCGGTCACGAATTCGCGCAACGCCACGGCCTCGCTGAGCCTCGCCACAAAGAACGTGCGGCAGCCCGCACGATAGAGCGCACGCCCAACCGGACCAGCACCCAGGCCGTAGCCGTCGGCTTTGACGATGCCGGCACATTTGGCCGGGGCTGCGCGTGCGGCAAGGGCGCGCCAGTTCGCCGCCACTGCCGCCAAATCGACCGTCAGCAGCGACGCGGGGCCAGCCTCACTCATAAACTTCCGGCAGATGGTCGGAGGGGGCGAGGTCGGAGAACTTCGTGAACTGGCCGTCGAAGCGCAGGCGCACGGTGCCGATCGGGCCGTGGCGCTGCTTGCCGAGGATCACTTCGGCGATATTCATGATCTGCTCGCCGCGCTCTTGCCATTTTTGATGGCGTTCGTTGAACTTGCTTTCGTCCTCTTCGGGACGCCGTCCGGGTTCGGCGCGCGAATGGTAGTATTCCTCGCGATAGACGAACATCACGACGTCGGCGTCCTGCTCGATGGTGCCCGATTCACGCAAGTCCGACAGCAGCGGGCGTTTGTCTTCGCGCTGTTCGACCGCACGGCTGAGCTGCGAGAGCGCCATAACCGGCACGTCGAGTTCCTTGGCAAGCGCCTTGAGGCCGCGCGTGATGGCCGAGATTTCCTGCACGCGGCCCTCGGCCCGCATGCCGGGCGGGGGCGACAGAAGCTGCAAATAGTCGATCACGATGAGGCCGAGCCCGTGCGTGCGCTTCAGGCGGCGCGCGCGCGTGCGCACGGCTGAGACAGACAAAGCCGGCGTGTCGTCGATATGCAAGGGCAGGGAAGCGAGCTCTTGCGCCGCCTGCACGAATTTCGGGAAATCCTCGCCTGCCACTTCGCCGCGCCGAATCTTGTCGGACGGGATCTCGACGCGCTCGGACAAGAGACGGTTGGCGAGCTGCTCGGCCGACATTTCGAGCGAGAAGAACGCCACCACCGCACCGTCGGCCTCGGGGTCGTCGAGGTCGCGGCCGTCGCGCATGGCTTGCTCGATCCATTGCTGGCGCGCGAGGGCCGCGTTGAAGGCAAGCTTCGTCGCAAGGGCTGTTTTGCCCATCGAAGGGCGGCCTGCGACGATCAGCAGATCCGATTTGTGAAGGCCGCCGAGCTTGTCGTCCATGTCGGCAAAGCCGGTCGTCACACCCGTGACCGCTCCGTCGCGCTTGAAGGCGAGGGTGGCCATGTCGATGGCGGCGGTCAGTGCCGAGTTGAACGTTTTGAAGCCGCCTTCGGCCTGGCCCTTTTCGGCGAGATCGAACAGCTTCTGTTCGGCACTTTCGATCTTGGCATTCGCGTCGCTGTCGACGTCGAACGCGTAGGCCTCGTTGACGACGTCCGTGCCGATGTCGATGAGTTCGCGACGCAAATAGAGATCGAAAATGCGTTGCGCGTAGTCTTGCGCGTTGATGATCGTGACGGCCGATGCCTGCAAGCGTGCGAGATATTCGGCACCACCGATGTCGGCCAATTCGCCGTCATGCTCGAAATAGTTCTTGAGCGTTGCGGCGTTGGCCTGCTGGCCCTTCTGGGCGAGCTTGCCGATTGCATCGTAGATGCGGCCGTGGCGCGCATCGGCGAAATGCTCGGGGCGCAGCAGCTCGGAGACTTTTTCGTAGGCGCGGTTGTTGGCGAGGAGGGCTGCGAGCAGCCCCATCTCGACTTCGAAGTTGTGCGGCGGAATGCGCTGCAGCGGTGCGTCTTCTTGCGTGCGCTGCGGCAGAAAGGCGACGTTGGCGGTTGCTTGTGTTTCCATGAGGCGCAGACCTTAGGCGCGTCGGCGGACGCGCTAAAACAAGAATCGACGTGCGAAAATAAAAATCGAATCGAAGGGCTGTGGATTAGGGGAATTGTATGCGCAAACAATCGAGTCGGCGAAAACGAAAACGGCGTCGCCTCGAGCGAGGCGACGCCGTTCTTGCGGCAAAAGACTTGGAAAAAAGCGGCTTACGCTTCGTCCTTGGCTTTCTTCTTAGCTTTCTTGGCGGGCTTCTCTGCCGTTTCGGCTTCGGCAGCCGGCGCTTCTTCGGCCGACGCTTCTTGAGCCTCTGCCGTGAGTTCGGCCGGCGGGGCGGCTTCGGCCTGGGGCTTGGGCGCCTTGCCTTCGGCCATGAGCTTGGCTTCTTCAACCGACTGCGCGACGTTCACGGTGATCGTGACCGTCACTTCCGGATGGAGTGCGACGCGCGTCTTGAACAAGCCGAGCGCTTTGATGGGCTGGGCGAGCAGAACCTGCGTGCGGTCGACTGTCACGCCCGCGTCCTTCATCGCAACCGCGATGTCGCGGCTCGAGACCGAACCGTACAGCATGCCGCTTTCGCCGGCCGTGCGGATGATGACGACGGCGAAATTCTCGCCCATCTTCTCCGCCACGGCCTGCGCATCGGCGCGCTGCTTCAGGTTCTGCGCTTCGAGCTGCACGCGCTGCTTCTCGAAATAGGCGAGATTTTCCTTGGTCGCGCGCAGCGCCTTTTTGGTGGGCAGCAGGAAGTTGCGGGCATAGCCCGGCTTCACCTTGACCACGTCGCCCATCTGGCCGAGCGCTTCGATCCGTTGCAGCAGTATCACATCCATCTGGGACATCGCCTTGTCTCCTTCGTATTCCGTAAGAATTGGGTTCAGACTTGCGGCGGCGCGCCTGCGGCGCGCGCCTTTAGGTTTGCGTAAGGCTCGATGAGCCCGAGGATTGCGACTACGGCAATGGGCCAGCCGAAGACGAGAATGGCGCCGTAGAGTGCGCCCAACGCCGCCCCTCGCCATTGCAGTTTGCTGATCAGCGCATGCACGACGCTGAGGCCGGCAAAGCTGTAGGCGGCCGCAAAAAGCACCAGCATGTTGCTCGACACGAAACCGCCAAGGCCTTCGAGGAAAGCGCCGACCGCGAAGATAGCGGTGAGCCCCGACAGCCAGATTGGCAGGTCGATGTCGGACATGCGCGGCGAGGGGCGCCAGTTGCGTTTGAAACGCGACAGGAGCCCTTGTGCCAGGATGCCGTTCACCGCCGACATGGTCAGCCACGACACCGCAATGATGCCGGGGAAGAAGCGCGCCATTTGGTCGGCGAATCTTTCGACCATGGCTGCATCCATGCCGAGCGGCCCGCTGAGACGCTTAAGGCCTTCGTTCAAGAAGGTCTCGATCGAGCCTTCAAGCCCGCCCGGTTGCCCGGAAAACGCGAGAACGAGGATCGCGAACAGCGCCGACGCCAACCCGACCAGCGACATCAAGAGGCCGCCGGGCGGATACCATTCGACGCTGCCGTTCGCGGTCGTGCGCCATTGCAACGCCTGGCGCACGATGAGCAGCACCGGCGCCGTGTTGGCGAGCGTGTAGATCACGCCGAAGGCGAACCCGCCCGCCAAGAATGCCACCACGATCCCGGCACCCGACGCAATAAGGCCAGCCCCCGACCCCAGCCACAGACCGACCGCATAGAGCGGCAGCTGCGCCAGATAGGCGAGAATGAAAGCGGCAGGCGTGCCGAGGAGCAGCGAGGCGTAAACGAACGCGCTCGCAGCCCCGGCGGCTGCCGCAATCATGGCGTAGTTGCTCGGCATCGGTCGCGTTCTCGGGTCTCTCGCTCGCGCGCTTTAGCTCAGCACGTAGGGCAGCAGGCCGAGGAAACGCGCGCGCTTGATCGCACGTGCCAATTCGCGCTGCTTCGGCGCCGAAACCGCGGTGATGCGGGCCGGTACGATCTTGCCGCGCTCCGAGATGAAGCGCTGCAGCAGACGAATGTCCTTGTAGTCGATCTTCGGTGCGTTCGGGCCCGAGAAGGGGCAGGATTTGCGCCGACGGAAAAACGGACGCCGGCCGCCGAAGCCGCCTTCGCCGCCGCCCGCACCGCGCTCGCCGCCACGTTCGCCGCCGCGCTCGCCGCGGTCGCCCGACATACGTTCGTTCGAGGGATTGCCCATGGCTCAGATCGCTCCTTCGATTGCGACGGCATCGCCGCCTTCATTGTCGCGCCGACGGGGACGGAAACCGCCGTCGCGCTCGCCAAAGCGACCGCCTTCGCGCCCGCCGTCGCGGTCGCCGCGGCCTTCGCGCTCGTCGCGCTTCTGCATCATCGCCGAGGGGCCTTCCTCGATCGTTTCGACGCGCACCGTCATCAGGCGCAGCACGTCTTCGTTGAGGCCCATCTGGCGCTCCATCTCGGCGACCGCCTTGGGCGGGGCGTCGAGGCACAGCAGCACGTAATGCGCTTTGCGGTTCTTCTTGATGCGGAAGGTCAGCGAACGCAGACCCCAATATTCGCGTTTCTTGACTTCGCCGCCGAGCTCCTTGAGCGTGGCGGTGAATTGGTCGGCGAGCGCGTCGACTTGGGCTTGCGCCAAATCCTGACGCGCGATGAACACGTTCTCATAGAACGCCATCGGCAGCTCCTCTCGGGTTTCGGACCCAAGCGCCCGTTGCAGCCGAATGCCGCAGCGAACCCGGGTCCCGACCGGCTTCTGTACCCATTGGGGGCCCGGGAAGTCGGCAAGGAGAACGGGCGGGATATGGCCCCGCCCGTCGTGAAGGTCGCGGAATATACACGAAACCGCCCCGCCCGCAAGCGAAGGGTTTGGCGGGGGGGCTAGTGGGTGTGACCGTGTGCGGCTGGGGCGCGGACAGCGCGCACGGCCACCTGCACAGTGACGGTGCCGGCCTTTTCGAAAGTCAGCGTCACCGGAAAGCTGGTGCCGGCCTGCAGCGGTGCCTTGAGGTCGATTAGCATGATGTGCAGGCCGCCGGGCTGCAGCAGCGTGGGCGAGCCGGGCGCAACCTCGATCGCGTCCACCTGGCGCATCTGCGCCACGTTGCCGACCATGATGTGGTTGTGCAACTCGGTCTTCGCGGCGACGGGCGAGCTTGCCGCAACCAGGCGGTCGGCAGCGAGGCCGGTTGCCGACAGCGTCAGATATGCGGCACCCGTGCGCGATTGGCCCAACGTCGCACGTGCCCACGGATCCTGCACTTCGATTGGGCTGGTCTGGGCGTTTGCGGCGGCAAACGTGGCGGCGAACAGGGCGGAAGCCAAAAAGATTCGGCGGCGCATGTCGTTGTCTCCTGTTTCAAGGATGTGCGGTAGGTAGACCGTGCGGCTTGACTTGTCCAGCCATGCGAGGGTAGGGACGCGGCACCTTCGCGATGGCTCCCACAAAGGTTTTTTCGATATGCGCGCATTCACGTTTCCCGGCCAAGGCAGCCAAGCACCCGGCATGGGCCGCGATCTTGCGACTAGCTTCGCCGCGGCCCGCCTCGTGTTCGAGGAGGTCGACGATGCGCTGGGCCAGAAACTGTCGAAGCTCATGTTCGAGGGGCCTGCCGAAGAATTGACGCTGACCGCCAATGCGCAGCCAGCTTTGATGGCCGTGTCGATCGCCGTACTTCGTGTGCTCGAGAGCGAAGCCAAGCTCGATCTCGGCAAGCATGTTGCGTTCGTGGCCGGCCATTCGCTCGGCGAGTATTCGGCCCTTGCGGCCGCCGGCACGTTTTCGCTTGGCGATGCGGCACGCCTGCTGCGCTTGCGCGGCAATGCGATGCAAAAGGCTGTTCCCGTCGGCGAAGGGGCTATGGCGGCTTTGCTCGGTCTCGATCTTGCGGTCGCCCAGGACGTTGCCAAGACCGCGCGCCCCAATCCCGAGACCGGTGCGGACGAAGTCTGCGACTGTGCCAACGACAACGCGCCGGGCCAGGTCGTGGTGTCGGGGGCCAAGACCGCTGTCGAGCGTGCGGTCGAAATCGCCAAGACCAAGGGCGCCAAGCGCGCGATGCTGCTACCGGTAAGTGCGCCTTTCCATTGCGCGCTGATGCAGCCCGCCGCTGAAGCGATGGCGGAAGCCTTGGCCAAGGTGCGCATGGCGCCGCCGCGCATCCCGCTGGTGGCGAACGTCACCGCGTCTGCTGCCCACGATGCCGCCACCATTTCCAAACTGCTTGTGCAGCAGGTGACGGGCATGGTGCGCTGGCGCGAATGCGTGAGCTACATGAAGGCGCAGGGCGTCACGCAGCTTTACGAACTCGGTGCCGGCAAGGTCCTGACCGGCCTTGCCAAGCGCATCGAGCCCGATCTTGCCGCGACCGCGATCGGAGCACCCGCCGACATCGAAGCCTTCGCCAAAACGCTCTAACGAATCCGAGGCCCCCATGTTCAGACTCGACGGCAAAGCCGCACTCGTAACCGGCGCCTCCGGCGGCATTGGCCGCGCCATCGCCGTTGCCATGGCGGCAGCCGGTGCCAAAGTGGCGCTTGCGGGCACGCGCGTTGACGCCCTTGAAGCCGTGCGCGCCGAGATCGGTGCCAATGCCGTTGTGTGCGCGGGCGATCTCGGCGACGCAGCCGCGACCGAAAAACTCTTCAAAGACGCCGAGGCCGCTTTAGGCCAGGTCGACATTCTGGTCAATAATGCCGGCCTCACGCGCGACGGTCTTGCCATGCGCATGAAGGACGAGGATTGGCAGAAGGTCATCGACGTCAATCTGTCGGCCGGTTTTCGCCTCAGCCGTGCCGCCTTGCGCGGCATGATGAAGCGCAAATGGGGCCGCATCGTCGGCATCACGTCGATCGTGGGCGTTACCGGCAATCCGGGCCAGGCGAACTATGCCGCTGCCAAGGCCGGCATGATCGGCATGTCCAAAGCGCTTGCCCAAGAGGTCGCCTCGCGCGGCATCACGGTCAATTGCGTGGCACCCGGCTTCATCGTTTCGCCGATGACGGAAGCGTTGGGCGAGGAGCAGAAAAAGCGCCTGCTCGACGCCATTCCGCTGGGCCGTATGGGGGCTGCCGACGAGATTGCGGCGGCGGTTGTCTATCTCGCCAGTGCCGAAGCGGGCTACGTCACAGGCCAGACTCTGCACGTGAATGGTGGGATGGCCATGATCTGATTTTGCGGGGACGTACCAAGTCTCTGACTTCGCGAACGATTCGCAGGCTGGTCAACCGGTTCGATTTTGTGTTACCAACCCCCCGAATTGGAAATCGACTCCGTCTTGACCGGACAACCCGGAAAGCGGATCGTCAATGGTATCGGCCAGCGTCCTTCCGGACGGAGCCGATACGGAGCCGAACGAGAGGAATACAATGAGCGAGATTGCTGAACGCGTGAAGAAAATCGTCGTCGACCACCTGGGCGTGGAAGAAGCGAAAGTCACGGAAAACGCCAGCTTCGTCGATGATCTGGGCGCGGACAGTCTCGACACGGTCGAGCTCGTCATGGCGTTCGAAGAAGAGTTCAGCATCGAGATTCCGGACGATGCCGCCGAGAAGATTTCGACCGTGAAGGACGCGATCGATTTCATCGGCAAGGCTAAGGCCTGAGCCGCTAACGGCCGGAGCGAATCCCCCGATGCGTCGCGTCGTTGTCACCGGGCTTGGCCTCGTCACGCCTTTGGCGTGCGGGGTCGAAGCGACCTGGAAGCGTTTGATCGCCGGCGAGTCCGGTCTCGGCGCCATTCAGTCGTTCGATGTGTCGGACCTGCCGGCGAAGATCGCCGGCCAGGTGCCGCTCGGCGAGACGTCCGAAGGACGTTTCAATGCCGACGATTGGGTCCCGCACAAAGACCAGAAGAAGATGGATCCGTTCATCATCTTCGGTCTTGCGGCGGCGACCCAGGCGGTCGAGGATTCCGGCTGGAAGCCAACCGACGAGGAAGGCCAGGACCGTACCGGCGTCATGATCGGCTCCGGCATTGGCGGCCTGCAGGCAATCTATGAAGGCTCGATCACGCTCAAGGAGCGGGGCCCGCGCCGTATTTCGCCGTTCTTCATTCCCTCGGCCCTGATCAATCTGGTGTCGGGCCATCTTTCGATCAAATACGGTTTCCGCGGGCCGAACCATTCGGCCGTGACCGCCTGCGCCACCGGCGCGCATGCGATCGGCGATGCGGGCCGTCTCATCATGCTGGGCGATGCCGACGTGATGGTGGCGGGCGGTACTGAAGCCGCGATCTGCCGTCTCGGCATTGCGGGCTTTGCCGCTGCACGCGCGCTTTCGACCGGTTTCAACGACGAACCTCAGCGTGCCTCGCGCCCCTGGGACAAGGGCCGCGACGGTTTCGTCATGGGCGAGGGTGCGGGCGTCGTCGTGCTCGAGGAATACGAGCACGCCAAAAAGCGCGGCGCGAAAATCTATGCCGAGCTCACGGGCTACGGCCTCTCGGGCGACGCGCACCATATTACGGCGCCGCCGGAAGACGGCAATGGCGGCTTCCGGGCGATGGGTGCCGCATTGCGCAACGCCAAGCTCAATGTGGACGACATCGACTACATCAATGCGCACGGAACCTCGACGCCGCTCGGCGACGAAATCGAGCTCGGTGCCGTCAAGCGCCTGTTCGGATCGGCGGCCTACAAGCTTTCGATGTCGTCGACCAAGTCGGCGATCGGGCACCTGCTGGGTGCGGCCGGCGGCGTGGAAGCGGTGTTCTCGATCCTCGCCTTGCGCGACCAGGTAGCACCGCCGACGCGCAACCTCGAGGATCCGTCGGAAGGCTGCGACATCGACCTCGTGCCGATCCACGCCAAGAAGCGCCCGATCCGCCATGCACTTTCCAACAGCTTCGGCTTCGGCGGCACCAACGCCGCAGTGATCTTCTCGCGTCCGACGTGAGGCAAGGCGTCCGTGTCGCGTAGGCTTGGCGCAAGCCTCGCGATCGCGGCCTTGTTGGTCGTCGTTTGCGCGGCGCTGACTGCTTGGGCTTTGTCCGAGCGCTATGTGCGCCCCGGCCCATCGATTGCCGACATCCAGCTTGTGATCCCGCGCGGGGCGGGCGCCGAGGAGATTGCGCGCCTCCTCGTCGAACGCGGCGTGTTGGCATCGTCGTTTTCGTTTCTCGCAGGATCGCGATGGGACGGTACCTTGCCGCGTTTCAAAGCCGGCGAATATCTGTTTGCGGCGGGCATCAGCGCACGTGCGGCGGGCGAATTGCTTGCGAGCGGGCGCACGGTGCAGCGCCGCATCACCTTTGCCGAAGGGCTCATGTCGGCACAGATCGTCGAATTGCTGCGCGCCGCCGAAGGTTTCGAGGGCGCACTCGACGCAGTACCGCCCGAGGGCAGCCTGCTGCCCGAAACCTATTTCTACAGCTGGGGCGAGTCGCGCGCCCGCGCGATCGAGCGCGCGCAGCGTGCCATGCGCGAGAGCTTGGCCGAATTGTGGGCGAAGCGTGCACCCGATCTGCCGCTTGCGACGCCAGAAGAAGCGCTCGTACTCGCCTCGATCGTCGAGCGCGAGACGGCACATGCCGACGAGCGCGGGCGCGTGGCGGCCGTGTTCGTCAACCGTCTGCGCCGCAAGATGCGGCTTCAGGCGGACCCGACAGTTGCCTACGGCCTGTCGCCGGGGGTGCCGCTCGGTCGGCCGCTGAGCCGTGCGGACCTCGAAACGCGGCATGCGTGGAACACCTACGCGATCGACGGTTTGCCGCCCACGCCGATCGCCAATCCGGGGCGTGCGGCGATTGCCGCCGTGCTCAATCCGCCGGCCGACGAGGCGCTTTATTTCGTGGCCGACGGCGAGGGGCGGCACGTGTTCGCGCGCACTTTGCCCGAACACAATCGCAACGTGGCTCGGCTGCGCGAAATCGAACGCGCGCGCGCGGCCGGCCAACGCTAAAGCAATACTTGGCGCGCCGTCAGCAACATATCGACGCGCGCATCGCTGTCGCCCAAGGGCAGGCGCAAGGTCCAGAAATGCAGGTGCCGATCGTCGAAGATGCCTTTGAGCTTCTGGAGATTCGGCCGCCGCGCGACGACGCAGTCTGTCCAGCCAGACAAAGACGTGCCGTCGAGCTGCGGCGCGTTGCCGTCTTCCGCATCCTGGCCGGTGAGGTCCTTGCCCCGCCATTCGACGTGGCCGATTCCGCACAGGCGATAGACGAAGCGCAAGCGCGGCCCATACACCACGTCGAGCATCAGCACGTCGCGCCAAACGTACCAGAAATCGATGGGATCGATGTCGCGGCGCGCCGGGAATAGCCGGCCGCCGCAGCGCGACTCCCAATAGGCGTAAAAACGCGCGAGGCGATCGGTCTGTGGCGGCCAGTCGAACGGCGGAACAAGCAATGTCATGGGTACGGCATTCAAGCTTTTCGCGGCAGGCGGCGCAACAGCGGATCGATGACAAAGCCGGGTAGGGCCGCCAGCAGCCACGAGGCGGCATACATGCGGCGCGGAAACGCGATGCGGCCGACATCGCGTGCAAGACTGTCGCAGACGATCGCTGCCGCGCGTTCCGCCGACATCAGCAGCGGCATGCGAAAATTGTTGCGCGCGGTCATACGCGTGGTCACGAAGCCGGGGCATACGACGTTGACGCGCACGCCGCGAGGGCCCCAGTCGGCGCGCAGCGCCTCGCCCCAGACGCGAACCGCGGCCTTGCTGGCGCAATAGGCAGGCGCACCGGGCAGGCCACGAAACCCGGCCAGCGACGAAACGATCGCGATCTGGCCACGGCCGCGCGCACCCATGGCATCCAGGATCGGAGCGACCGTATTCACCACGCCGTCGACATTGACCGCGAAAATGCGGCGGGCCTGCTCGGCACTCTCCGCGCCGTTGCCGGTTCCGGCCGAAATGCCCGCATTCGCGACGACCAGATCGAGCGGCGCGGCCGTATCCATGGCGGCAACGAAGTTCGCCATCGCGTGCTTGTCTGCAACATCGCGCACGGAAACTTCGACGGCGGCTCCCTTGGCCGTGCACAGCGCCGCCACTTCGGCGAGCCGCTCTTGGTTCTGGCCGGTCAAGGCGAGCCGCACGCCGGGCCCGGCCAATTCTTGCGCGAGGGCGGCTCCGAGACCCGAGGAGCCGCCAGTGATCAGAATGCTGCTCCAGCTTCGCATGACGTTGTGCCCTTTCCTGGGCACTGTATAACCGTTTATGCGCCGTTCGACGATTCGGACGCGCGACCGGACCACCCGAGGAGAAACGCCAGTGCCGCTTGCCAGCATGACCGGATTTGCCCGTGCCAGCGCCGAGGCTTTGGGGCGCGTGGCAACCTGGGAGGCACGGTCGGTCAACGGGCGCGGCCTCGAAGTGCGCCTGCGCCTGCCGCCGGGCTACGACCGTCTCGAAAGTGAAATCCGTACGCGCGCGGCCAAGCGCTTCGATCGCGGCAATGTGGCGCTCAATCTGACGATCGAAACGCCGACGCTGGGTCCGCGCCTCCAAATCAATCGGGCTGCCCTCGACCAAGCAATCGCCTTGATGGGCGAGTTGTCGGGCCGCATCGATGCGGCGGCCCCGCGCCTCGACGGCATTCTCGCCATTCGTGGCGTGCTCGAAACGGTCGGCGAAACGCCGCTCGACGAAGCCGAGCAGGCCAAGCTCGATGCGGCGATCCTGGCAGCGCTCGACCTCGTGCTTGCGGGCCTCGTCGAAGCGCGTGCCAAAGAGGGTGCGGCTCTTGCGCGCGTGCTCGACGCAGCCCTCGACGAAATCGAAAGTCTCACGCGCGAGGCGGCCGCCAGTGCCGCCGCCCAACCGGCCGCTCTCAAAGCCAAACTCGAAGCGCAGATGGCCGAACTGCTCGGGACCCAGACCGGCTTGTCGCCCGAGCGCTTGGCGCACGAGGCGGCCTTGATTGCGGTCAAAGCCGACGTGCGCGAAGAACTCGACCGGCTGCGCGCGCATATCGGCCAGGCGCGCGAGTTGTTTGCCGGCAAAGGGACGGTCGGGCGCAAGCTCGACTTCCTGAGCCAGGAGTTCAACCGGGAGGCCAACACGCTGTGCTCTAAAGCGTCGGACATCGCGCTGACCCGCATCGGGCTCGCCCTCAAGACCGCGATCGACCGCATGCGCGAGCAAGCCGCAAACGTGGAGTGACGAGAAGCGATGGACGATGCTATCTACCGCCGCGGCCTGATGCTGGTGCTGTCGTCGCCGTCGGGGGCGGGCAAGACGTCGATCAGCCGCGAATTGTTGCGCCGCGAACCTGGGCTTGCGATGTCGGTCTCGGCGACGACGCGGCAAAAGCGGCCCGGCGAAACCGACGGTCTCGACTATTTCTTCGTCGACCAGACCGAGTTCGGGTTGCGCATCAATCGCGGCGAATTTCTTGAACACGCCAAAGTCTTCGGCAACTACTACGGCACGCCGCGCGGGCCCGTCGAAGAGAGCCTGCGTGCGGGGCGCGACGTACTGTTCGACATCGACTGGCAGGGCACGCAGCAGATCCGCGAAAAGCTCGCGGCAGATCTTGTGACCGTGTTCATCCTGCCGCCCTCGACCGCCGAGCTCGAGCGGCGGCTCAATGCGCGGGCGCAGGATCCGGCACATGTGGTCGCCCAGCGCATGGCGCAGGCCTCCAACGAGATGAGCCATTGGCCCGAATACGACTACATCGTCGTCAATCGCGATCTCGACCGCTCGGTTGCCGAAGTGCAGTCGGTTCTGGCAGCCGAGCGAATCAAGCGCGAGCGTCAGATCGGGCTCGGCGACTTCGTCAAGCGTTTGCGCGACGGGCGCTGACGACGCGCGCGAGCGCGCAGAATTCCTCGACCGATAGGGTTTCCGCACGCCGTGTTGCGTCTATCCCGGCCACTTCGCACAGCGCGAGCGGATCGCCACCGAGCGCTTTGAGCGATTGGCGCAGCATCTTGCGCCGCTGGCCGAACGCGGCCGCCACGACACGTTCGAGCGTTTTTGCGTCGGCCTCGGCAAGCGGTTGGGCGCGCGGCCGCAATTCGGCGATGGCCGACACCACGGCAGGCGGGGGCGAAAAAGCGCTGGGGGCGACGTCGAACAGCCGGCGTACTTGCCAGCGCCATTGGGCGGCAACCGACAGCCGCCCATAGGCCGCACTGCCTGGCGCTGCTGCGAGGCGTTCGACGACTTCTTTCTGCAGCATCACAACCAGCGTTTCGAACGCGTCGGGCCGTGCCAGCCAAGCCAGCAGCATCGGCGTGCCGACATTGTAGGGCAGGTTCGCGACGATGCGCCGAGGCGCCGTTCCGATCGCGGCAAGGTCGAGTTCAAGCGCGTCGCCCTCGACGATCGTCAGGCGATCGCGTCCCCAGAACGCCGCGATTTCTTCGAGGGCCGGCAAGGCGCGCGCATCGCGCTCGACCACCACGAGATGGCCTGCCCCCTCGGCCAAGAGCCCACGCGTGAGGCCGCCGGGGCCGGGGCCGACCTCGATCGTGGTGCCGGTCCCAATATCGCCTGCCGCTCGCGCGATGCGGCGGGTGAGATTGAGATCGAACAGGAAATGCTGGCCCAGCGATTTTCGCGCCGCGAGGCCGTGCTTGCGCACGATCTCGGCAAGCGGCGGCAAGCCGTCGGCGGCGGGAGCGCGCGGCTGCGTCGGCCGGTCGATCGCCGTCAGGCCCGGATGTCGATCACGGCTACGCGCCGCAGATCGCGCAGATAGCGGCGGGCAGCATTGTCAATGCGCTGGCGGATCAGGTTCTCTTCGATGTCGCTGGCCGAGGGCAGGTTAGATTTCGGTTCCTGGCGCACGCACAGCATCGTCATGCCGACGCCGCCCGAGGCCGGCGTCGGGTCGGTCATCTCGCCGACTTTCAGCGCGCGGATGCGCGCACGCGCGTCCGCCGCAAGGTCGCCGATGCGCACCTCAGCGAGCCGCGTGGGGGCGGGCACACGCAGTTCCTGCGCCACGCGTTCGAGGTCGGCGCAGCCTTCGACTGTCTCGCGGACCGTTTCGGCCAGTGCGAGCGTCGCCTCGCGGTCGCTTTGACCGGCCCCCGACGGCAACGGGAACACCATCTGCGCGATTTCGACGAGCGCATCGTCGGGCGAAGCGGGTGCAAGCACGCGCTTTTCGCGCATGGCGTAGATGTAGATGCCGCTCGGGGTTTTGATCGGCATCGAAACGTCGTTTGTATCGAGCTTTGCTAGCTCCTGCTCGACCGCGTCGTCGAACTGGCCCTTTTGCACCCAGCCGATGTCGCCGCCTTCATTGGCCGAAGCAGCCTGGCTGAATTGCTGGGCCGCGACGGGGAAGGGCAGGCCGCCCTTCATGCGCTCGATCAGCTCGTCGGCATTGCGCTCGACTTCGCCTTCCTGGTCGGGATTGTCGATCGATAGGAAGATTTCGGCGAGCAGATATTCGGTGACCGGTTCGCCTTGGGAATAGCGCGCCAGCGTTTCGTCGATTTCTTCCGAACTGACTTCGATCTGCGGCCGCAGGCGGCCCGCAACGATGCGGCCCCATGCGATCGACGCTTCGATCTGGCGCTCGAGGGTCGAGCGCGAGGAGCCCGCGCGCCGCAGGATCTGGTCGACGGCACCGGCCGGCAGATTGTTGGCGCGCTCGAGGCGCGCGATCTGCGCGTCGATGTCGCGCTTGGGGACCGTCACGCCGAGCCGTTTTGCCTCTTGCACCTGGATGCGCTCGTCGATGAGCTGGCGCAGCACCTGCGGGCGCACGCGCTCGCGCGCTTCGGGCGAGGCGCCCCCTTGGATTGTCGCGAAATTGAGCCCGATCCGGGAGTCGACGTCGAAGTTGGACACGATGTCGGTATTGACGACCGCAATGATGCGCTGTTCTTGCGCGCCGAGCGGGGCGACAGGGACAGCCATCAGGGCAGCGGCAAGGGCAAAGCTGAGGACGGCGGGACTCTGGTTCTTCATGGCCGAAATCTATAGTTAAAAAGCGCTGCGCGCGCAATTCGCGTGTCGCTGGGTCGGGTGTCGTAAGGGCGATTGGTCAGCCGTCTTCGAGATGCAATAGCATGGCGATCCCAAGCATGCTCGACACGGCGGCAGGCGTCCAGGCGGCGAGGGCGACTGGGATCGTCGCACTCTGGCCGAGGGCGCCCACAAGGCTTGAGACGAAAAACAGCACAAAACCGGTGCCAATGCCGGTTGCGATCATGAGGCCGGTGCCGCCGCGCCGATGCGGACGCAGGGAAAAAGTCGCCGCAATCAGCACCATAGCGGCCAGCAGCAGCGGCAGGGCCGTCAACTGGTGCCAGTGCAGGCGATGGCGCGTGGCCGAAAAACCCGCCGTTTCGATCAGCCGGATGAAACCCGGCAGCTCCCAGAACGAGATCGTCAACGGCGAGGAAAAAGAATCCTGGATCTGCTCGGCCGTCATGTTGGTTGGCACGCGGCGGCGCTGCTCGAACACGGCGGGGCGCTCAGGCGCGGTGATCCAGGCGTCCTCAACTTCCCAATAGCCGGGATAGAGCTGGGCGCGGGCGGCGTCGATGCGGTTTTTGAAGCGATCCTGCCCCTCGAAATTGATAATGATCACATCGAAAAGGCGCATGTCGGCCGACGCCACGCGGCGCGCATGCACGACCGAATCGCCGGACGCATCGTTCTGCCGCAACCAGAAACCCGCATTAGAGAGCGCAAACAGATTGCCGCGGCCTTGCATGAACTCGACGTCCAGCCGCTCGAAGCGTCCGTAGAGGGCGGCTGCGATTGGATTGAGGATCGCGACCGAAACGATGCCGTAGGCGAGGGCCATGCCCACGACTGGGAACAGGAACTGCCACACCGACACACCCGCCGCGCGCGCCACCGTCAATTCGTGCGAGCGGGTCAGACGCCAGAACGTGATCATGGCCGCGAACAGGGCGATGAAGGGGCACAATTCTTCGGCCATCTGCGGCAATTTGTAGAACGCCATCTGAAGCACGAGCTGCGTCGTGACGCTGGGGCGGCTTGCCGAGCGACGCAGCAATTCGATGACCTCGAACATGTAGACAAGCGCCATCATCAGCAGAAAGAAACCCGCCAAAGCGGCCACGAACTGGCGCCCGATATACGTAAGTAGGGTCGTTGAGAGGCGCATCGAACGGTTCACGCCACCGAGGTTTGGACCGCGCGCATGCGCTTGGGTCCAAGCGACATCACGTAGGCTGCAACCGCTGCAATCGCGACAGGGGCGATATAGAGCAGCGCCAGCGTCGCCGGCATGCGCGATGCGAGGTTGGGCAGTGAGATCGCCAGCGCTTGCGTGGCAACGCCGCAGAAGGTCGCCATAAGCAGACGCTGGGCGAGGCCACGGCGGTTGAAGTTGCCGGGCAGCAGGCAGGCAAGGGCCACCATTACGAGCGCGAACGGATAGAGCGGCGTTGCCAGACGCGAATGGCCCTCGGCGATCAGGCGATTGTAGTACTGGCGGTCGTGCGCATCGTCGGTGTTCGGCCACAGCAATTCGTCGAGATAGCGCTCGCCCGCGTCGCGCCAGCGATATTCGCTGCCGCGCTCGGTGCTGATCTCGACCGAATAGCGCTCGAAATAGAGCAGCGACAATTTGCCGGCCGCTCGGTCGACCTGCTGGCGGTTGCCGTTGAGCAGGATCACGCGCGGCCCGTCTTCCGTGCTGGCGATGGTGCCGCGCTCGGCCAGCAGCGTGACGGGGTTGGAGGGATCGCGCGAATCCTGCACCAGAATCCCGCGCAAATCGCCGTTCGCCTCGCGCGCGCGCACATAGACGGTGAGTGAACCGCCGATCGTGGAGAATGCACCTTCCTGCAGCAGCAGGCTCGAATAGTCCGAGCGGATGTTCGAGTGAAGCTCCTTGAACTGGCTGAAGGTCATCGGCATCAGCCACAGCGACAGCACGTAGCAAAGGGCGGTTGCACCGCCCGCCAGGATCAGGGCCGGGCGCGCCAGTTGGTTCGGGCCGAAGCCGACCGCGCGCATCACGACCAGTTCGCTGTCGAGCGTGAGCCGGTTGTAAACGAAGAGGGTCGCAACAAAGAGGGCAATGGGAACCACGAGCGACAGGAAGTTCGGCAGCAGCAGCGACGTGAGATAGAAGAACGCGCCGACCCCCAGCCCGCGATTGACGATAAGCTCGATGAAGCGCAGCGACTGCGTGAGCCAAATCGCCATGGTCAGTGTGGCCACGACGAAAACCGTCGCGGTCAGGATTTGGCTCAGAATGTAGGCAGTGATTCGGCGCATGATCGTGCGCAGTATAGACCGGTCTTCGGTCGGGATTGTATGCGCTTGGCGGCGCAAATTATGCGAATGAAAACAGAACATTTGCGTGCGGGGCGCTTTTATTTGGCCCAAGAGCCGCTATGGTGTCGGTCGTTCGATTTACGTCGACTCTTGTTCGCGAGGAACGTCCCCAATGAAGATTGCATTCTCGAAGCCCGAAGCGCCAGCCAGCGGTGCCTATGTTGTCGGCATTCTGGAAGATCGCAAGCTGACGCCGGCCGCCGCTGCCCTCGACAAAAAGACCGGCGGGGTGGTTACGCGCGCGATGGCGACGACGCGCTTCAAGGGCAAGAAGGACGAGTTTCTCGACGTTGTAGCCCCCAAGGGCGTACCGTTCGGGCGCATCGTGCTCGCAGGGCTCGGCAAGATCGACAAACTCGATGCCAAGGGTGCTGAAGCGCTCGGCGGAAGTCTCGTGGCGCATCTCAACAAAACTGGCGAAACGCAAGCGACCGTCTCGGTCGAGCAGATTGCCGACGGCGCCATCGGCCCGTCGGTGATGGCCGCCCACATGGCGCTCGGCGCCAAGCTGCGCGCCTATCGCTTCGACAAATACAAGACACGCGAGAAGGACGACGCCAAGCCGAGCCTCAAATCGCTCAATCTTCTGGTCACCGACGTTGCGGCGGCACGCAAGATCCATGGTCCCCTCGACCGCGTTGCCGATGCTGTCTCCTTCGCGCGCGATCTCGTGTCCGAGCCGCCGAACGTGCTCTATCCCGAGAGCCTTGCCGAGCGCTGCAAGCGCCTCACGGCATTCGGCGTGAAGGTTGAGATTTTCGACGAAAAGCAGCTCGAGAAGATGGGCGCAGGCGCCTTGCTCGGCGTGGGCCAAGGTTCGGCCCGGCCGTCGCGCATGGTCATTCTGCAGTACCATGGCGCACCCAAGGCCAAGGACAAGCGCCCGGTCGCGTTTGTCGGCAAAGGTGTGACCTTCGACACGGGCGGCATTTCGATCAAACCGTCGGCCGGCATGGAAGATATGAAGTGGGACATGGCGGGCTCCGCAGCCGTGATCGGGGCGATCGAAGCGCTTGCCGCCCGCCACGCGAAGGTCAACGCGATCGGTGCGGTCGGCCTCGTCGAGAATATGCCCGGCCACAATGCGCAGCGCCCGTCGGACATCGTACGCTCGCTGTCGGGCAAGACGATCGAAGTTCTGAACACCGACGCCGAAGGCCGCCTCGTGCTGGCCGATGTGCTTTGGTATGTGCAGGACCGCTTCAAGCCCAAGGCGATGTTCGATCTCGCGACCTTGACCGGAGCCGTGATCGTGGCGCTGGGCCACGAATATGCCGGCATCATGGGCAACGATGCCGCACTGGCCGAAAAGCTCACGGCCGCAGGCGAAGCGACCGGCGAAAAGGTTTGGCGCTTGCCCTTGGGCGAAGCCTACGACCGCGACATCGACAGTCCGGCGGCCGACGTCAAGAACATCGCGGCCGGCCGCGGGGCGGGCTCGATCATCGGCGGCCAGTTCCTCGCACGCTTCGTCAACGACGTGCCGTGGGTGCATATCGACATCGCCGGCGTTGCCTGGAGCGGCAAAGACACGGCGACGTGCCCGAAGGGGGCAACGGCCTTCGGTGTGCGCCTGCTGGACCGGCTCGTCGCCGACAATTACGAGGAAGCTTGACGGATATCCGCTTCTACCAGCTCTTGGCAACGCCGCTCGAAGCGGCGTTGCCGAAGCTGCTCGAGAAGGCGACGTCCCAGGGCATGCGGGCCTGCATCGCCACCGGCACTGCCGAACGCGCGCAAGCGCTGGACGCGGCATTGTGGATCTACGCCGCCGACAGTTTTCTGCCGCACGGGCGCGCACCTGCATCGGGGGCGGACCAGCCGATCTGGCTTGCGCCCAACATCGAAAATCCGAACGGGGCAGCCCTGCTCGTGACGCTCGACGGGCAGCAGCCGGAGCGCTTCGAAGACTGGAAGCTGGTCTGCGACATGTTCGACGGCACCGACGAGGCGGCGCTTGAAGCCGCGCGCGCGCGCTGGAAAACGCTCAAAGCGGCGGGCCATGTGCTGTCCTATTGGCGCCAAACCCCGGCCGGCGCATGGGAAAAAGCGGCTTGAGTGCACGCTCTTGCCCGCATCGCGGCCACTCGCTATAAGCGCGCTTCCCGATCCTTTATCCGAAGAGCGAATTTCATGGCTATCGAACGCACATTTTCCATCCTAAAGCCCGATGCGACGCGCCGCAATCTCACGGGCGCCATCAATGCGCTGATCGAAAAGGCGGGTCTGCGCATCGTCGCGCAAAAGCGCATCCACATGACGCAAACCCAGGCCGAAAGCTTCTACGGCGTGCACAAGGCGCGGCCGTTCTTCGGCTCGCTCGTGGCGTTCATGACCTCGGGCCCGGTCGTCGTACAGGTGCTGGAAGGCGAAAACGCGGTCGCCAAGTATCGGGACGTGATGGGTGCGACCAACCCCGCGAACGCTGCTCCCGGCACGATCCGCAAGGAATTCGCCGAATCGATCGAAGCCAACTCGGCGCACGGCTCGGACAGTGCCGAAAACGCCGCGATCGAAATCGCGTATTTCTTCGCCGGGGCCGAAATCGTCGGCTAAGCACGAACCTCACGCCAAAAGAGAAGGGCCGCCTCCCGGAAACGGGGAGCGGCCCTTTTTGTTGCCGTATGTGCTTGGACTTAAGGCTTAGCCGTGCGGCACCAGGAATACGTACATGGCGATCAGGATCAGCACCGTCGCGCCGCCGATCCATTTGATCAGACCGTTGAAAACATCCCAGGTCTGCAAATGCGGCGTCATGTCGTGCGTGAAATTGGGGTCGTTCTGCTGCGGGGCGTTGGCCATCGATATTCTCCGGAAATTGAGCGCCGAGATTAGCGCAAACTGCGTTTTCGTCAAAGCGGCGGGTTGAACAGAATGGCGGGTGCAGCAAAGGAGCGTGCAAATCGAACCTGCTCGCCCTCGACCGTCGCCGCCCCGTTTGCCACCAAGCGCAGAACATGCGGATAGAGCGCATGTTCGGCCTTCAGCACGCGCGCGGCGAGGGCGTCTTCGTCGTCGCCCTGCAGAACGGGTACGGCCGCCTGGGCCACGATCGGGCCCACATCCATTTTGGCGCGCACGAAATGCACGGTGCAGCCCGCCACGCGCACCCCATCGGCCAACGCGCGTTTGTGCGTGTCGAGGCCCGGATAGGCCGGCAGCAGGGAGGGATGGATGTTGAGCATGCGGTTGCGCCATTTGTCGACGAAACCGGCCGTCAGCAATCGCATGAAACCGGCAAGACACACGAACTCGATTTCGTGATGGCGCAAGCGCGCATCGAGGGCTGCATCGAAGGCAGTACGGTCGGCAAAGCCGCGATGGTCGAGCGTTTCGTTGGCAATGCCATGTTCGGCCGCGACGGCCAAACCGCCGGCACCCGGCACATTGGCAAGCACCAGGGCGATTTCGGCCGGATAGTCGGGGGCGGAGGCGGCGGCAACCAGGGCTGCCATGTTGCTGCCGCGACCCGAGATCAGCGATGCGACGCGCAAACGCGCCATGACGTTAGATTTGCCAATTGTCGAGATGGTCGACGACGCAGCCTGGCGCTTCGCCATCGGGCTTTGGCACCACGCGGCCGATCTCGATCGGCGTTTCGCCCGCAGCTTCAAGTGTCGCCTTGGCCGCCGCCAGTTTGGCGGCCGGCACCACGACGACCATGCCGATGCCGCAATTGAACACGCGCGTGAGTTCTTCGCGCGCGATCTGGCCGCTGCGCGCCAGCCATTTGAAGACCGGCGGCAAGGCCCAGCTGCGCGCATCGAGCCGCACCTGGAGATTTTCCGGGATCACGCGCGGCACGTTCTCGACGAGCCCGCCGCCGGTGATATGCGCCATTGCGGCAACCTCGCCCGCTTTGGCAAGTGCGAGGCAGCTTTTGACGTAGATGCGCGTCGGCGTGAGCAACGCATTGGCGACGGATCGGTCTTGCGCAAATGGGGCGGGGGCATCCCACGCAAGTTCGGCTGCGTGCACCACGCGGCGCACGAGCGAGAAGCCGTTCGAGTGCACGCCCGACGAGGGCAGCCCCAGCACCACGTCGCCCGCGGCGACATGACTGCCGTCGATCGACGTGCCGCGCTCGAGGGCGCCGACCGCAAACCCCGCCAGATCGTAGTCGCCGCGCGAATACATCCCCGGCATCTCGGCCGTTTCGCCGCCCACGAGTGCGCAGCCGGCAATCCGGCAGCCTTCGGCGATGCTGGCCATGATCGTTTTGGCGGCCGCCACGTCGAGCTTGCCGGTCGCAAAATAGTCGAGGAAGAACAGCGGCTCGGCCCCCTGCACGACGAGGTCGTTCACGCACATGGCCACGAGATCGATGCCGACCGTATCGTGTCGGTTGGCTTCGATCGCGATTTTGAGCTTGGTGCCGACGCCGTCGGTCGTGGCGACCAGGATCGGGTCTTTAAAGCCGGCAGCTTTGATGTCGAAAAGGGCGCCGAACCCGCCGAGGCCTGCGTCCGAACCGGGCCGGCGCGTCGATTTGGCCATCGGCTTGATGGCTTCGACCAAAGCTTCGCCGGCATCGATATCGACCCCGGCTTCGGCGTAACGGTTCGTGCTCATTGGCGCCCCTTTGCCGGATTGGCTATAACAACAGTCCCGTCGTCCGGCGACGGGCGGAAATTAAAGGATTCGGAACGGTTTGCAATGGCGCTGCGCGGATTTTATCTGGCTCTTTGGATGCTCGCTTTTGCGGCGCTGTTTCCCGCAGGCCCGGCCTTTGCGCAGAGCGCGGCGGCCAGTGTGGCCGAGGTCTATTGGCTGCGCGGCGTGGAAGTCGACCGCTCGGCCGCCACTGCGAGCCTCGCGCGCGAGCAGGCGATCCTCGACGGGCAGCGCCTAGCGTGGCGTCGGTTGTTGGCGCGGATCGCACCTGCCGACGGGCGCATGGCCCTCGGCAACCTTCCAGCCGCCGAGCTTGCGGGGCTGATCGACAGCTTCGAGGTCGAAAACGAGCGTGGCTCGGGCACACGCTGGATCGGCGCGTTCGGCTTCCGCTTCCGCCCGGCGTCCGTGCGCGATCTTCTGCGTGCGCGCAGCATCGCCTACGCCGAAACGCCGGGCAGGCGCGTACTCGTGGTTCCCGTGCTCGTCCAGGACGGCCAAGCGCTGCTGTGGGAAGAAGACAATCTGTGGCGCACCGGCTGGGCCAGCGTGCCGCCGTCCGACGGTTTGCAGCCTTGGTCGGTGCCGGCGGGCGATCTCGACGATGTGGCGCTTATCGCTGCCGACCAAGCAGCCGCCATCGACCGGCCGCGCTTGCGCGCCCTTGCCGAGCGCAGCCGCGCGCAAGGCGCCATCGTGGTGGCAGCCGAACTCGATCCCAACGCGCCGGGCGGGCCTGCCGTGAACATGCAGTTTGTGCGCACGGGTGCAGCCGCCCCGAACACGGATTGGAGTGCCACGTTCCGCTTGGGCCCGCGTGAAACGCCGGAGGCGGCGTGGCCGCGTCTGGCGGCGGCGGCGGCGTCGCTGATCGAGGAGCGCTGGAAGGCTGAAGTTTCGACGCAAGGCGGGGAAACGGCGCTGTTGCGCGCGGCAATTCCGGTCGCCAATCTCGACGAATGGGTGCTGGTGCGCCGCCGCTTGGCCGAAATCGCCGCCGTGCGCCAAGTCGATTTGCTCGTACTCGGGCGCGGTGGGGCCATCGTCGATATCCGGCACGAAGGGGCGATCGAAACGCTGCGCACGGCGCTTGCGTTGCGCGACATGAGCCTGGGCGAACAGGACGGCGCCTGGACCTTGTCGTTGGCTGGGACTGGCACGCGCGCGCCGTGAGAAACCTGCCAAATATTCTGTCGTTTGCACGGCTTGTCGCGGTCCCGGTCGCAGTTTGGCTCATGCTGTCAGGCGAGTTCGATTGGGCCTTCTGGCTGTTCGTGACCGCAGGTGCAACTGACGCGCTCGACGGGTTCCTTGCCAAACGATTCGGCTGGGAATCCGAGCTGGGCTCCTATCTCGATCCGTTGGCCGACAAGGCATTGCTCGTGTCGGTATTTCTCGTATTGGGGCTCACGGGCCATCTGCCGCTGTGGCTAACCATCATGGTCATTTTTCGCGATCTTGTGATCGTCGCAGGCGCCATTGTCGTGATCGCGATGACGGGCGAGTTCAAGGCCGATCCGATGTGGATCAGCAAACTCAACACCACACTGCAGATCCTGCTTGCGGCCGGCGTGCTCGCCGAATTGGGCGTCGGTCTCGTCTGGGATATGCTGCGGCCGTATGCGATCGCGGCGACGGCAGCCACGACCTGCGGCTCTGGGCTCGCCTATACGGTGCGGTGGACGCGGCGTTTGGCGCATAGGGAAGAAAACGCGCGATGAACGAGCCAAAGCAGACGCCGGGCTGGGGCCGGGCTTTGATCTGGACGGGACTGGGTTTAAGCCTTTTCTTGATCCTCTACACGCTAAGCGGCGTGCTGTTGCCGTTCGTGGTCGCGTTCATCGTGGCTTATCTGATCGATCCGGTCGTCGACCGGCTCGAGCGCTGGCGCATTCCGCGCGCGGGCGGTGCGGCGATCGTCACGATCTCGTTCTTCGCACTGCTCACGCTTGCGGTCGTACTGCTCGCACCTGTGCTTAACGCGCAGCTCGCAGGGCTTGCCGAGCGGCTCGCGGTCATTGCGCGCCAGGGCTTCGAGCTCGCCAAACCCTATCTCGAGGATTTTTTCGACAAGGCGAGTGCGGTCGAAATGCAGCAATTGAGCGGGGCGGGCGACGCGGTGCGCACCGCGACTGCCTGGCTGCTGCGCGCGGCAGGCAGCGTTATCAGCGGCGGGCTTGCCGTCGTCAACGTGCTGTCGCTTGTGTTCATCACGCCGGTCGTTGTGTTCTATCTCGTGCGCGACTGGCGCAAAGTGCAGGAAAAGATCGACAGCTGGCTGCCTCGTCAATACGCGCAGACGATCCGCGGACTTCTGCAGGAGATCGATGCGCGGATGGCGGGTTTCCTGCGCGGCCAGGCGCTGGTCTGCCTTTTTCTGGCGGTGTTTTACGCGGTCGGCCTCACGCTGACGGGTCTTAACTACGGCCTGCTCGTCGGGCTCATGACCGGCATGCTGAGTTTCATTCCCTATGTCGGCATGTTCGTCGGCATGGCGACTGGGCTTGCGATCGCGTTTTTCCAGTTTCCGTCCTGGATCGATTTCGGCCTCGTCGTCGCGGTGTTTCTGCTCGGCCAGTTCCTCGAGGGCAATTTTGTGTCGCCTAAACTCGTCGGCGACCGCGTGGGCTTGCATCCGTTGTGGATGCTGTTCGCGATCTTCGCGGGCGGCGGCCTGTTCGGCTTCACGGGTGTGCTGTTGGCGATCCCGATCGCCGCCGCCGTCGGCGTTCTGGCGCGCTTTGCGCTGCAGCGCTATCTGGCAAGTTCGCTCTATCGCGGTCCCGGCGCGTGAACATGCCCGCCCAACTGCCGTTGGTGCTGCCGCATCGCCCGGCTTTGGGCGGCAGCGATTTTCTCGTAGCGGACGCCAACCGTGCGGCCGTCGCGTGGCTCGATGCGTGGCCGGACTGGCCGTCGCCGGGCCTCGTCGTGTGGGGCGAAACGGGTTGCGGCAAAACCCATCTGGCGGCGACGTGGCAGCTGCGCGCGTCGGCCGTGCAGATCGCAGCGCGCGACCTTGCCGTCGCATCCGTGCCCACATTGCTGGGGAATGCCAAGGCGATCGTGCTCGAAGACGTCGACCGCATCCCGCCCGAGCCCGTCGCGTGGCTGCATCTTTACAATTCGCTCGCCGAACGCGGCGGCCACATGCTGCTGACCGCGCGTGCGGCACCTGCGCGCTGGCAGATCACGTTGCCCGATTTGGCCTCGCGCCTTCGCGCCCTTGCGGCGGTCGAAATCGCAGCGCCCGACGAAAGCCTCGTGGAGGCGGTGCTCGTCAAACAATTCGCCGACCGCCAAATGCGCGTACCGGCCGAAACTGTGCGCTACATCGTAACGCGGCTCGACCGCTCGCTTGGCGCTGTCGCGCGCATCGCGGCAGACCTCGATGCCGCGAGCCTTGCGGGCAAGCGGCCCGCCAGCATTCCGCTCGCGCGCGAAGTTTTGCGCGACGCGGGCTTCGCGGCATAGACTGACGACCAACACAGCAAAGACGAAGGAGACGGAAGATGGATCTGGGCATCAAAGGGCGCAAGGCGATCGTGTGTGCGGCATCGAAGGGCCTCGGCAAGGGTTGTGCACGTGCGCTTGCGGCCGAAGGCGTGTCGCTGGTCGTCAATGCGCGCGGTGCCGAAGCGCTCGAGGCGACGGCTGCCGAGATCCGCGCCGATTTCGGCGTCCACGTAGTCGCCGTTGCGGCCGACGTGACCACGCACGAGGGCCGCGCCGCCTTGTTGGCGGCCTGCCCGGATCCGGACATTCTCGTGAACAATGCCGGCGGCCCGCCGCCCGGCGACTTTCGTGCCTGGGACGAAAAGGCGTGGCATGCGGCCGTCGAGGCCAACATGGTGACGCCGATCATGCTGATCCGTGCGACGATCGACAGCATGATCGCGCGAAAATTCGGGCGCATCGTCAACATCACATCGGCGGCCGTCAAAAATCCGATCGCCAATCTGGGCCTGTCGAACGGTGCACGCGCTGGCCTCACCGGCTTCGTTGCCGGCCTGTCGCGCCAAGTCGCCAAGCACAACGTGACGATAAACGGCCTCTTGCCGGGCCCGTTTGAAACCGACCGTCTGCGCTCGGTCTTCGCGGCCGGCTCCAAGACGAGCGGTCGGCCGGTCGATGCGCTGCGTGAAGAGCGACGCCTTGCAAATCCGGCCGAGCGCTTCGGCACGATCGAAGAGTTCGGGGCGGCTTGTGCGTTTTTGTGCAGTGCGCATGCAGGCTTTGTCGTCGGCCAAAACATCGTGCTCGACGGCGGTGCCTTTCCGGGCACGCTTTAGGCATTTGTCTGGGGCCTTTGTGCCATTTTTCTGTAATCAGATAATTGGCAGTAATGCGCTGTGATCAATGAGGATTCCGACGCGAAGGGGTGGCGCGTCATAAAACCGTAATGGTTTGCGGCTTGCAGCATTGGGAGGCTGCTGCGTAACGTTTGCGCCTTCGGCAAACCTCTTCTGCAAGCGGGCGTTTCGGCAATGGCGACGGCGGCAAAAACGGCGGAGATCGAGCTCAAGCTCGCTGTTCCCGCCGCATCCTTCGCGCGGTTGCTCAAAGCACCCGAGATGCAGGCGATTGCTGCTGGACCTGTGCGGCGCAAGCGCTTCTCGACGACCTATTTCGACACGCCCGATTTGCGCCTGCTCGAGGCCGGGATAGCGCTGCGCGTGCGCCGCGACGGCAAACGGCGCATTCAGACGCTGAAGACTGCGCACCACCCAACACTGGGCGCGCTCGCGCGCGGCGAGTGGGAGCGCATGATCGTCGGCGAAACGCCGGTCATCGACGATGCGTGGCTCGCCGAGATCGACGACAAAGACGCACGCAAGCTGCTTTCCAAGGAAAAGCTGCGCCGCCAACTTGCAGCGCTTTTCACGACCGTGTTCTCGCGCCGTCTTGTGCATGTGCGCCAGGGTGCAAGCCTCATCGAACTCGCCCTCGACAGCGGCACCATCGAAGCACCGCAGGGCACACATGCGATTGCGGAGATCGAGCTCGAACTGGTCTCGGGCACGGCGCTCGATCTCTATGCGCTCGCACGCACGATCATGACGCTCGTCCCGGCCCAGTTCGAAGCGCGAAGCAAGGCCGAGCGCGGCTACAAACTTGCGCGCACGTTGCCGGGCGCGACGCCGACGTTGGAGGCTGCGCGCGCCGAGAGCCTGGAACTCGACGCGCAAGCAAGCGTGGGCGAAGCGTTCCGTGCGATCGGTCGCCAGTGTTTCCGCCATGTGCGCGCCAACGAAAGCCTCGTGCGGGCTGCCCCGGTAGCGGCCGGCGTGCATCAGCTGCGTGTGGCCTTGCGCCGCCTGCGTTCGGCGCTGTCGTCGTTCGCCGACGTTCTGCCCGAAGAGGAGCGGCGTGCTGCTTCCGACAATCTGCGCTGGATTGCCGCTGCCTGCGGGGCAGCGCGCGATTGGGATGTGTTCGGCGGCGATTTGCTGCGACCGCTCGCAAACCACCTCGCCGACGAGCCCGGCCTCACGCGCGTGACGCAAGCGGCCGAAACGGCGCGCGGGCGCGCCTATGATGCGATGGCGCAGACTCTGACCTCCGAAAAGTTGGCGGTCGCGCTTGTCGATGTCGAGGCGTGGTGGGAGGGCGGCAGTTGGGAAGCGAGCATGGGGGCGTGGCGCAATCTGCCAGCCCGCGATTTTGCCGCCGCGACCTTGAAAAAACTGCATCGCAAGGCGGTGCGCATCGGCGAGGCGATCGGCGATCTTGAAGAAGTCGAGCTGCACGAGCTGCGCATCCGGTGCAAGAAGCTGCGCTACACGGCCGAGTTTTTCCGCACGCTGTTCCCGCGCAAGCTCACCAAGCCTTATCTTTCGGCCCTCGCCGAGGTGCAGGCGCATCTGGGCTCGCTGAACGATGCGGCCGTCGCCAAAGCGCTGCTGGCGGAACTCGCGCGTACCGAGGGCAATCTGCCGCCCGCTTTGCTGGCGCGCGCCGACGGCATCGTCACAGGCTGGATCGCCGCCCGCGTACGCGGCGATCTCGAACACTTGCCTGAGATTTGGCAATCTTTTGCAGACGCCCGCCCTTTCTGGAAGTAGCGTAACCTTCGCAAGCCCCGCGCGAATCGTAGATTGCCGATTTGTTCGGCGTGCGGTTTTGCTATACTCGACCGTCTAGAAGGGGAGCAAAACGATGCGTGGATTCCTGGTCGTTGCGACAGGTGCTTTTGCGAGCTTTGCGCTCGCGCAAACGCTTCTTGCGCAGAGCCCCGCCAACGAAGCAACGGTGGTGCAACGCGAGATCGATTTCGACGCCAAAGAAGTCCGCATCCGCGCCGGCGGACAGGTCGTGTTCGTCAACGGCGATCCGTTCGGCCACAATGTCTATTCGGAGACCTCGGGCGGCGAGTTCGACGTCGGCCGCCAGGGTCCCAACACACGAATTTCGGTTCCGTTTCGGCGCGCCGGTACGTTTGCCGTCAAATGCCGGATTCATCCACGCATGGCGATGCAGATCGTCGTCGAATAGCGGCAGAAACGGCGAACGCCCTTGTCGATCCGCTTCAAGCTCGTCGCTGCCCTGCTGATCGCACTGCTGGCAGCGGCAGTTGCAGGCACGGTTGCGACATGGGCGACCGACACGCTCGGCCGACTCACCGTCCAGATGTACGACGGCCCGCTGCAGACCATCAATTTCGCGCGTTTGGCGCAGACCCAATTCGCGATCATCGAGCGTCGTAAATACGAAATTGGGACCAACGCGCAGACCGCAACTGACGATACGGCGGCCGCGCGCGAAGAGCTCGAGAGGGATTTGCAGGGCGTGCTCGAGCGCACGACGAAGGCCGAGATCGAGGATATGGTGGGGCGCGTCCGGCACGATATGGCGCTGCTGGAGGATCTCGACAAGAATCTGCAGGTGGTTCTCGAGCGCGCCACGGCCGCGGAAATCGAGGAGATGGTGGCCCGCGTCCGGCGCGACATCGAGGCTTGGCTTGCCGGCGGCGGCATGGCCTCGACGCAAGTGGAACTCGGCGACCGCGTGCGCCAGGATCTCGAGATCCTGACGCAGATCGCAGCCGATGCGGGCTACGTGTTCCGCGAAGATGCGGCCGACACGATTGACGCGACGCGCAAACGCGTGCTGATCGCCTTGGCGGCGGCAGCCTTGGCGCTCGCTGGCGTGGGCGTGCTGCTGGTGCGCAATATCGTGCTGCCGCTCGACGTGCTGAACCGCAAGATGCGCAAGATCGCGCGCGGCGACGCGGACGTGAACATCCTCTACGCCGAGCGGCGCGACGAACTCGGCGACACGGCCCGCGCCATGGCGGTGTTCAAACAGGCCATGCTCGACATCCGCGACGCGCGCGACCGTGCGGAACTCGCGACGAAGGTGAAGTCGGAGTTTCTGGCAATGATGAGCCACGAGATACGCACGCCGATGAACGGCATCATCGGCTTGAGCCGTTTGATGCTCGGAACCGACCTCTCGCACGAGCAACGCGACAATGCGCGCCTCATCCTCGACAGCGGCCTGTCGCTGCTGCAGATCCTCAACGACATTCTCGACTATTCGAAGCTCGAAGCCGGGCGGCTCGAGGTCGAGAGCATCGATTTCGACATGCGCCAAGCGGTCGCCGACGCGGTCGCATTGATGAAGGCCAAAAGCGACGAGAAGGGCATTGCGCTGACGGGCGATGTCGATGCCGACGTGCCGCAGTATTTGCGCGGCGATCCGGGTCGCGTGCGCCAGGTGCTGCTCAATCTGATCGGCAATGCCGTCAAATTCACCGAACGCGGCGGCGTGCGCGTCG
Source organism: Magnetospirillum sp. (assembly GCA_027532905.1). Lineage (NCBI taxonomy): Bacteria > Pseudomonadati > Pseudomonadota > Alphaproteobacteria > Rhodospirillales > Rhodospirillaceae > Magnetospirillum > Magnetospirillum sp. The sequence goes on from JAPZUA010000002.1 coordinate 802,255, forward strand.
AGGTGCAGCGGCTTGAGCTCGACAATCCCGACGAGCCTTATGCGCGCGTACGCGTCGGCGTACGCGATACAGGCATCGGCATTTCCGCAGCGGCCAAGGCCAAATTGTTCGGCAGTTTCGTGCAGGCGGACTCGTCGATATCGCGGCGCTTCGGCGGCACCGGTCTGGGCCTCGCGATCAGCCGTCGGCTCGTCGAGGCCATGGGCGGCGACATCGGCGTCGACAGCGAACCGGGCAAGGGTTCGGAGTTCCATTTCGAACTGACGCTGCCGATCGGCATCGAGCCGCGCGCGGCCGCACACGCACCCGCCGCCACGGCGCGGCCGCTGCGCATTCTTGTGGCCGAAGACAATCTCGTGAACCAGAAGGTCGCGCTGGGCCTGCTCAAACAGGGCGGGCACGTCGTCGAGATCGTCGACAACGGCGCCGAAGCCGTGGAGGCGTTGCGCGCCGGCACGTTCGATCTCGTGCTGATGGACATGAACATGCCGGTCATGGACGGCATCGAGGCGACGCGTGCGATCCGCGCGCTCGAACCGCCGCAAAATGCCGTGTGGATCGTCGCCGCGACGGCGGGTGCCATGCAGTCCGACATCGACAACTGCCTTGCCGCAGGCATGAACGACTATATCGCCAAACCCATATCGCCCGACGCGCTGTCGGCCGCTTTGTTGCGCGCGACGGGCGTGCTGGAAGCCCAGGCGCAGGCGGCCGAAAGCGGCGGCGCACCCGCGGGTCCCAGCGTGCAGGAGCGGCTCGACACGAGCCGAGCGGTGCTCGACGAAAGTGTGATCGGCGATCTCGAAACGCAGATGGGCGCTGAAATCGTCGCTTCGCTGGTCGTCGACTACGCGCTCAATGCCCGCGAACTGCTTGCACAGCTTCTGGCGGCACGCGCCGCTGGCGCGGATCAGGACTGGATCCGCGCCGCGCACTCGCTCAAAAGTGCGGCCGCGAGCATGGGGTTGGCGCAGACCTTCCGTGCGGCACGCGATCTTGAATTCGCGGGCGAGTTCGGCGACTTTGTGACGGCGGGCCACATCTGCGATAGACTTGGCGCACATATCGAAGTCGGCATTTCGGCACTCGAGCAGCGCTACGCAAACCATCTCGCTGCCGCATCGTGATCGGCCGACGAACGGATAGGACGAAAACATGCAGCCCGGCGCTTCCATGGACCAACTCTTTTCGAACCTCTCGGTGCTTCTGGTCGAGGACGACGCCTTTGCCGTGAAGATCGCGCAGACCGTGCTGCGCCAGCTCAAGATTCCGTACGTGTCGACCGCGCGCGACGGGGCCGAAGCACTCGACATTCTGAACGCCGGCATGCAGAAATTCGAACTCGTGATTTCGGATTGGAACATGCCGGAAATGACAGGGCTGCAGCTCCTCAAAGCCGTGCGCCACAAATGGCCGACCATGCCGTTCATCATGCTGACCGGCAAAGCGAGCCCCGAATTCGTGGTGCAGGCGCGCGAGAACGGCGTGGACGCCTACGTGGTGAAGCCGTTTTCGCCGGCCCAGCTCGGCCAGAAGATCCTCGCCGTCTTGCAGCACAAGCAGGCAAAATGACCGACATTCTTTTTATGCGCCGCGCGATACAGCTCGCCGACGAACGCATGCGTGCGGGCGAGGGCGGACCGTTCGGGGCCGTCGTCGTCAAGGACGGTGCCATCGTCGGCGAGGGCTGGAACCGCGTCGTCGCCACGAAAGACCCGACCGCGCATGCCGAGATCGTCGCGATACGCGACGCGTGCGCGCGGCTCGGCACATTCGATCTCGAAGGGGCAACGATTTTCACGAGCTGCGAGCCGTGCCCGATGTGCATGGGGGCGATCCTGTGGTCGCGCGCGAGCCGCATGTGCTACGCCGCGAACCGCCAGGATGCCGCCGCGATCGGTTTCGACGACGAAGCGTTCTATCGCGAAGTCGCCTTGCCCATCGACGGGCGAGGCCTGCCGACCAACCGGCTGCTGGCCGACGAGGCGCAGGCCGTGTTCGCCGCATGGTTCGCCAAGCCCGATCGCGTCGAGTATTGAGCGCACCGAGCCTCTTGCGCGGCTACGCCGCCTTTGCGTTGGCGAGTGCCTATTTCTGCCATGAGTTCGTGCAGCGTGTGGCGACCTCGGTCGTCGTCGGAGATCTGATGGCGGCGTTCGCGTTGGGCGGCACGGTGCTCGGCACTTTGTCGTCGATCTATTTCTACGCCTACGCCGGCATGCAGATACCGGTCGGCGTGCTGATCGACCGCTACGGGCCGCGCCGATTGATGAGCGGGGCGGCGGCCTTGTCGGCCCTCGGCGCGCTCGTCTTTGCGACCGCCCCGATGGTCGAGTTCGCCTATGTCGGGCGCGCGATGATCGGGCTCGGTGCGTCGTTTGCGTGGATCGGCATCCTTACGGTCGCGACATTGTGGCTGCCCGCGTCGCGTTTTTCGGTGCTGACGGGCATTGCCCAGGCCGGCGGCATGGCAGGGGCCATGCTGGGCCAAGCCCCCTTGGCCGTGATAGTCGGCGAATGGGGCTGGCGCGGCGCTTTGGGCGGTTTGGCGGTCGTGGGGGCTGCAATCGCGGTTGGGCTCTACGCAACGATCCCGGAGCGGCCGCCGCAAACGGCCGAAAGTACGCGCCCGCGCTTGGCGGCAGGCTTGCGGGTGGCGGCGGCGAACGGCCAGACTTGGCTGCATGCGATCTACGGCATGGCCATGACGGGTACGATGCTGGCCTTTGCGGGGCTGTGGGCGGTCCCGTGGTTCGAAACCGTGCACGGCTATTCGCGCACGGCCGCAGCCGGGCTTGCGAGCACAATGTTTCTCGGCTGGGCCGTTGGCGCCCCCTTGATCGGCCTGCTCGCCGACCGCATTCGGCAGCGCAAGCCGATCATGGTCGCGGGCGGTGCCGCAATGACCGCAAGCCTGCTGCTGTTGCTCTATTTGCCTGCCTTGCCGTGGGCGCTCGCCGCGATTCTGCTGTTTTTGAACGGCGTGGGTGCATCGAGCATGATCTTGAGCTACGGGGCTGCGCGGGAAAGCAATCCGCCGGAAACGAGCGGGGCCGTCTACGGCATCGTAAATACCGGCGTCGTGGGGTCGGGCGCGCTGTTCCAGCCACTGATCGGCGCCTTGCTCGACGCCAATTGGTATGGCGCGCTCGTGGAAGGTGCCCGCGTCTACGATGCGCAAGCCTATGCGATCGCCTTCGGCGTGCTGCCAACCATCGCCTTCGTCGGCACGCTCGCCGCGTGGCGCGCGCGGCCCGCGTAGGCGTTTAAAAAACTACACAAAATGCACCGGCTCGGGCTAGATTCGCCGCCATAATCGTCAAGGGGAGCCGGACGCGCCATGACCAACAACACGCCCATCGACAAGTCGAAACTGCCGAGTCGCCATACCACCGTCGGCCCCACGAGTGCGGCCCACCGGGCAATGCTCTATGCGATGGGCTTGTCCAAAGAACAGATTGCGCAGCCCCTGGTCGGCGTCGTGACGACGTGGAACGAGGCTGCGCCTTGCAACATCACGCTTTCGCGCCAGGCGCAGGCCGCCAAGAAGGGCGTTGCCGCCGCCGGCGGCACGCCGCGCGAATTCACGACCATCACCGTCACCGACGGCATCGCGATGGGCCATGCCGGCATGCACAGCTCGCTAGCCAGTCGCGAAGTGATCGCAGATTCGGTCGAGCTTTCGGTGCGCGCCCATTGCTACGACGCGCTCGTCGGGCTCGCGGGCTGCGACAAGACGCTGCCGGGCCTTATGATGGCGATGCTGCGCCTCAACGTGCCGTCAGTCTTCGTCTATGGCGGTACGATTTTGCCGGGCCGCTTCAAGGGTCGCGACGTGACGATCGTCGACGTGTTCGAGGGTGTCGGCGCCAATGCGGCCGGCAAAATGTCGGACGCCGATCTCGAACATCTCGAGCAGGTCGCTTTGCCGACCGGCGGGTCGTGCGGCGGCCAGTTCACGGCCAATACTATGGCGTGCGTGTCTGAGGCGATCGGCTTGGCACTGCCGGGTTCGGCCGGCACACCGGCGCCCTACGAGAGCCGCGACCGCTGGTGCGTGGCCTCGGGCGAGCAGGTCGTCGAACTCATTCGCCGCAACATCCGTCCGCGCGACATCGTCACCCGCAAGGCGCTCGAAAACGCTGCACGCGTGGTGGCGGCGACCGGCGGGTCCACCAACGCCGCTTTGCATCTGCCCGCGATGGCACACGAATGCGGCATCAAGTTCGATCTCACCGACGTCGCCGAGATCTTCCGCTCCACGCCCTACATTGCCGATCTGATGCCGGGCGGCAAATACACGGCAGTCGATCTCTATTCGGTCGGCGGCATTCCGGTTGTTATGAAGGAACTGCTCGATGCGGGCTTCCTGCACGGCGACTGCATGACCGTGACCGGCAAGACGATCGCCGAAAATCTGAAAGACGTCGTGTTCCCGGAAAACCAAAAGGTCGTCTATCGCGTGAAGAACCCGCTGACGGCGACCGGCGGCGTGGTGGGCTTGAAGGGTAATCTTGCGCCCGAGGGTGCGATCGTGAAGGTGGCGGGCCTCAAGAAGCAGCAATTCCGCGGGCCTGCGCGCGTGTTCGAGCGCGAGGAAGAGGCACTCGCCGCCGTGCTGAAGCGCGACATCAAGGATGGCCAAGTCATGGTCATTCGCAACGAAGGGCCCAAGGGCGGGCCGGGCATGCGCGAAATGCTGTCGACGACGGCTGCCCTCTACGGTTGGGGCAAGGGCGAGGAGATCGCGCTCATCACCGACGGGCGCTTTTCGGGCGGCACACGCGGCTTCTGCGTCGGGCATGTGTGCCCCGAGGCCGCGGCGGGCGGCCCCATCGGGCTCGTCAAAGACGGCGACATCATCACGATCGACGCCGAAACCGGGCGCCTCACGCTCGAAGTGTCGGATACCGAGCTTGCCGCCCGCAAGGCCGATTGGAAGCCGCGCCCGCACGACTATCAGAGCGGGTCGCTTTGGAAATACTGCCAGACCGTAGGGAGTGCAGCATTTGGGGCGGTCACGCATCCGGGTGCTTCCAAAGAAACGCACAGCTATGCCGACATCTGACGGCGGCGGCAAAAGTTGGCGTCGTATCTAAACGTTAAACCTTCTTTAACTTGGCGTATGCGACCGGTAGGAAAATAGTAGATTGTTCTAAAAACGAGCCAAAAAACCAGGAGAGGCGCAAATGCCCTTGTCGTCCGCGAGCGATCAAGCGAAAGAGCTGATGCAGACCGTTGCGACCGAGGCAGGTACGCTTGGCGTCGAAATTGCCGATGTCGCAGGGTTCGTGGGCGAACTCACCGCCAACCTGAAAGTACAGATCGAACGTTTCGATTCGGTGCGCGTGGCAACGGCCGAACTCAGTGCGGCCAACCATCAGGTCGCAACGGCGGCCGGCGAAGCGGGGACATTGGCCCAGCGCGTCTCCGGCGAAATGACGGCGTCGAAGACGCAGGTCGACGGCGCCATTCGCGAAATCGCGGCCCTGGTCGAGATCACACGCGGCATTGCGAGCGACCTCACCGGTCTGCGCGCCGCTCTCGACGGGATCGGGCGCGTGGCCAAAGGCATTGACGCGATCGCGCGACAGACGAATCTCTTGGCGCTCAACGCAACGATCGAGGCGGCGCGTGCAGGCGATGCGGGCAAGGGCTTTGCGGTCGTCGCAAGCGAAGTGAAGGCGCTCGCGCGGCAGACGGCCGAGGCGACCGGCGAAATCGACGCGACGCTCAAAACGCTGGGCCAGCAGGCTTCGCGCTTGATCGGCCAATCGGAAAATTCGCTGCAGCGCGCGAAATCGGCCGAACAAGGCGGGGCCGCGATCGCCGAGGTGATGGGCGGGATCAGCGTGCATGTGCGCGACGTGTCCGAACGCCTGGGCCAGATCACCGATGCCGTCGGCAACATCGACACGCGCTCGCAAAGCGTGAGCGAGGCGATGGGCGATCTGACCGCCACCAACGACGCGTCGCGCAAAGCGCTCGACAATACGCAAGCGCGGGTCGACCGCTTGGTCGGCATGGGCGAGCGGCTGATCGCAGCCACTGCGTCGTCGGGCATCGAAACGGTGGATAGCCCCTTCATCAATGCGGCCAAAGAAGCAGCTGCCAAGATCGAAGCGGCTCTCGAGGCCGAATTGGAAAGCGGGCGCCTGTCGACCGCCGACCTGTTCGACGAGCAGTACGCGCCCATCGCAGGCACCAATCCGCAGCAAGTGCGCACGCGCTTCCTCGACGCGACCGACCGGCTGTTTCCGGCGATCCAGGAGCCGATGCTGAGTGTCGATCCGCGAATCGTTTTCTGTGCGGCTGTCGATCGCAACGGCTATCTGCCGACGCACAACCGCAAATTCTCGCAGCCGCAAGGCAACGACGTCGCCTGGAATACCGCCAATTCGCGCAATCGCCGTATCTTCAACGACCGCGTGGGCTTGGCGGCCGGACGAAGCACGCAGCCCTTCCTCGTGCAGACCTATCGGCGCGACATGGGTAACGGCCAGTTCGCGCTGATGAAAGACGTATCGGCGCCGATCTCGATCCGCGGCCGCCATTGGGGCGGCGTGCGAGTCGCCTATAAGATCTAGGCCGCGCGCGCCAGCAGTACGGCTTCATGGCGCAGCAGGCAGTCACTTAGCAAATCGGGATAGGCGGGCGATACGGCGTCGCGCACGCTCGGGCGTGCGGCGAGCGCTTTGCGCCATACGGCGGTTTTCGGCAGGTCGACGAACGAGACGGTCGGCCCGATAGCGTCGAACACGTCGAAATAGCGAAAAGCGGGTGCAAACGCCGCATCGACGAGGCCGAAATTGGTACCCGCGAAATACGGCCCGTCGCCCAGTGCTTCTTCGAGACGGGCTAGTTTTTGCGCAATGCTGGCGCACGCGGCCGCAAACAGACCTGCGGCGCACAAAGCCGCGTTCGAAGCGTCAGCCGCGTAGTTCGATCCAGGCCGGCGTGTGGTCCGACGGTTTTTCGAGGCCGCGCGGGCTGCGGTCGACATTGGCGTCCATGAGCCGGTCGGCCGCTTGCGGCGACAGCAGCAGATGGTCGATGCGCAAGCCGTGATCGTGCGTGAAACGGTCGCGGAAATAGTCCCAGTAGCTGTAGAGCCGCAGTTGCGGATGGATCTGGCGCAACGCATCCGTCCAACCTTGGTTGACGATGCGCCGCCACGCGGCACGCGACAAAGGATCGACGAGCGCGTCACCCGCCATCGCCTTTTCGTCCCACACGTCGGTCGCGGTCGGGCAGATATTGTAGTCGCCGCCGAGCACCACGGGCCGCTCGAGCGCGAGCAGGCCGCGCGCATGTGCCTCGAGCCGGGCGAGAAAGCCGAGTTTGTAGTCGAATTTGGGACCGGGGTTCGGATTGCCGTTGGGCAAATAAATGGATGCGACGCGCACGCCCGAAACGGTCGCCTCGATATAGCGCGCTTGCGCGTCTTCCAGATCGCCGGGCAGGCCCATCACGACGTCTTCGATCGCTTCGCGCGCGAGGATGGCGACCCCGTTGTAGCTCTTCTGGCCTTGGAACGCGGCCCGGTAGCCGGTCGCTTCGATCTCCAGGATCGGGAAATCGGCGTCCATGCATTTGAGTTCCTGCAGCAGCACCACGTCGGGCGCGAAACGCCCGAGCCATGCCACGAGATGCGGCACGCGCGCGCGCACCGAGTTCACGTTCCAAGTGGCGATTTTCAAGGGCGGAAGCCCCGGCCCGCTGTTAAACCGAGAAGGAGTTGCCGCAGCCGCACGACGATTTGGCGACCGGATTTTTGATCTGGAACGAAGCGCCGATCATGTCTTCGACATAGTCGATCTGGGCACCGGCCAGCAATTCGAGCGAAGTTTCGTCGATCACAACCTTCGCGCCCTCGCGCTCGACCAAAAGGTCGCCCGCAGCTGCACGATCGTCGAACGTGAAGCCGTACTGGAAGCCCGAGCAACCGCCGCCCGAGACGGCGATGCGCAGCATCATGCCCTTGTGTTCCTCCTGGCTCAGGATGAACGCAATCCGGCGCGCGGCGGCGTCGGTGACGGCAAATTCGGCCGATTTTTCGGCAAGCGCTGTGTCGGACATTTAAAGGGCTCCTGTCTGCCGCTTAGAGTTAAGAATCGCTCGCGAAATGTCAATGGCACGCAAAATAGGGGTATTCGACATTGCGGTATGGCCAGCGCGACGTTAGCTTGCCCGCACGATGATCGGGACTGCCGCAATCGAGTCGAATTCCGCCCTGTTTCCGGCGGGTTCCGGGGGCAAAGCGGCCTTCGCTTGCCAGCCAGGGGCCAGCCGCGGACGCCGTTGGCCGGAAGCGCCCAGCGCGTTGCGTACGCCATTCCAGCGCGACCGCGACCGCGTGATCCATTCGACGGCTTTCCGCCGCCTCAAGCACAAGACCCAAGTGTTCGTGGCACCTGAGAGCGACCATTACCGCACGCGCCTCACGCACTCGCTGGAAGTCGCCCAGATCGCGCGCACGCTGGCACGCGCGCTCGGCCTCGACGAGGATCTGACCGAGTGCTTGGCACTCGCCCACGATCTCGGTCACACGCCGTTCGGCCATGCGGGGGAAGAAGCGCTTGATCTGGCGATGGCGGCCCATGGCGGCTTCAGCCACAACGCGCAGACTTTGCGCGTGCTGACCAAGCTCGAGCGGCGCCATATCGGGTTCGACGGGCTCAACCTCACCTTCGAAACGCTCGAGGGTATGGTCAAACACAACGGCCCGGTGCTGGCACCGTTTCCGGCGGCCATTGCCGAATACGCAGCCGACCACGATTTGGAGCTGCACAGCTACCCAAGTGCCGAAGCGCAGATCGCAGCCCTTGCCGACGATATCGCCTACAACGCGCACGATCTCGACGACGGTCTGCGCGCAGGCTTGTTTGCGCTTGGCGACCTCGCCGACATCGCGCTTGCTGGCCCCGTTTTGGCCGCAATCGAGAGGCAGCATCCAGGCATCGAACTGGGCCGCAAGGTCGGCGAATTGGTGCGCCGTCTGGTCGGCGCGATGGTCGAGGATCTGCTGGCCCAAACGAGTGCGAACATTGTCGCGATCCGCCCGGACTCGGTCGAAGCGGTGCGCAAGCTGCGCCGACCGCTCGCGGCGTTTTCGCCTGCCATGGTGGCGCAGATGGCTTCGTTGAAGAAATTTCTGTTCGAGCGCATGTATCGTCATCCGAGCGTTAAAGTCCGCACCGAACATGCGCGCCGCGTGGTGGCGTCTCTGTTTGCGCATTTCCATGCCGAGCCGCTTCTGCTGCCCGAACAATGGCGGGCGGTTGCGGCCGGCGCCGACCCGCAGCGTGCGGCGCGCGCCGTTGCCGACTACATTGCCGGCATGACCGACAATTTTGCCTTGGGCGAACATCGCCGACTGACTGGGGAAACTTGATGAACGTTTTTGCCGAATTCCATATCGCTTTGTCCGAAGCGCTCGGTGCTCTGGTGGCAGAAGGCAAGTTGCCGGCCGGCCTCGACCTGTCGCGCGCGGTTGTCGAGCCGCCGCGCGATCCCTCGCACGGCGATCTTTCGACCAATGCCGCCTTGGTGCTGGCCAAAGGGGCAGGGACCAAGCCGCGCGATGTGGCCGAACTGCTTGTCTCGAAGCTCGCCGCCGATCCGCGCGTTGCATCGACCTCGATCGCAGGCCCCGGCTTCGTCAATCTGCGTTTGAAGCCCGGCGTGTGGCGCGATCTCGTGCGCGCGATCCTCGCACTCGGCACGCGCTACGGCGAAAGCCGAATGGGCGCCGACAAAGCGGTCAATGTCGAATACGTCTCGGCCAATCCGACGGGGCCGATGCATGTCGGCCACTGCCGCGGTGCCGTGGTCGGCGATGCGCTCGCCTCGCTGTTGGCCAAAACCGGCCATGCGGTCACGCGCGAATACTACATCAACGACGCAGGCGCCCAGGTCGATACGCTCGCGCGCTCGGCGCACCTGCGCTATCGCGAAGCGCTTGGGCAGGAGATCGGCGCCATTCCGGAGGGCTTCTATCCGGGCGACTATTTGAAGCCGGTCGGCGCCAAACTTGCAGCCGAATTCGGCGACCGTTTCAAGACCGCCCCCGAAAGCGAATGGCTCGCCCCGTTCAAGGCCGCAACGATCGCGGCGATGATGGCGCTGATCCGCGAGGATTTGGCGGCTCTCGGCGTGCGCCATGCCGTGTTCACGAGCGAGCGCGACGACATTGTCGGGCGCGGGCGCGTAGAAGAGGCGATCGAACGGCTGAAGCTGCGCGATCTCGTTTACACGGGCGTGCTCGAGCCGCCTAAAGGCATGAAACCCGACGATTGGGAGCCGCGCCCGCAACTTTTGTTCAAGGCGACCGAGTTCGGCGACGACGTCGACCGGCCGCTCGCCAAATCGGACGGCAGCTGGACCTATTTCGCCGCCGATATGGCCTACCATCTCGACAAATACCGCCGCGGTTTCACGCGCCTTATCGACGTGTGGGGTGCGGACCATGGCGGCTACGTGAAGCGCGTCGATGCGGCCGTCAAAGCGCTGTCCGAGGGGCGTGCCACGTTCGAGGTCAAGCTCTGCCAGATGGTCAATCTGATGGACAAGGGCGAGCCCGTCAAAATGTCGAAGCGCGCGGGTACGTTCGTGACCTTGCGCGACGTCGTGGACGAGGTCGGAGCCGACGTCGTGCGCTTCGTGATGCTGACGCGCAAGCAGGATCAGCATCTCGATTTCGACTACGCCAAGGTGCGCGAGCAATCCAAAGAGAACCCGGTCTTCTATGTGCAGTACGCGCATGCGCGCCACCGCTCGGCCCTGCGCCAGGCGGAAGTTGCGTTCGAAGGCATCGACGCAAAAGACGCTACGCTCGCCAAAGCCGATCTCGACCTGCTCGGCTCGGACGAGGAGTTGGCATTGATCCGGCTGCTGTCGGGTTATCCGCGCATGCTCGAAGCGGCGGCCGAGGCGGGCGAACCGCATCGCGTAGCGTTCTGGCTCTACGATCTCGCCTCCGCGTTCCACACCTTGTGGACACGCGGCAACCACGAAACGGCGTTGCGCTTCGTCGTCCCCGACGACCGCAACATGACGCTTGCGCGCCTCGCCCTGCTGCGCGCGGTTGCGATAACAATCGCGTCGGGTCTCGAATTGCTTGGCGTCACGCCAGCCGAGGAGCTGCGCTAGGCGATGCTGCCCGAAGGTGCCAAACCCATTTTGAAGGCCGATGCCCCGCTGGGGGCCGCATCCGAGCGCACGGGTGCGGGGCAGGGGCGCAGCTGGGGCAAGCTGCTGGCCGGCGTGTTCGTGTTTGCGGTGGTGGTCGGTTTCGGCAGCCTGCTCGCCTATTTCTTCGTGCAGAATCGCGACGGTGCGCTTGAGCCCGCCGCGATTCCGGTCGTGCGCGCCGATCCGCGGCCGATGAAAATGCGCCCCGAAACGCCGGGCGGCATCGAAGTGCCGTTTCAAGATACGCAGATCTACGACCGAGTGGGCCAGCAATCGGCGGGTGCCGCTGCCCCGACCGGGCGGTCGGGCGCGCCGACCAGCGCCAATCGCCCGGTCGAGCGCCTGCTGCCAGGGCCCGAAGCGCCGTTGCCGCGCCCCACACCGCCGCCAGCCCCGGTGGCCTCGATCCCGACAACGCCCGACGTAGCCCCGCCGCCCAATGCCGTGGTCGTCGCACCGCCGCCGCCGCCGCCACCGGTCGCAACCGCGCGCCCAGCACCGGCACCGACCCCGCTTGCGAGCCCCGCACCGCCGCCGCCGGTTGCCGTTGCTCCGGCACCGGCGCCCACACCGGCCCCTGCGCCGCCGCTGCAAGCTGCGCAAACACGCCCGCCTGCACCCGCCCCAGCACCGGTCGCGGCTGCACCGGCTGGCGTTGCGCGCATCCAGCTTGCCTCGGTGCGAGCCGAGGCCGAAGCCCAGCGCGAATGGGCGCGGTTGTTGCGCCAGCATGGCGACGTGTTGGGCGGTCTTGCGCCCAGCTATACGAGTGCGGATTTGGGCGATCGCGGCGTCTATATCCGTTTGCAGGCCGGACCGTTCCCGATCCCCGAAGCGGCCCGCGCGGCATGCGAAACCTTGCGCGCGCGCGGGGTTGGATGCAACGTAGTGCGATGACGAACGAACGACGCCCCCTGGCGGCCATTTTCGGCTGCGCCGGCACCAAACTGAGTGCGGACGAAAAGCGCTTTTTCCGCGACGCCGATCCGCTGGGTTTCATCCTTTTCGCGCGCAACATCGAAACGCCGGCCGCCACGCGCGCGCTCGTGGCCGACATGCGCGACGCTGTGGGGCGCAGCGATGCGCCCGTGCTGATCGACCAGGAAGGTGGGCGCGTGTCGCGCCTCAAGCCGCCGCATTGGCGCAAAGCGCCGCCGGCGCAAACCTTCGTCGATCGTGCGGCCAAGCGCGGCCAGGCTGCCGCCCTTGCGGCCGTGCGCACCAATTTCCGCATGATCGCAGCCGAGCTCGCCGATCTTGGTATCGACGTCGATTGCGCGCCGGTTGCCGATGTGCCCGTTCCCGGCTCGCACGACGTGATCGGCGATCGCGCCTACGGCGCCGATCCCACGACGATCGGGCTCTATGCGCGCGCGGTTGCCGACGGGCTGCTCGCAGGCGGCGTGCTGCCGGTGGTCAAGCATTTGCCCGGCCACGGGCGCGCCTACGCCGACAGCCATATGGAATTGCCGGTCGTCGACACACCGCTCGCCGAGCTCGAGCGCACCGATTTCGTGCCGTTCAAGGCGCTGGCCGATCTGCCTTGGGGCATGACCGCGCATATTCGCTACTCCGCGATCGATGCCGCCAATCCCGCGACGATTTCGCGCACGATCATTCACGACACGATCCGCCGCACGATCGGCTTCAAGGGCCTCTTGCTGTCGGACGATCTTTCGATGCAGGCCCTGGCCGGAACCATGACAACGCGCACGACGGGCTGCCTTGTGGCGGGCTGCGATGCGGTGCTGCATTGCAACGGCAATTTCGCCGAGATGACCGAGATCGCTGCTGCCGCCCGTCCGCTCGACGAGGCGGCGATGGCGCGCATTGCTGCCGGCAATCGGCTACGGCACGAGCGCCGACAGGCGGATTTCGATCTGGCAGCTGCGGCCGCCGAGTTGCAAGCTTTTCTGGCCGCTTGAACGAATAGCAGGGGAAAACACATGCTCAAGATCTACGGCGTCTATCGCAGCCGTGCGACGCGCAACATTTGGCTTTGCGACGAGATGGGCGTGCCGTTCGAATCGGTACCTGTGATCCAAGCCAATCGTCTGGCCGATCCGCTTGCCCCCGGTGCGCCGCTCAACACGAAGTCACCGGCCTTTCTTGCGGTAAACCCGGCGGGGGCGATCCCGGCGATCGACGACGACGGGCTGGTTTTGGCCGAATCGCTCGCGATCAATCTCTATCTCGCGCGCAAACATGGCGGCCCGCTTGCCCCAGCGTCGATTGCCGAAGAAGGGCTGATGGCGCAGTGGACCTTGTGGGCCGGCACGATGGTCGAGCCGCACAGCATCAATATTCTCTACTACCGCGTCGCCAAGCCCGTGGCCGAGCGCGATCCCAAGATCGTCGATGCCGCGATCGCGGCTCTGCGCGGCCCGGTGGCGATGCTCGATGCAGCCCTAGCCAAGAGCGGTTTCGTCGTTGGCGGCCGCTTTACCGTGGCCGACATCAACGTAGCTGAGGTGCTGCGTTATGCGATGGCAGCCCCCGAATTGTTCGAGGGGGTGCCCAAGGTCAAAGCCTGGCTTGCCGCCTGCCATGCGCGTCCGGCCTTCAAAGCGATGATGGCGAAACGTGAATTGGAGCCGGTGTAACAAATTTCATACATCGATCGAGGTACCGAGGTCCGTATTTGCAATTTGCCGATTATGTCGATTTGCAGTATTATTTCATTGAAAAACATGGAGGATTTACATATGGCCCAAGCAGAACTCACAGCTCGCGACGTCATGAGCGCCAAACTCGTGTCAATTGCTCCTGATGTCAATGTACAGATTGCCGCTAAGCTCATGCTCAAGCGCAAGGTCAGCGCGCTGCTTGTTCTGGACCGCAAGCGCCGCCTGCTCGGCATTTGCAGCGAAGGCGACCTTGTTCACCGCACCGAACTGGGGTCGCGAAAGAAGGGCTCGTGGTGGCTCAACCTCGTTACGCGCGACCGCGACATGGCTCGCGACTATGCGCGGGCTTTCGGGCGGCGCGTCTCCGACGCTATGACGCGGCACGTCGTCAGCATCGATCCAAAGACACCACTTTCGAGCATCGTTGCGTTGATGGACGAGCACAAGATCAAGCGCCTTCCGGTTATCGATGACGGGCGTGTTGTCGGCGTCGTGTCGCGCGCCGACTTGCTGACAGCTCTCGTGCGCGTCGCCGGCAAAGCTGCGGTCGAGAAGGGACTGAGCGACGTCGAAGCCTTGGGCGAGATCCGCAGGCGTATGGGCAAAGAAAGCTGGGCCGGGGCTACGCTTGTCAGCGTGTCGGTACGACAGGGCGTGGCGACCTTCGTTGGCGTTGTTGCAGCATCGGCCCAGCGCGATGCGCTGCGCGCCCTTGCCGAGGCCGTCCCCGGCATTCGCCGCATCGACGATACGAAACTGATCGTCGATAAAGCCGCAACAGCCTTGATGCATTCTTTGCCGTTGCCGATCAGGCGATAGACGTTGGCTTTATAAGTATTGCGAAAACAGATACATAAGTCGACAAGCTGAGCATTTGCTTCGGCTTTTCGGTGTCTGTGGATAAGGTCACGCTTCCGTCGTACCGAGCCATGCTGTATCCAAAAAACAGCTTGTTTTCTCGAGTCGCATCGGCAAAACCATGCGCACTCGTACCAACCCTTGCTTTGCGGCCTCGCCGAAAGCAAACGTAACACCGTAGGATCGCCTGGCAAAACTTTGAAACAACAAGCAAAGCCAGGAAGAATTGATGACTGAACCGGCCGCAACAGACTTCGAACAGGACCCTGAACGCCGCACCGTCGTGCGCGAGGACGGCACGTTTGTGCTGAATCTCGGCGCCTATGACGGGCCGATCGACCTGTTGTTGGGATTGGCGCGCGATCAAAAGCTCGATTTGACGCGCATTTCGATTTTGGCTTTGGCCGAGCAGTATCTAGCCTATATCGCCGCCGCTCGGCGCTTGCGGCTCGAGATTGCGGCCGACTATCTCGTGATGGCGGCGTGGCTTGCCTTCCTCAAATCGAAATTGCTGCTGCCGCCGATCCCCGAAGAGCCGGAGCCCGAGCCCACCGCCGCCCAAATGGAAGCGGCGCTGCGCTATCAGCTCCAGCGGTTGCAGGCCATGCAGGAGGCGGGGGCGCGGCTCTATGCGCGCGGCGTGCTGGGGCGCGACGTGTTCGGGCGTGGCATGCCGGAAGGCACACCAGTCGATACGACCGAAGTGTGGGACGTGAAGCTCGTCGAGGTCTTGCGCGCCTATGCCGAGTACCGCACGCGCGTGGACAAGCCCGTCTTGCGCATCGTTGCGACCGAGCTCGACACGATGGAAGCGGCCATCGAGCGCCTGTCGTCCATGCTCGGCACCATGAATATCCCGGACTGGACCACGCTGCAGTCGTTCCTGCCGAGCGACTTGCGCGACGACACGGTCGGCCGCTCGCACGTGGCCGCCACCTTGTCCGCTACGCTCGAGCTTGTGCGCACAGGCCGTCTGCAAATCCGGCAGGACAGCACGTTCGGGCCCATCTATCTGCGCCGGCCGCCGGAAAACCCGATCGCCGAATTCCCCGTCGACAGGACGCCGCAATGACCGCCTCGCCGAACCACGCTCAAGTCGAAGAACCTGAAATCACCGAAACGCCGGAAGCCGCCGAGGCGCCCGAAACCGCCGAAGCGGTCGAAGCGCCGGCTGCGGCTGAGGGTTCGGGCGAGGCCGCACCGGATGCCGCGTTTGCGGCCGACGAATTGCCGCCAGAGGAGTTGCACGCCCAAGCCTTGCGCGTCGTCGAAGCGCTGATCTTTGCATCAGCCGAGGCCTTGACGGTGCGCGAGATTTCCAAGCGCTTGCCCAAGAGCGTGGATGTCAAAGCCATCTTGGCCGAACTTGAGGCGCATTACGCACCGCGCGGTGTCAATCTCGTGCGCATTGCGGGCAAGGTTGCGTTCCGCACCGCTGCGGATATTGCCGACCGTCTCAAGATCGAGCGCGTACAGACGCGCAAATTGAGCCGTGCGGCCCTCGAAACGCTGGCAATTATTGCTTATCAAACAGCTGAGGATCGCCCGGTAACGCGCTCTGAAATAGAAGAAATTCGCGGCGTTGCCTTGTCCAAAGGTACGCTCGAAGTTCTGATGGAGGCCGAATTTGTCGGCCCTAAAGGCAACCGCGAAACGCCGGGTCGCCCGGTGACCTATGCCGTCACCGATCGCTTCCTTGAGCATTTTGGCCTCGATAGCATCAAATCGCTGCCGGGCCTCAAAGAGCTGCGCGATTTGGGCTTGCTCGATACGCGGCCGGCCGTCAGCGCCTACAGCGAGGACAGCGGCCTGTCCGTCCTGCCCGAAATGGGCGAGGCGGCCGAAGCCGAGACGGGCCCGATCGATGACCGCGAGATGGCAGCCGAAGACGCCGAACCGGCCGAGCCGGACATCGCGCAAGCCGAAGAAGCAGCGGTCGAGACGCCGCCGCAGCCCGAACGGCCTTAATCCTCGGCCAAATGTCGCGCGCAACAGCCCCAGAGATCGGCAACCCGTCGCCGGGCCTCGAGATGCGCGGCGTGTCGCATCGGTTCGGCGCGCAGCGTGTTCTGAACGACGTATCGCTTTCCGTCGCACCCGGCGAATTGCTGTGCCTGCTGGGACCCTCGGGATGCGGCAAAAGCACGCTGCTGCGCATCGCCGCCGGGCTCGAAACCTTGCAGGAAGGTAGCGTGCTGCTCGACGGCATGTCGATCGCCGAGCCAGGGGCGGCGGTCCCGCCCGAACAGCGCGGCATTGGGCTCGTCTTCCAGGATTACGCGCTGTTTCCGCATCTGAATGTCGTGGACAATGTCGCCTTTGGCCTTGCCGGGTGGCCGGCCGCCGCCCGCAAAGCGCGTGTGGCGGAGATCCTGGCTTCGGTCGGCATGGCCGAGCAGGCGCAGGCGTGGCCGCACACCTTGTCGGGCGGGCAGCAGCAGCGTGTGGCATTGGCGCGCGCACTTGCACCCAAGCCACGCGTGGTGCTCATGGACGAGCCGTTCTCCGGCCTCGATGCGCGGCTGCGTGAGGCAATCCGTGACGATACGCTGCATGTCTTGAAGCGCAGCGGGGCCGCGACCTTGATGGTCACGCACGACCCCGAAGAGGCGATGTTTATGGCCGACCGCGTTGCGGTCATGCAGGCCGGGCACATCGAGCAGGATGCGGCCCCCGAGCGCGTCTATGCAGCACCTGCCAGCGCGTTCGTCGCGCGGTTTTTCGGCCAAACCAACGAATATCGCGCAATCGTGGCGGGCGGGGTCGCGCAGACGCCCCTGGGGCCGGTCGCCGCCGACGGTTTTGCGGACGGCACCGCCGTCTGCGTGCTCGTGCGGCCCGAGGGTATCCGCCTGTCGCCGACGGCCGAGACGGGGGCACCCGCCAAGGTGATCGCGGCCCGCCTGCTCGGGCGCTCGTCTTGGATACATCTGTGCCTTGGGACGGCGGGCGCTGAAGAAGCCAAGGACCATCAGCATCTGCATGCGCGGGCGCCTGGCCGCTTCCTGCCGCCCGAGGGCGACGTGGTCGGCATTGAAATCGATCCTTCACAAGTCTTTGTTTTCGAAATGCACGACACCATGTAAGCAATTGCGACCGCACGCCGGATCGGTTGCGGCAGACGCAAGGGTCTGCCACACTCCGGCCCGAATTTGGCCCGATCATGTGGCAAGGCGCAGTCGGGCGCTGAAATCATGGGAGCGTTTTCGATGGGTATGACAAGCATTTGGCATTGGTTGATCCTGCTCGTGGTCGTGCTGCTGCTGTTCGGTGCAGGCAAGATCCCGAAGCTGATGGGCGACATGGCGTCGGGCATCAAGGCCTTCAAGAAGGGCATGAAGGACGACGAAGCCCCGGCTGAGACGGCGGCCGCAACACCGAGCCAGACAGCCCAAGTTACGGCAGCGCCGTCGGTTTCGGCACAGACCGCCGAAAAGCCGAAGGTTTGAGCCCGGCAGAAGATCTGCCGAGCTGTCGGCGCGCGGGGGCGACATGCTGGATCTGAGCTGGGGCGAAATCGTGGTGATCGGAACGGTCGCCGTGATTTTTATTGGCCCCAAGGAGCTGCCGGGAGCCTTGCGCACGCTTGGCCATTGGGTTGGCAAGGCGCGCACGATGGCGCGCGAGTTCCAGAACAATGTCGACGACATGATCCGCGAAGCCGATCTCGACGAGGTTAAAAAGCAGGTCCAGTCGGCGCAGAGCCTCGCCAGCGGCGGCATCAGCACTGCGATCCAGAACACGATCGACCCCAAGGGCGAGCTCAAATCGCAGGTCGAAACTGCTTTGGCGCCGCCGCCGGCTTTGGCCGCACCCACGCCCGAATCGACCTTGCCGCCGGCACCTGTACTTGCCGAGGCGCCGAGATCGCCGGACGCTGCCGTGCCGGCGCAGATTCCGCCGCTGCCGCCCGAAGCCTCCAAACAAAGCGCATAGTCCGCCGTGGCCGAAGATATCGACGACAAAAAAATGCCGCTGATGGAGCATCTGGTCGAGTTGCGCCAGCGGCTGCTCTATTCGATCGTCGCATTCTTCGTGGCCTTCATCGTCGCCTACCAGTTCCACCAGCCGATCTTCAATTTTCTCGTCCAGCCGCTGAACCATGTGTTCGAGGGCCAGGCCGGGCGGCGAATGATCTTCACGGCCCCGACCGAGGCGTTTTTCACCTACATCAAGGTCGCGTTTTTTGCAGGCATTTGCCTCTCGTTCCCGATCATCGCGAACCAGCTGTGGAAGTTCGTTGCCCCCGGACTTTACAAGCACGAACGCAACGCGTTCCTGCCGTTCCTGGTCGCAACGCCAGTCATGTTCACGCTCGGCGCGACGCTGCTCTATTACGGCGTGCTGCCGGTCGCGATGAAGTTCTTCGCCTCGTTCGAAATGCCGGCGGGCGAGGGGGCGTTGCCGATCCAGCTTGAAGCCAAGATGAGCGAGTATCTTTCGCTCGTGATGACGCTGATCCTTGCTTTCGGCATCAGCTTCCAGCTGCCGGTTCTGCTGCTGCTTCTCGTGCGCGTGGGCATTCTCTCGGCCAAAACCTTGGCGCAGAAACGCCGCTACGCGGTCGTCGGCGTCGTGGCGTTTGCGGGCATCGTCACGCCGCCCGACGTGTTCAGCCAATTGTCGCTCGCAGTGCCGATGTATCTGCTCTACGAGGCATCGATCTGGATCGGCTATCTGATCGAGAAGAAGCGCGCCGCGTCCGACACTGAGGAAGCGCCCACTGAGACGACGCCATCCGCTCCGGCAGCGGCGGCCCCCGCCTCAACTGCGACAACAGCAACCACCGCTGTGGCGGTCGCGGCGGGCGTGCCCGAGACCGATTTCAACGCGTCTCGTTAAGCCGTTCAATCCACTCGATATTTGCCGATCTGTGGACACCCGACTCGGGGCACCCGTATAACGGTCGCACTCGATTCGTCGCTCGATTCGCGATTTTGCGCCGTGCGGCCAGCGGGTTGTCAAGGATCTGGATGTTCGGCAAGCCCATCGACCTTGCAAAAGCGCGGATCCTCGTCTGCAACGACGACGGGATCGACGCGGCGGGCATTGCCTTGCTCGAGAAGACCGCACGAAAGCTGTGCGCCGACGTATGGGTCGTCGCCCCTGAGACCGAGCAAAGTGCGGTCAGCCACTCGCTGACAATCCGCCGCCCGTTGCGCGTGCGCCAACTCGGGCCCAAGCGCTTTGCTGTCGATGGCACGCCGACCGACAGCGTGATGCTGGCCCTTCAAGAGATCATGCGCGACAACCCGCCGACCCTGTGTCTGTCGGGCATCAATCGCGGCGGCAATCTTGCCGACGACGTGACCTATTCGGGCACGATCGCGGCGGCCATGGAAGCCACCATCTTGGGCGTGCCGGCGATCGCTTTGTCGCAGGTCGTTGCAGGCCCGCATCCGATCAAGTGGCAAACGGCCGCACACTTTGCGGGCGGCATCATTGCGAAGCTTGCGTCCGTGGGCTGGCCGCAAAACGTGCTGATGAACGTCAATTTCCCGGACGTGGCGCACGCCAAGGTGCGCGGCACAGTGCGCGCCACGCAAGGGCGCTACAAAACGTCCGACGACATCGTGCGCAACACCGATCCGCGCGGTCAGGCCTACTACTGGATCGGGGCGGCCGTGCGCGGCCACGACGAGCGCAAAGGCACCGACATCTGGGCGACCGACCGCGGCTACAACACGGTCACGCCGTTGCATCTCGACCTCACGCACCGCGCCATGCACAAAACGCTTGGCCGCCATTTCGGGGACGCCGCATGAGCACGCCCAACCATCGCATCCGCCTGCTGATGGACCTGCGTGCGGCCGGCATCGGCGACACGGCCGTGCTGTCGGCGATCGAACGCGTGCCGCGCGAGGCGTTCGTGCCGCCAACCTTCCGCGACCGCGCTTACGAAGACGCCGCCCTGCCGATCGGCCACGCGCAGACGCTGTCGCGCCCCTCGGTCGTGGGGCTGATGAGCCAAGCGCTCGAAGCAGGCCCGCGCATGAAGGTGCTCGAGATCGGCACGGGCTCGGGCTACCAGACATGCGTGCTGGCACGCATGGTGCGTCGCGTCTACACGATCGAGCGCCATCGCGAGCTGATGCAGGAAGCCGAGGCGCGTTTCAAAGCGCTGCGTATCCACAACGTCACGACAAAGTTCGGCGACGGCTGGCAGGGCTGGGGCGCCCAAGCGCCGTTCGAGCGTATCATCGTAACGGCAGCACCCAGCGAAATTCCCGGTACATTGATCGACCAGCTCGCCGAGGGCGGCGTGATGGTGCTGCCCGTTGGGCGCGAGAAACGTACGCAAAGCCTGATCCGCGTGCGCAAAATCGATGGCCGTGCCACCATCGAGGAACTCGACGCCGTGCGATTCGTGCCGATGGTGGCAGGATTGCCGTCGTAAGGGCAGGAGGCCCATGCCGGCGCGTTCGTTTCGTATTTTGCTTTGCGGTGCAGCACTCGCCGCATTGGCTGCTTGCGCGCGCAGCGGCCCGCCGGCCCCGGTTACGATCGGCAGTGCACAGCCGCCGGCAGCAAACGCTGCCCGCACGGCCGCACCTGCCACACCGATCGCCCCAGGCTCGGCCTATATCGTGCGCGACGGCGACACGCTGTTCACGGTCGCGCGACGTGCAGGCGTGCCGACGCGTGCCTTGATCGATGCCAACCGCCTCAATCCGCCTTACGCGCTTGAGCCCGGCACGCGCCTTTCAATCCCGAATGTGAATGTGCACGAGGTGCGCAGCGGCGACACGGTCTCGCAGTTGGCGCAGCGCTACGGCGTGCCGATGCGCGAGCTTGTGCGCGTAAACGCAATCGAGCCGCCCTATACGATCCGTGTGGGCCAGCGTCTCGTGATCCCGGAAACCGCGCGGCCAGAAAGCGTGCGCAATGTCGTGCCGACTCCGGCACCTGCACCCGCCGTTGCCGCCGTGGCGCCGCCACCGCCTCAGCCGCCATCTCAGCCGCAGACGGTCGTTTCAAATCCCGCTCCAGCGCCGCAAGCTGCGACGGCACCTGCAGCACCTGCGCCTGCACCGCAGATTGCGTCCGTGCCGCCCGCCGCCGCATCTGTCCCACCGCCGGCTCCTGCAAATCCGCCGGCGGCACCGGCCGGCAGCGACACGGCTGTCTCAGCCGGGCGCATGCTGTGGCCCGTGCGCGGCGTGGTGACATCCGATTTCGGCCCCAAGCCGGGCGGCTTGCAGAACGACGGCGTGAATATCGCCGCCCCGCGCGGCACGCCGTTTCGTGCGGCCGAAAGCGGCGTTGTGATCTATGCCGGCAACGAGTTGCGCGGCTTCGGCAATCTGCTGCTGCTGCGCCACGAAGGCGGCATTGTGACCGCCTATGCGCATGCCGACGAATTATTGGTCCAGCGCGGCGATCAGGTGCGGCGCGGGCAGACGATCGGGCGGGTCGGGGCGACCGGCAACGTGACGACGCCGCAGCTGCATTTCGAGGTGCGCCGCGGCACGCGCGCGGTCAATCCGATCGAGTTTCTGGGATCGGTCTCGGCAGCCAACTGAGCTTTGCGCGGCGCGTTGACTCGACAGCTCTAAAGTGCAATTCTATCCATCGCATGCAGAATGCATGCGCGATCGGATGGAGAATGCCCATGAGCGATCTTCTTGTTCTTCGCGATCTTGTGTCTGCTTCACGCGCATCTGCGCCCAAGGTTTCTGCGCTAAAGCCCGAGCCCGCCGCCAAACCGCCTGAAAAGCCCGTCGCAAAACCGGCCGATGATACGGTCGAATTGCCGTCGGCCGAGGCCAGAATTGCGTCGTGGGCCGAAGCCAGCCGCAACGATCCGCTGGTGCTGCGCTTGGCCGAAACGGCGCGCCAAATGCGTGCCGAGTACTTGGCCACGATCCGCGATCTGCGCGATCCGCTTGCGGACTGGCAGATCCGTGCTGTACGCGACAAATCAAATCCGGGTGCTGTCAGCTACGAGCTGTCACGCCGATCGGGGGCACCGGGCAAGGCCCTTATCACGCCGGGCCCGAACGGAGCGCGCGATGCGACGATCGTGATTTCCGAATACAGCCCGTCGCTGTTTCGCGCCGCGGGTTTTGTGCTGGGCGCATTGCAGAACGGGCGCTTGGCAGGGCTTTGAACGTCAGTCGAGCCGCTTGCCCAAGCGGCCGGCGAGATCCTGCACGAATTGCCACGCGACGCGGCCCGAGCGCGCGCCGCGCGTGACGGACCATTCGTTGGCTTGTGCATGCAGATCCTCGACGGCAAGCCCGAAATCGTAGCGCTTGGCGTAGCCCTCGATCATCGCGAAATACGTGTCTTGGTCGGCATTGTGGAAGCCGAGCCACAGACCGAACCGGTCGGAGAGCGAGACTTTTTCCTCGACGGCTTCGTACGGGTTGATCGCGGTCGAGCGTTCGTTTTCGATCATGTCGCGCGCCATCAGATGGCGGCGGTTCGAGGTGGCGTAGAACACCACGTTGTCCGGCCGGCCTTCGATGCCGCCGTCGAGCACGGCCTTCAGCGACTTGTAGGCCGCATCCTGGCCGTCGAACGACAGATCGTCGCAGAACACGATAACCGGTCGCTTCTTTCCGCGAATATGTGACAGCAGCAGCGGCAGCGAAGGGATGTCCTCGCGATGTATTTCGACGAGTGCGACGCTGCGCGGCATCTCGGCATTGATGGCCGCGTGCACGGCCTTCACGAGCGAGGATTTGCCCGTACCGCGCGCGCCCCACAGCAGCACGTTGTTGGCGGGCAGGCCTTTGGCAAAGCGCAGCGTGTTGGCGTAGAGCGTTTCGCGCTGCCGATCGACGCCGCGCAGCAGGTCGAGATCGACGCGGTTGACCTTGGCAATCGCCTCGAGGCGCTGCCCGTCGGCATGCCACACAAACGCATCGCCCGCATCGAGATCGGCAGAAATCGAGGCAGGCGGAGCGAGCCGCTCGAGCGCGTCGGCAATTCGGGCGAGCAGGGTTTCGATCTTGGCAGCGTCCATCGGTTCGGAGTCCCGCACACGGAAATGGCTTTGGAAAAGGCCGCGCAAGCTATCTCCCAGTCGCCAAGTGGTCAATCCAAAAGGAAAATCCGACCTAAAGGGGGACGTTGCTTTTCGGGGCGGGGTGGCTATAGTTCGCGCCCGATCCAAAAACCCCTCGTGCGATGGAGTTTTCTTCGATGTTTATTTCTCCCGCCTATGCCCAGGCTGCGGGCGGCGGCGGCGGCAGCGACTTCCTGGTCCAGCTGCTCCCGTTGGTTCTCATTTTCGTCGTCTTCTACTTCCTGATCATTCGTCCGCAGCAGAAGAAGGCGAAGGAACACAAGGCGATGATCGACGCGCTGAAGCGCGGCGACCGCATCGTCACGGGCGGCGGTCTGATCGGCACCGTGCAGCGTATCGTCGATGATCGCGAAGCGGTCATCGAAATCGCCGACGGCGTGCGCGTGCGCATTCTGCGCGCGATGGTCGTCGAGATTACCGCCAAGCCCGGTGCGAGCGGCGGCGAAGAGAAGGCCGAGAAGCAAGAGAAGGCCGAAAAGAAGGCGCCGTCGGGCCCGACTTACTGGCAGATTTTGGGCGTGCCCGAAAATGCCGGCCAGGCGGAAGTCGATGCGGCCGCTGCGACAAAGGCTGGCGATCCGGCGGCTGCCGAAGCGATCGACACGCTGAAAGACCCCGTGAAGCGCAAGCTCTATGCGCGTCTGGGCCACGACGAGTTCGTCGCCACCCTGAAGGATTGAGAACGGTGCCGCCCCGATAAGGGGCGGCATTGTCGAGACCCAAAACGATGCTGTTTTTCGCGCGCTGGAAGATTTGGTCGATCGTCGGTCTGTGCTTGACCGGTGTGATTTTGTCTTTGCCCAACGTCATTCCGCGCCCGTCTTGGTGGCCGGAATCGGTACCTTACGCGGCGATGAATCTGGGCCTCGATCTGCGCGGCGGATCGTATCTGCTGCTTGAGGTGGATATGCCCGCCGTCGTGCGCGAGCGCTTGGTCAATATCCAAGATCAGGTTCGCACGCGCATGCGCGCGGGCAATATCGCGATTGTCGGCATTGCGGCGCGCGAAAACGCCGTCGTCTTCCAGGTGCGCGATCCGGGGCAGGCGGCCGACGCGGTGCGTGCCTTGCGCGAGATCGTGACCAATGTGGGGACGGGCGGGATCGGCGGCGGCACGCCCGATCTCGACATCCAATCCACGCCCGACGGCACGATCACGATCGTGCTCACGGAAGTGGCGTTGCGCGACAAGGCTACGCAAGCGGTCGAACAATCGATCGAGATCGTGCGCCGCCGCATCGACGAGACCGGCGTGAACGAGCCCACGATCGCGCGCCAAGGGGCCAACCGCATCATCGTGCAGCTGCCCGGCGTGGACGATCCCGACCGCATCAAGCGTCTGCTCGGTACGACCGCCAAGATGACCTTCCGGCTGCTCGACCCGAATTTCGATCCCAATGCCGGCCAGCGTCCGCCGCCGGGTGTGGAAATCATGCGCGCCGAAAACGAGCGGCGCAGTGACGGCCAACCCACGCTTTACGCCGTGCGCCAGCGCGTCGAAGTGGAGGGTGCGAACCTCACGCGTGCGTCGGCGGGCACCAATCCGCAGACTGGCGAGTGGGTCGTCAATTTCGAGTTCGACTCGCTGGGTGCCCGCCGCTTCGGCGACGTGACGCGCCAGAATGTCGGCCGGCCCTTCGCGATCGTGCTCGACGACAAGGTCATCAGCGCACCCGTCATCCGCGAACCGATCACCGGCGGCCGCGGCCAGATCTCGGGCCGCTTCACCGCGCGCGACGCCCAAGACCTCGCCGTGCTTCTGCGCGCCGGTGCATTGCCGGCACCGCTCACGATCGTCGAAGAGCGCACGGTCGGCCCCGATCTCGGGGCCGATGCGATCCGGGCCGGCATTGCTTCGATCCTCGTCGGGCTCGTGCTCGTGTTCGGCTTCATCATATGGAGCTACGGTCTGTTCGGCGTGTTCGCGTGCCTAGGCCTTGTTGCGAACCTGTTCTTGACCGTTGCGGCCCTGTCGATGCTGCACGCCACGCTAACCTTGCCCGGCATCGCGGGGCTGCTGCTGACCTTGGGCCTCTCGGTCGATGCGAACATTCTGATCAACGAACGCATCCGCGAAGAAACGGCCGCCGGCAAAACGCCCTATGCCGCGATGGAGGCGGGCTTCTCGCGCGCCTTCTCGACCATCGTCGACTCAAACCTCACGACCCTCATCAAGATGATGCTGCTGTTCGCCTTCGGCTCGGGGCCCGTACGCGGCTTTGCGGTCACGATCACGCTCGGCATCTTGACCTCGATGTTCACCGCCACGGTCCTCGTGCGTCTAATGATGGTCGTCTGGCTGCGCGCCAAAAAGCGCCAATCGCTGCCGGTCTGAAGGACATTTTGCCATGATCCGCCTGTTCCCGCGTCTGCGGCTGTTTCCCGACAAGACCGACATCAAGTTCATGAAGGGCCGCTTTGCGGGCGTGGGCCTGTCGGCGCTGCTGTCGATCATTTCGATCGTTCTCTATTTCTATCCCGGCCTGAACTACGGCATCGACTTCAAAGGCGGCATCGTGATCGAGGCGCGCACACAAGCGCCCGCCGACTTCCCCGCGATCCGCGGCATGCTGCAGACCCTCAATGTCGGGCAAGCCGGCCTGCAGCAATTCGGCTCGCCCAACGACGTGCTGATCCGCCTCGAGCGCCAGCCCGGCGACGACGCCGCCCAGCAGCGCGCGGTCGAACGCGTGCGCGGTGCGCTCCAGCAGAGTTTCCCCGGCGTGCAGATTAGGCGCGTCGAAGCGGTGGGCGCTTCGGTATCCGAAGAGCTGTTCCGCAACGGCATGCTGGCGCTGGGGCTCAGCATGGTCGCGATGCTCTTCTATATTTGGTTCCGCTTCGAATGGCAGTTCGGCGTGGGAGCGGTCGTTACATTGCTGCTCGATATCACCAAAATGATCGGCTTCTACGTGGTGACCGACTTCCAGTTCAATCTGGTGGCGATAGCGGCCTTGCTGACCGTGATGGGCTATTCGATCAACGACAAGGTCGTCGTATACGACCGCGTGCGCGAGAATTTGCGCAAATATAAATCGATGCCGCTGCGCGATCTCATCGACCTTTCGATCAACGAAACCATGTCCCGCACGATCGGCACGTCGGTGGCGACGTTCCTTGCGACCTTGCCGCTCGCTCTGTTCGGCGGCGAAGCGCTCGAAGAATTCGCCTGGGTCATGCTGTTCGGGATCGTGCTCGCGACCTCGTCCTCGATCTTCATCGCGGCGCCGATCCTGCTGTTCTTGGGCGAGGACAAGCTGCGCCGCGGTCCGCCGCCCGGCAAAACCGACGCCGCGGCACCGGCCGCACCCTAACGGCCGCAGCCGCGCGTGGCCGCCCCGCCGCCAGCCCCGCATCCCGACCGCAAGGTCGTGGACGGCTATGGGCCCGGCGTTTTTACCATTCGCGGCGAGCGGCACGACGGCTCGCTAATCCTGCTGCCCGACGCGATCCTGCCATGGCGCCCGGCCGATATTGCAGTGCTCACGGTGTCGGATTTCGAGGCGCTCGCGGCGATTGCACGCGATCGGCGCCCGAGCATTCTTCTGATCGGCATGGGTGCGCGCGGACAGTTTTTGAAGCCCGCCGTGCGCGCGGCCTTGCGCGATCTGGGCATGGTGGCCGACACGATGGATACCGGGGCCGCGTGCCGAACCTACAACGTGCTGCTGGCCGAAGAACGCCGCGTGGCGGCCTGCCTATACGCGCTTTAGAAATAAAAACGGGGCCCGCTAAGGCCCCGTTTTGCCGTTCATGTTTGCGTCGCCTTAGCCTGCGGCGATGTTCTGGGCACCCACCATGAAATAGAGCATGGGGATCGAGAACATCGTGTTGAAGCGGCTCGTGATCATGGCCGTGCGCGCCGCCTTCTTCTTGGTGTCGGCGTCGGCTTCGACCATGCCGAGCGCGATCTTCTGGTTCGGCCAGATGATCATCCACACGTTATAGGCCATGATGATGCCGAGCCACATGCCGATGCCGATGAGCTTGGCAGGGCCCGTGCCCGTCAGCGTCAGCGCCTGCACGATATAGCCGTTGAGAACGGCCAGCAGCAGGCCGGTCACGAGCGTGGCGAGGGCGGCCCAGCGGAACCAGAACAAGGCCGTGGGGGCGATGACCTTCGAGACGGCGGGCTTCTGCTCGTCCGGGATCTTCGGCATCGACGGGATCTGCACGAAGTTGAAGTACCAGAGCAGCCCCACCCACATCACGCCAGATACGACGTGCAAAAAGCGCACGAAGAACGAGATCCAGCTTGCTTCGAGATAGATCGCATTCGAGAGAACGGCGAGAATCAATGCCAGTGCCACGCCGTACATCAGCGCGCGATCGAGCTTGTCGAGCCCGAGTTTTGCAAGAAAATCGACCATTTTTCATCTACTCCAAAGGTAAGGGTGCGCGCGGCCTGTCGCCGTGCCCCTGGAGCACAGCATTCGCCGCGATTGATCCGGACCGAATCGCGCTTTCTATTGTCGGCGGAAGCCCGGTCTGCGTCCAGTCCCCCGCAAGATAGAGATTCTGCGTGGCTGTGGCGGCCCCTGGGCGCTGCATTTCTTGTGCCGGTGTCAGCCGCAAGGTAGCGCGTTTCTCTTTAATGACGCGGCTCGGCGGCACGGGCAGGGCCGGGTGCCCGAGGGCGGCCGCACAATCGCGCCACAGAAGGGCCGCGAGCGCTTCGCTTGGCCGCTCGACGAGCGCGTCGGCCGCACTGACCGTGACGCTGAGCACATCGCCCGTGGCGATCAGCCATTGCGCCGTGCCGCCGATAAGGCCCAGCAGCCGCGTGCCGCCAGGAAGGTCGACGGGTGCTTCGAGCCGATAATGCGCATTTACGATCGGCGACATCTCGGTTGGAACGACGATACCGGGCAGCAGGCGTGCGACCGCATAAGGCGGCAGGGCCAGCACCACGCATCCCCCGCGCAGCATCAGGCGCTCGTCGGCGAAATCGAGGGCTACCGCCTGGCCGCGCTCGATTTCGATGCTTGAAAGCGCGCGGCCGGTTTCGATTTCGACGCCGCGCTTTACCAAAGTTTCGAGTGCTGGATCGACAAAGGCGTCCGAAAGTCCGTTGGCCGCGAGATAGGGCCGGCACGCGGACTCGCCCTTGCCGAAACTGTTGGCGAGCATGGTGGCGAGCGGACGCGCGGCCCCCTCGCGCGGATCGGTATTGAGCACGGCGATCGCAAGCGGCGCCCACAACGCCTCATAGAGCGGGCCGTTGGGATCGAGCCGGTCGGCCACGCGCGCCTCGGCTGGCGCAAAATAGAGCTGCAGCGCTTCGGCATAATCGGCCGGCCGCGTTCCGGGCACGCGACGCCCGGCGGCCATGATCCACCACGGGATCGGCCCTGCATTGGGCCGGATCGTCCAGCTTTCGCCCGTGGCGAGATCCAGAAACGGGAAGCGGGCAGGCACAATACCGTCGAGCCGGTCGGTTGCCCCGATGGCCGCGAGATACGCGAAGGTGGCCGTGTTCGACGACATCACGACATGGCCGCCATTGTCGATGCGCCGCTCGAGGATCGGATCTTCGAACGAGCGGCAGCGCCCGCCCGCGAACGGGGAAGCTTCGTGGATCCGCACGCGCACGCCCGCCTCGGAAAGCGCCAGGGCGGCCGAAAGCCCCGCGAGCCCGGCGCCGACAATATGCACATCCGCCCGGCTCATCGGCTGCGCCACAGGCCGCGCAGAACGGCTGCGAATTTGGCCCACGCCCCGAGCTTCTCGCCGCGCAGGACCGCTTGCAGCAAGGCTTCGTAGAGCTCGCCCATCACGATCGCGGGCCGCAGTGCGCGGCGGTCGAGGTCGGACAGCATCGCTTTGGCTTGCGCGAGCTTGGCGGCTGCGCGTGCCGAAAAGACATCGACCGGTTCGGGCAAATAGCGGCGCCCGCGTGCGGCATCTTCGGCGATATCGCGCAGCACATTGACGCGCTGCAGCCCTTCGCCCAATGCGATCGCATAGCGCTCGGCGGCAGGGCCGCTTGCGCCGAAGATCGGCAAAGCGAGCATGCCGATGGTCCCGGCGACACGGCGGCAATAGAGCACAAAGGCCGCTTCGTCGAAGACCATGGGCTCGAGATCCATGAGCTGGCCGTCGATCAGCGCATCGAGCTCGGCGCGCGGCAGGCCGAAGCTTTTGGCGTGCGTTTGGAACGCGAGCGCGATGGGCTCGATCGGCGTGCCCTCATAGATCGCGGCGACTTGGCCGCGCCAATGGTCCAGACCTTCGCGCCGTTCGGCCACACTGCCCGGGCCGTCGGCGACATCGTCGATCGCGCGCGCGATATCGTAGAGCGCGAACAAGGCCGCACGCCTGTCCGCGGGCAGCAGGCGCATTGCCCAATAAAATGTGGAGCGGCGGCGTGCCTCGCTCATCGCACAAGCCCAGCCGCCAAAGCGCGCAGAAGGGCTACGGCTTTGCCCAGTTGCGTCGGCGCCACGCGGGCTGCAAGCGGATCCAAGCGGCGAAGGCGTTTGGCCAAATGCAGGGCGATCGCATGAATGCCGGCAGCCTCCATGCGCAAGCGCCGATCCGCGATCGCACGTACGAGCGGACGGGCCTGCAGATTGAGCTCGTCGACGCGATCGAGCACGCGGTCGAACACGCCGCGCAAGGGCGGCGTGAGGTACTGCCCCAGCAGATCGCGCTCGGCAAGGCCCGCCTGCACGAGCCAATCGCGCGGCACGTAGAGCCTGCGCAGATCGGCCCAATCTTGCTTGGCATCCTGCAGGTGATTGAGAATCTGCAGCGACGTGCACAAAGCGTCCGAGGCCGGCCATGCCGCGCGATCCTCCCCATGCAGATCGAGCAGGAAGCGCCCGACAGGGGCCGCCGAGAAGCGGCAATAGGCGATGAGGTCCGACCACGACCGGCAGGGCCGCCCGCGCGCATCGGCCAAAAACGCCTGCAGCAGATGGCGCGGATGGTCGAGGCTGAGGCCTTGCGCGAGCAAAACGGTGCGCAAGGTCTGCGCACTTTCCGGGCCGTCCGCACTGCCCAGCAAGGCGCGGTCGAACGCTTCGAGCCGTGCGGTTTTGGCTTCGCCGTCCATGGCCGGATCGTCGGCGACGTCGTCGGCCTCGCGCGCGAAACGATAGAAGGCCAGCACCGTCGGCCGATGCTTGGGCGCGATCAGAAACGAGGCGACCGGGAAATTCTCGGTGGAGGCGGTGCGGCTGTTCACGAAGGTCGATTCCGTTGGAGGGCCCGTCTATATAGCATTGCATGGACCCGCTCGCCGTTGCCGAAGCCGATGCGCAGTTTCGCCGCTACGACCCCGACCGCTGGCGCACGACCTTGTTCGCCCCAGCGCCCTTGCGCGCGCGGCTCACGGCCCTTTACGCGTTCAACGTCGAAATCGCGCGCGTGCGCGAAACCGTGTCCGAACCGCTGCTGGGCCAGATCCGCCTGCAATGGTGGCGCGAAGCCTTGGCCGAAATCGCGGCGGGCGGGGCTTTGCGCAAGCATCCAATCGTGGCCTGCGTGGCGGCGGCGGATCTCGATCTGGCCGCCCTTGGCCGCGCCATTGACGGCCGCGAACGCGACCTCGACGATGCGCCCTTTGCCGACATCGCCGACATGACGGCCTATGCGCGCGAGACCTCGGGCAGCATCTTCAAAGCGGCATTCGCGGCCGCCGCAAGCGACACGGTCGCCGCCGAAGATCTGGGCACGGGCTATGCGCTTGCCGGCATCGTACGCGCCTTGCCGTTTTATGCGCGCCAGCGCCGCTTGCCTCTGCCCGCCGATTTGATTGCGCAGGCCGGCCTCACGCCCGAGACGATCCACGAGGGCAAGGCGGGCGCCAAAATCGCGGCGGCGATCGAACCCATCGTGCATCGCGCGCGCGATCTGATGGAGGCCCCAATCCCGCGTGCGGCCTTGCCCGCCGCTTTGCCGGCAGCCCTCGCGCGGATATGGCTCAAGCGCTTGGCCGCATGCCGCTTCGATCCATTTGCGCCGTCTTTGCAAGCCCCGAATCCGGGCGATATCTGGCGGCTTCTGTGGGTGCGCCTACGCGGCCGCCTCTGAGCCTTGGGCCGCGAGCCACGCGGCCAAATCGGTGCGTGCGCGATGCGCATAGAGCTTTTTGCGATCCTGGCCTTTGATGCGCTTGGTCGTTTCAGCCAAAGGCGGAAACAGCCCAAAATTGCAATTCATAGGCTGGAACGTATCGGCATTGGCCCCGCCAGTCAGATGCGCCAGCAAGGCCCCGAATGCCGTGGTCGGCGGCGGCGGTGCTTCGGCGCGTCCGAGCTTTTCGGCCGCCGCGAAGCGGCCCGCGAGCAGCCCGATCGCCGCACTTTCCACATAACCTTCCACGCCGGTGATCTGGCCTGCGAAGCGCAAGCGCGGCTCGGCCTTCAAACGCAGCTGGCCGTCGAGCAGCTTGGGCGAATTCAAAAACGTGTTGCGGTGAATGCCGCCGAGCCTTGCAAATTCGGCGTTCTCGAGACCCGGAATGGTGCGGAACAGCCGCACCTGCTCGGCGTATTTGAGCTTGGTCTGGAAGCCGACCATGTTGTAGAGCGTGCCGAGCGCGTTGTCTTGCCGAAGTTGTACCACGGCGTAAGCACGCCCTCCGGTTGCCGGGTTCGTGAGGCCGATCGGCTTCATCGGCCCGAAGCGCAGCGTTTCGGCGCCGCGCTCGGCCATCACCTCGATCGGCAGGCAGCCTTCGAAATAGGGGGTCGATTTCTCCCACTCCTTGAAGTCGGTCTTTTCGCCCGCCACGAGCCCGACCACGAACGCCTCGTACTGGTCCTTGTCGAGCGGGCAGTTGATGTAGTCGGCCCCTTCGCCCTTGTCCCAGCGCGACTGCAGCCATGCCTTCGACATGTCGATGCTGTCCTTGTGCACGATGGGGGCGATCGCGTCGAAAAACGCGAGCGACTCTTCGCCCGTGCGCGCCCGGATCGCGTCGGCCAGGGCAGGGGCGGTGAGCGGCCCCGTGGCGACGATCACGCTGTCCCAGTCGGACGGCGGCAGCGTTTCGATTTCGCCGCGCTCGATGCGGATCAACGGCTCGGCGGCGATCGCGTCGGTCACGGCCTGCGAAAAACCTTCGCGATCGACCGCCAAGGCGGCCCCGGCGGGCACTTTGTGGCGGTCCGCACAGCGCATCACGAGCGAGCCCAATTGGCGCAGCTCGGCGTGCAGCAAGCCCACCGCATTGATCTCCCATTCGTCCGAACGGAACGAATTCGAACAGACCAGCTCGGCGAATTTGTCGGTATGGTGCGCTTCGGTCTTTTTGACCCCGCGCATCTCGTGCAGCACCACGGGCACGCCCGCTTGCGCCAGCGCCCACGCCGCTTCCGAGCCCGCCAAACCGCCCCCAATCACATGCACCGGCTTCGTTCGATCCATTGCGTCCAACCTGCTATTGTTCCAACCTAGATTCGCCGCTTATCCCGTACCACGGAGCCATCAAAGCGCCATGTTCAAGATCCACAACCCCGCGACAATCGCACCCCCGACCGGCCGATACCAGCACGGGATTGCGGTCCCGCCCAATGCGCGCTGGCTCTATATTTCGGGCCAGGTCGGCAATCTGCCCGACGGTAGCATCGCGGTGGGCATCGCCGCCCAGGCCGATGCGGTGTGGGCAAATCTGAAGGCCATCCTCGCCGATGCCGGCATGGGCTTCGAAGACCTCGTCAAAATCACGGTGCTGCTGACCGATGCGCGCTTCACCCAGGCGAGCCGCGAGGCGCGCGACCGTGCCCTTGGTTCAGCCTCGCCGCCGACCTCGACCTTGATGGTTGTGACGGCCCTTGCCAGCCCCGATTTCCTGATCGAAATCGAGGCGATCGCGGCCAAGGTCTAGGCGATGCTGCGGGTGGGGTCCAAACGCAGCCGCACGATCGGCGCCGTCTTGGTGCTGGCGGCCTATGTGCTGACGGCGGCCCAGGCCCCGGTACCCGAGACACCGACGCCCGAGCCGCCGCCGGCTGCCGCTCCCGAGACCGAGCGCCCCGCACTGGTGGGCCCGCCGACCGCGCGCATTCCGCCGACCTTCCGCCCGGCCCAGCGCGGCCCCGACGATCTTGCGCGCGGCAAGGCCGAATTCGAGAAGGGCAATTTCGGCCCGGCCTATCTGCTGCTGCTGCCGCATGGCCAGCGCGGCGATGCCGAAGCACAGTTTCTGCTGGGCCGCATCTCCGACGAGGGCGGTGGCGGCATCGCTATCGATCCACGCGAGGCGTTGCGCTGGTATCGCCTCGCGGCCGTCAAGAACTTTCCCAAGGCGCTCTACGCGATCGCGCGCGCCTACGCCACCGGCCGCGGCATTGCGCCCGATCCGCAGCAGGCGCTGAACTATCTCACGCGCGCGGCCGACGCCGATTTCACGCCGGCCTTACTCGACATGGCCTCGCTGTTCGACGAAGGGCGCGGCGTGGACCGCGACCGCGCGCAGGCCTTTGCGCTCTACAAGCGCGCTGCAGAGCTCGGCAATACCGAAGCGCGCTTTATGATCGCCGAGCGCCTTTATGCCGGCGACGGCACGGAGCTGGATCGCGACGAAGGCCAGCGCTGGTACATGGCGGCTGGTGCACGCGGCCATCCGGGTGCCTTGTTCCGGATGGCGCAGCTCGGGTTCGGCACCAACCGCGCCAGCGTGGAATATCGCGTGAATGCCTATACATGGCTCACGCTTGCCCAGCAGCGCGGCGGCCCCGAAGTGCGCGCCGAGGCCACGACCGTGCGCAATGAACTCGCCAAAACCATGATCCAGGTCGATATCGACACCGCCATGGCCCGCGTGCGCGCCTGGCGCCCGCGCCCGGCTGCGGTCGGCGATGTGACCGATCCGGAAGATCCCTACAACGACCCCGACAGGATGCGCGCCGGTGCCGGGCGCTAATCCGCGACAATAGGTTACCAAGCGCGACGGCAACCTGTTTATCCGCTTGATATTCCATCAATGTCGCCTCGGCGCGCATTTTCGGATACAGGCGACAAAGTGACTTGGGGTAGGGGGCGGCGTTGAATCTGCCATATTACATATTTACATTGTCAAACAGCGCTGCCTTTTTCTCAAAGACATACTTCCCTTATAGCATAATTTACTCAAAAGAGGAACCGCGCAAAAGCGCGACGGCTCGCTTGAAAGAGCAGTAACGCAGCGCCACCTCGTGCCAGAATAAGAAATCAAAATCGCGCGACGCAGCCGAGGCGGCAATGGGCTTTTCGCAACACGGGACCTTCGAGGTGTATGTCGAAGGACGCATCCTGTACGAGCAGGTCGCTTATCCGATCAACATGGAAACTTTCCGCCGCATGGTTGCCGACACCTGGGCGATCATGCGCGACCTGATCGACACGGGTCCCTGGGGCATGATCGTCACGATCAGCGGCGAGCCGCTGCCGCCGGCCGACGTGGCGCAGGCCTATGCCGAACTCGGGCGCGACGCGGCGCGCAACAAGAACCGCGCGGGCCTCGCCTACGTGCTGACCGACGATCTGCCGGCGGCCGATTTCGCGCGCAATTTCTACCGGCGCATCTGCGCAAAAACGCTGGTTCCACAATGCGTTTTCGCGACACAAGCGGAGGCCGAAGCCTGGATCGCTGAACGCCTCGCCGCGGCCAACGCGGAACTTTAGCGCTGCGCGCGTTTGCGCGCGCGGGCGCCGATCTTCAATGCGTGTGGCGGTGGTGGCTGTCGGGCAGATGCGCATGCGCGTGGCGCAAGGGCGCATGCACATGAAAATGGTTGTGCACGGCCCCGGCGGCCACGGGGCCATCATGCGGATGGGTGTGGTGTTCGTCGTGGGCGTGGCGATGCTCGTGCGCGATTTCACCGTGCGCATGCGTGTGTTCGTGCCGCTCGCTCAAATGCAACCACACGCCGACGGCCATAAGCGCACCGGCGGCAAACAGCTGCACCTGCATCGGCTCGCCGAACAGGGGGACTGCCACCAGCGCCCCCACAAAAGGGGCGAGGCCAAAATAGGCACTCGTGCGCGCCGTGCCGAGATCGCGCAAGGCACGCACGAACAGCGCTAGGCTCACGCCGTAACCCAGGAATCCGGCCAGAAGCCCGAGCCCTGCAACGCCGAAGCCGGGCACCGCACTGCCCGTGCCGAACGCGACGGCGAGGCTCACGGGGCCGGCCACGAGCCCCTTCACCATGGCGATCTGCATCGGATCGGCCAGCGCGATCTTGCGCGTGAGATTGTTGTCGATCGCCCAGGCAAGGCACGCCGCCGCGATCGCAAGCGGCCCGGCCAAATCGCGCACGGCAATGCCTTGCTGCCAGTTCAACACCACTGCACCCGCCACAATACAAAGCATGCCGACGGCGACGCGCCGGTCGAAATTCTCGCGGAACACGAACCAAGCGAGCAGGGCGGTCAACACGCCCTCGAGCGTGAGCAGCAGCGATGCCGCCGCCGCATCGACATGCACGAGCCCGATCATCAACAACACCGGCCCCGCAACCCCGCCGCACAGAATGCTGGCCGCCAGCCAGGGCAAATCGCGCCGCACAAGCCGTGCTTCGACGTTCGCCCGCCCAGCGGCGCCAAACAGGCGCACCAACGCCAACCCAAGCCCGGCCCCGAGATAGAGCAGCCCCGCGAGCAACCACGGATCGAGGGCCCCCAGCAGCCATTTCGCCGCCGGTGCGGAAATGCCGAACAGCACCGCCGATCCCAAAGCCATGGCGACGGCGGCGGCGTTCATTTCTGGCCTGCGACGACGCGCTCGATTTGCCGATATTTGAGGGCAGTGTTCACTAGTAGCGCGTGATGATTCAACGGCGATTTCGCATGCATATCACGCCCTCAGCCTTTTATTGCGGTCGCGCTATTCGTAACGCATCGCTAAGGCGAAATCAAAAACGCTATTGTGCGGCTCATGCCCTTCTCTTCGCCGTCGTCCCGCCCTTGGCCAGATAAGGCGCCAGATATTTCGCCGTGTAGCTTTCCTTCGATTTCGCCACGTCTTCGGGCGTACCGCTCGCGACCAATCGGCCGCCTTTGCCCCCGCCCTCGGGGCCGAGGTCGAGGATCCAGTCGGCGGTTTTGACGACCTCCAGATTGTGCTCGATGACCACGACTGTATTGCCCTGGTCAACGAGCGCGTGCAGCACTTCGAGGAGCTTTCTGACGTCCTCAAAGTGAAGACCGGTCGTGGGCTCGTCGAGAATGTAGAGCGTCTTGCCCGTCGAGCGGCGCGAGAGTTCTTTGGCGAGTTTCACACGCTGGGCTTCGCCGCCCGAGAGCGTCGTGGCTTGCTGGCCCACATGCACGTAGCCGAGGCCCACGCGCACCAGCGTTTCCATCTTCTCGCGGATCGCGGGCACGGCTTTGAAAAACTCGGCCGATTCCTCGACCGTCATTTCGAGCACGTCGGCGATCGATTTGTCGCGGTAGGTCACTTCCAGGGTTTCGCGGTTGTAGCGCTTGCCGTGGCAGGAATCGCAGGTCACGTACACGTCGGGCAGGAAGTGCATCTCGATCTTGATCACACCGTCGCCCTGGCAGGCTTCGCAGCGCCCACCTTTGACGTTGAACGAGAAGCGGCCGGGGCCGTAGGCGCGCGCTTTGGCCTCGGGCAAGCCTGCGAACCAATCGCGGATCGGCGTGAAGGCGCCCGTGTATGTCGCCGGGTTCGAGCGCGGCGTGCGGCCGATCGGCGACTGGTCGATGTCGATGACCTTGTCGAGAAAATCCACACCGTCGAGCGCGTCGTGCTCGGCCGGGATTTCGCGTGCGCCCATAAGGCGCCGGGCAAGCGCCTTGTAGAGCGTTTCGATTACGAGCGTGGATTTGCCCCCGCCCGAAACGCCGGTCACGCACACGAAGGTGCCGAGCGGCAATTCGACGGTGAGGTTTTTGAGATTGTTGGCCTTCGCCCCGCGCACGCGCAGTTTCTGGCCTTTGTGGCCCTGGCGCCGTGTCTTGGGGATCGGCACCTGGCGAAAGCCGGACAGATACTGGCCCGTGAGGCTCGCGGGGTTTTTGACGATGTCGTCGGGGGTGCCCTGCGCCACGATCTTGCCGCCGTGGATGCCGGCACCCGGGCCCATATCGACGACCCAGTCGGCCACGCGGATCGCGTCTTCGTCGTGCTCGACGACGATGACCGTATTGCCGAGATCGCGCAGGCGCTTCAGCGTTTCGAGCAGACGGTCATTGTCGCGCTGATGCAGGCCGATCGACGGTTCGTCGAGCACATAGAGCACGCCCGTGAGACCCGAACCGATCTGCGAAGCGAGGCGTATGCGCTGGCTTTCGCCGCCCGACAAGGTGCCGGATGCGCGCGACAGCGTGAGATATTCAAGACCGACATTCACGAGGAAGCCAAGCCGCGCGTTGATCTCTTTCAGGATGCGCGCGGCGATTTCGTTCTGCTTGGCCGTGAGCTTGCCGGGCAGCGCCTTGAACCAGGCAGCCGCCTCGTCGATCGAAAACTGGGTGACTTCCGAGACGTTGAGCTTGCCGATTTTGACGGCGAGCGCTTCCGGCTTCAAACGATGGCCGTTGCAGGCTTCGCACGGGCGCGCGGACTGATAGCGCGACAGTTCTTCGCGCGTCCAAGCCGAATCCGTTTCGCGCATGCGGCGTTCGAGATTGGGGATCACGCCTTCGAAAGGTTTGTTGGTCTTGTAGTCGCGCAGGCCGTCCGAATAGACCATCGTGACCGGCTCGTCGCCGGAACCGAACAGGATGCCGTCTTGCGCTTTTTTCGGCAGCGTTTCGAACGGGGCGGCGAGCGAGACCTTGTAGTGTTTGGCAAGGCTCGAAAGCGTCTGCGCATAGTATTTCTGCGTCTCCGACACCCACGGGGCAACGGCCCCCTTGTCGAGCGACAGGCGGCCGTCGGGCACCACGAGGGCAGGGTCGAAATACTGTTTTTCGCCCAGACCGTCGCACGAGGGGCAGGCGCCGAACGGATTGTTGAAGCTGAACAGGCGCGGCTCGATTTCGGTGATTGTAAAACCTGAGACCGGGCACGCGAATTTCGACGAATAGACGGTCTGCTCGTTCGTGTCGGCGTTTTCGACGTACAAGAGGCCGTCGGCGATCTTGAGCGCCGTTTCGACCGAGTCAGCCAGACGCGGTCCCAAATCCGATTTCACGACAAGCCGGTCGACGACGATGTCGATATCGTGTTTGCGCTTTTTGTCGAGCACGGGAACGGCGTCGATGTCGTAGAGCTTGCCGTCGACTTTGACGCGCTGGAATCCCTTCTGTTGGAATTCCTTGAGCTCTTTGCGGTACTCGCCCTTGCGGCCGCGCACGACGGGGGCCAGCAGATAGATGCGCGTGCCGTCTTTCATCGCCAGAATGCGGTCGACCATTTGGCTGACCGTCTGGCTTTCGATCGGCAAGCCCGTGGCGGGCGAGTAGGGCACGCCGACGCGCGCATAGAGCAGGCGCAGATAGTCGTAGATTTCCGTGACGGTGCCGACGGTCGAGCGCGGATTGCGGCTCGTGGTTTTCTGTTCGATCGAGATGGCGGGCGACAGGCCGTCGATGGAATCGACGTCGGGCTTGCTCATCAATTCGAGGAACTGGCGCGCATAGGCCGACAGGCTTTCGACGTAGCGGCGCTGGCCTTCGGCATAGATCGTGTCGAACGCGAGCGACGATTTGCCCGAGCCCGACAGGCCGGTGACGACCACCAACGCGTCGCGCGGCAGATCGACGTCGACGCTTTTGAGATTGTGTTCGCGGGCTCCGCGAACGGAAATGCGATGCAAATGCGGTTGCGGCGCCATCGGTCGTCCTATGTTGTGGAAGCAGCGAATATAGGGTGCGCTCGGCGCCTTGGCGATGCCCCCTGTACCTGCCTGTGTACAACTCGGAACGCGGCGCGTTTTGGGCTTTGCGTTGGCGGTGCTGGCGTATAAGTTTGCGCTTCGTTCCTAGGATTCGCACGCGGAGAATTGAAGACCATGGCCGGCAGCGTCAACAAGGTGATCCTTATCGGCAATCTGGGCAAAGACCCGGAAGTGCGCTCGATGCAGAACGGCGGCAAGGTCGTCAATCTGTCGATCGCGACATCGGAAACGTGGCGCGACAAGAACTCCGGCGAGCGCCAGGAAAAGACCGAATGGCACCGCGTGGTCATCTTCAACGAGAAGCTCGGCGAAGTGGCCGAAAAATATCTGAAGAAGGGTGCGAAGGTCTATGTCGAGGGCGCGTTGCAGACGCGCAAATGGACCGACAATAGCGGCGTGGAAAAATATTCGACCGAAGTGGTGCTGCAGCGCTTCCGCGGCGAGCTCACGATGCTCGACGGCGGCAAGGGCGGGGGCGGCATGGGCGGCGGCGGCGGTATGGGCGGGGGCGACGATTTCGGCGGCGACGATTACGGCGCACCCTCGGGCGGCGGTGGCGGCGGTGGTGGTGGACGTTCGAGCGGCGGCGGCGGCGGTCGCAAACCGGCCGGCCCGATCGACGACGACATTCCGTTCTGAGGCGCGCGTGCCCTTCGTCAATGTGAAGATCACGGCTGGCGCAAGTGCCGAGCAGAAGGCGCAAATTGTGCGCGAGATGACCGACACGCTCGTGCGCGTGCTCGGCAAAAAGCCCGAGAACACGCACATCGTGATCGACGACGTGCCGCGCGAAAACTGGGGCCATGCGGGCGTCTTGGGAAGCACGGCGCGCAAGCCCGCGACGCCCTAAAAATCCGGCGTTTTTCTCTAGCTTTTTCAAGCGCTTGCAATAACCGCGCGAGAGCCTTTTCCGCATTGTTTGGGCACGGCTGCACTGGTAGATTTCGCACCTCTGATTCGCGACGCTTTCACATGATCGGCACCCCCACTTGAGCGACATTCTGCCCACGCCCCCAGGCCCAACCGACATCTCGCCGGTTTCGATCGAAGACGAGATGAAGCGCAGCTATCTCGATTACGCGATGAGCGTGATCGTGAGCCGCGCGCTGCCCGATGCGCGCGACGGGTTGAAGCCCGTGCATCGCCGCATTCTGTTTGCGATGCACGAGGCGGGCTACGATTGGAACCGCGCTTATAGGAAATCGGCGCGCGTGGTCGGCGACGTGATGGGCAAATACCATCCGCACGGCGACAGTGCGATCTACGAATCCATGGTCCGCATGGCGCAGGATTTTTCGATGCGCCTGCTGATGATCGACGGGCAGGGCAATTTCGGCTCGATGGACGGCGATCCGCCGGCGGCCATGCGCTACACCGAAGCGCGTCTCGCCAAAGCCGCATCCTTGATGCTGACCGACATCGACAAAGACACGGTCGATTTCGTGCCGAACTACGACGACAGCACGCAAGAACCCAGCGTGCTGCCGGCCGTGTTCCCCAATCTTCTGGTCAATGGCGGCTCTGGCATCGCCGTCGGCATGGCGACAAACATTCCGCCGCACAATCTGGGCGAAGTGATCGACGCGTGCTGTGCGTATCTCGACGATCCCGAGATCACGCTCGACCAGTTGATGCAGCACGTGCCCGGCCCCGATTTCCCGACGGGCGGCATCGTGATGGGGCGCGGCGGCTTGCGCGAAGCCTATCGCACAGGGCGCGGCTCGATCCTCGTGCGCGGGCGCGCGCATACCGAAGAAGTGCGCAAAGACCGCGAAGCGATCATCGTCACGGAAGTGCCGTACCAGCAGAACAAAGCGCGCCTGATGGAACGCATCGCCGAGTGCGTGAACGAGAAGATCATCGAAGGCATTTCCGACCTTCGCGACGAAAGCGACCGCGACGGCGTGCGCGTGGTGATCGAATTGAAGCGCGACGCCAATCCCGAGATCGTGCTGAACCAGCTCTACAAATACACCGGCCTGCAGGTTTCGTTCGGCTACAACATGCTGGCCTTGGACGAAGGCAAGCCCGTACTGATGGGCTTGAAGGAGCTGATCCGCGCCTTCGTCGAATTCCGCGAAGAAGTCATCACGCGGCGCACGCGCTTCGAACTGCGCGAGGCGCGCAAGCGCGCGCACATCTTGATCGGCCTTGCGGTGTCGGTCGTCAATCTCGATCCGGTGATCGAACTCATCCGCAAATCGCCGGACCCGGTCGCCGCCCGCGAAGGGCTGATGGCGCGCGCGTGGGACGTGCACGATATCGGCAGCTACATCGAGATGGTCGGCGAGCCCGGACGCGGCGTGGTCGACGGCACGTATCGCCTTTCCGAAGAGCAGGCCAAGGCGATCCTCGAATTGCGCCTGCAGCGCCTCACAGGTCTCGAGCGCGACAAGATCCTGGGCGAGCTCAAGGAGATCGTGGCGCAGATTGCCGACTTCATCGACATTCTCGGCTCGCGCGAGCGGCTGTTCGGCATTCTGCGCGACGAGCTCGTCGCCTACAAAACCGAATTCGCCGACAAGCGCCGCACCACGCTCGAAGAGGGTGCGGGCGACCAGGACATCGAAGACCTGATCCAGCCCGAAGACATGGTCGTGACCGTCACGCATGCGGGCTACATCAAGCGCACGCCTTTGTCGGCCTATCGCGCCCAGCGCCGCGGCGGCAAGGGCCGCTCGGGCATGGCGACGCGCGAGGAAGATTTCGTGAGCCAGGTGTTCGTCGCGAACACGCACGCGCCGATCCTGTTTTTCACCAATCGCGGCCTCGTGTTCCTGCTCAAATGCTACCGTCTGCCGCTCGGCACGCCGCAAAGCCGCGGCAAGCCGATGGTGCAGCTTTTGCCGCTGGGCGACGGCGAAAAAATCGCGACGGTGCTGGCTTTGCCGCCCGACACGAGCCTGTGGGACTCCTTGCATATCGTGTTCGCGACCTCGAAGGGCAATGTGCGCCGCAACGCCCTCTCGGACTTCACCAACGTCATGTCGAAAGGCAAGATCGCGATGAAGCTCGAGGAGGACGGCGAACGGCTCGTGGCCGTGCAGCCCTGTTCGGACCGCCAGGACATCGTGCTCGCCACGCGCGGCGGCAAATGCATCCGCTTTGCGGTCGACGACGTGCGCGTGTTCGCGGGCCGCAATTCGACCGGCGTTCGCGGCGTGAAGCTCGCCGGCGACGACGAGGTGATTTCGATGGCGCTGTTGCGCCATACCGAGCTCGACACGCCCGAGCGCGAAGCCTACTTGCGCATGTCGCGCCAGCGCCGCGGCATGGAAGCCGAAGCACCCGAGGTCGATGCGGGCGTCGAGGCTGCAGCGGGCGAGAGCGCGTCCGCAGACGGTGCCGCACTTGTCCTTTCCGAAGAGCGCTACGCCGAACTGGCTGCGGCCGAAGAATTCCTGCTGGCGATCACCAGCAAGGGCTTCGGCAAACGCAGCTCGGCCTACGAATACCGCCTCACGGGGCGCGGCGGCTCGGGCATTGCCAATATCGAGACGACCGAGAAAAACGGCGCCGTCGTCGCCTCGTTCCCGGTGCGCGACGGCGACCAGTTGATGCTGGTGTCCGATGCCGGTACGCTGATCCGCACGCCGATCGACGATATCCGCATCGCGCGCCGCCAAACGCAGGGGGTGACCGTATTCCGGATGGGCGAGGGCGAGCGCGTCGTGTCGGTCGCGAGGCTCGGCGACATCGGGCCCAGCGAAGGTTCGGCGGGCGACGGTTCGGCAGGCGACGAGGCGCCCAGCGGCGAAGACGCGGGCGGAGGCTGAAACGGGGGCGACATGAGCACGCGCGTTGCGATCTACCCGGGCACGTTCGATCCAACGACGAACGGCCATCTCGACATCATCCATCGCGGCGCTCTCGTCGTGGACCGGCTGGTGGTGGGGGTTGCCGTCAATGCCGGCAAAGGGCCGCTCTTCTCGCTCGACGAGCGCGTGGCGCTGATGCGCAGCGAAGTGGCCGCCATGGCGGACGTCGCGCACAAGATCGAGGTGCGTCCGTTCGAGACGCTTTTGATGCATTTTGCGCAAAGCGTGGGCGCGAAGATCATCGTGCGCGGCCTGCGCGCCGTGTCGGATTTCGAATACGAGTTCCAGATGGCTGGCATGAACAAGCGTCTCGATCCCTCGGTCGAGACGCTGTTTCTGATGGCGTCGGAAAACCAGCAATTCATTTCCTCGCGCTTCGTCAAAGAGGTGGGGCGACTGGGCGGCGACATCTCGCATTTCGTGTCGCCGCGCATCCATGCCGCGATGCGCGCCAAATTCGCGACCGGGACGGCTTTTGCGGGCGGCGATCCGGCCCCGACTTTGCCGCCTGTAACCGTACCGCGCGCACCCCTCTGAGAGGGGTTGACCCCCGGGCCCAAGGACACTAGGTTCCCGGCCTGTTTCGACGTCGTTTCGGCGACGAGCCCGTAGCTCAATTGGTAGAGCACGACACTTTTAATGTTGGGGTTCCGGGTTCGAGTCCCGGCGGGCTCACCAACCTTCGTTCGGAGATTCGCTAAGTGCTGCGGCGGGTTAATTGCGCCCGTCAACGCGCAGTATGTTCTTTAATGCGGCCAAGACGTCGTCGAGCAGAATATCGTCGATCGGCGTCGCTTTGCGAAGGTCGTGCGAACTCTCCGCAGTCCGGGCCCGATCGGCGCTTCGGTTCCTTGACGCCGTCTGAAGTGCGACCGCGCGCGATACCGTATCGACGACATTGATTGGATCGAGCGGTTTAAGCAGCACAGCCGATACGCCGAGTTTCAGCGCGTCGACGGCCGTATGCCTTTCAGGATGTCCGGTTACGAGAATGAAGCCCGCACCGCCCCCGCGTTCGCGGCACAAGCGGATCATCTCAAGAAATTCGAGGCCGTCGCAATCGGGCATTCGGATGTCGGACACGACGACGCGGATGTTCGCATCGTCGAGAAATTTGATGATGCCGTCTGCCGCGCAATGGGCGCTACTGGTCTGGATGCCGACTGCGGCAAGCAAAAGACAAAGCTCCTCCGCGCAGTTCGCATCGTCGTCGACAACCAGCACTTTGCAGGGATCGGCACTCACGGCAAGTCAGTCCCACTGCTTCGGCGCGACATATGGCAAGTTGATTTCGACCGTCGTTCCGACGTCCAGCTTGCTCGTCAACCAGATGTTTCCCCTATGGTATTCGATGTACTTCTTCGCCATTGCGAGCCCGTGCCCAGATCCGAGATGGCATCCCGCTGCGGCGGAAGCGCGACGATGAAATGGCCGAAAGACTTCTTCAAGATCTTCGTGCGGAATGCCGATGCCTCGATCGGCAACGGTAACTACAATTCCGCGTTCAGC
Source organism: Magnetospirillum sp. (assembly GCA_027532905.1). NCBI lineage: Bacteria > Pseudomonadati > Pseudomonadota > Alphaproteobacteria > Rhodospirillales > Rhodospirillaceae > Magnetospirillum > Magnetospirillum sp. Next base: position 847,094 of record JAPZUA010000002.1, read on the forward strand.
TGTCCGGGTCGTCCAAACATCGACGACGCCATTGGGCTTTGAGAATTCAATTGCGTTGCGGATTACGCTTCGTAGCGCGCATCGAATACGCAACGCATCGATCATACAGCTGGGCAGATCGGTATCCAGCGACAGCTGAATGGAAATTCCGAACTGCTCGGACATCGGCGTCAGTCGTGCGACGACATCCAAGATCAAGTCGTTTACGCACAGTGACCTGATTGCGGGCGGCAACCGACCGTCTTCGATGTCGGCTATGTCGGATGCGTTGTCGAGAAGGTCGAGAAGCTGATTGCCTGCGGTGTTTATGTGGGCGACCAGATCGTCCGTCTGGCAAAGATCGCCGACGGCGGACGGGGTATCGGATTTTTCCAGAAGGAACGCCGAGAGCCGAATTATCGCGTTGAGAGGTGCTCGAGATTCTTCGACCAATCTGGAAAAAAGCCGAGCTTTGGACATCTGGACGTCTTCATTCGCGTCCCCGCCATTGTCGAGTTGGGGCGGCAGATCGCGATGCGGCGCTCGTCTCGGGACGGAGGGGGACAAGATCACGAGACCTTCTTGGACTGGCTGAAATTGACCAACTCCATCTGGATGTCGATCGCCTTGGAAACAGCGCTGACGATCTCGACCGGATCGAGCGGCTTCATCAGCATTGCCGACGCGCCAAGATTGAGCGCGTCGATCGTGGTGTGCAGATCGGGCTGCCCCGTCACAAGAATTACGGTTGCGTCGATGCCGCGACCGCCCGAACTGCGGATCTGGTCGAGAAGCCGGACACCGTCGCAATCCGGCATGCGTATGTCCGAAACGACGATCCTCACATTCGGGTCGCGCAGAAAATGGCGTATACCGTCGGCCGCAGAGAGTTCGTGCTCGGTGGGAAAGCCTGCAGCCGCCAGCAGCAGACACAACTCTTCAGCACAGCTTGCATCGTCGTCGATGATAAGCACTTTGCACAGCGCAGCGGACATTTCTCTCACCTTTCCGACGTCGTGGTGGCGAAAGGCAGCTCGATGGTCACAGTGGTGCCGACGTTCCGCTCGCTTGACAGCGTGATGTGGCCGCTGTGCTGCTCGACGAACCGCTTTGCATAGGTCAAGCCAAGCCCGGCGCCGTCATATCTTCGCGTGAACAACGAGTCGCCATGGTGAAACGCCTTGAATACATGAGCGATATCCGCAGCGCTGATCCCGACACCCGTGTCCGACACGGTGATGGCGGCATTGCCGGAACTCGCGCGAGAGAGCCGAACAGTGACAATCCCATTTTTGTTCGAAAACTTGATCGCGTTGTCGACAACGCTTCGGAGCGCCTGGCGGATACGGGCCGCATCGATCGAGCAGTTCGGAAGTTCGGCATCGAGATCGGTTCGAATCTGCACGCCGAACTGCGACGCGAGCGGTTGCAGCCGCGCCACGACATCGGCGACGAGACCGCCGAGGCAAGTCGGGGAAGGGCGAACGTCGCGTGCATTCTCTTCGATGGTCGCAAGGTCGAAGATGCTTTCGACGATGTCGAGAAGCTGGTGGCCCGCGCTGTTGAGGTGTCCGGCGAACTCGGTTTGCCGCGCGACCTGAAGCGGACCTTGGACGCCGACGGCGTTGTCGGCGAGAATCTCGGAAAAGCCGAGGATCGCGTTGAGGGGCGCGCGAAGCTCGTGGTTCATATTGGCAAATAACGCCGCTTTGGTGCGGTTGGCCGCTTCGGCCGCCTCTTTAGCGGCATTCAGCGCAGCACTCGCCTCGCCGGAAACCGAGGCGGGCATCTCCCGGAAGTTGGTTTGTGCGCTCGCGCGGGCAGACGAAAGAGCAGGGCGCAGCCGCCGAATGCCCATTCGGAGCGTCAATTTCGCCTCGCCGCTGACGCCTGGGCCATTGGCACCCGGTCCGTTTGCGCTCGGTTTCAGCATCTGCTTCGACATCCGACTAAGCCCATCCTGCTTTTTGCGCCCGATTGCGCCAACACGCCGTTAATCGCCTGTTAAGCACGCTAGTCGCACTTTGGACCGGCCGACAGGACAGTCTGGTTCAGTTTGGACTCCAATCTGAACTTTGACGGGGATCGACATGGGCCGTTTTGTCCCGGTAGAACATGTTCGCTTTATTGTCATGGGATCAGGACAACAGCATCGAAATGGCCGGGCCCCCGTGAACGCAACCCACAAACCCTTCGGACCTTTGGCCAATGCCTCGGGACGTCTGCTCACGGTGCTGGCGATCGCCGTGGCGCTGTCTGCCGCGATCATGCTTGGCGCGGTCGGGTTGACCAAGCGCGCGGAACAGGAGTTCGAAAGCCGCGCCGTTCTCCAGGTTAAATACGAAACGCAACTGTTCGAGGTCTTCACCCGAAGTCTGCTTCAGCGCTTCGACCAGGTGCTGATGCTCCTCCGCGAGGAAGTGCTCGACGACGGCCCTCCGGTCGACATCGCGACATGGTCGGCACGGCGGGGCGTGCTGCGCGAACCGGTTTTCCAGATCGCCGTGATCGGCGCAGACGGAAAGCTGCTCGCCACCACTGAAAACGCCTCGAGCATCGGCGTCGATCTGTCGGATCGCGAGCATTTCAGCGTGCATCGCGACACGGACGCCGATCGCATGTTCATCAGCAAACCGCTTGTCGGGCGCGCGTCCGGGCGCTTGTCCTTGAACATCAGTCGACCGGTACGAAACGCAAGCGGCCGGTTCCTGGGCGTGGTCGTCGTTTCGATCGATCCCCGGCTTTTCTCCGACTTCCTCGAAATTCTGGGCGAGCCCAACAACACGCTCGTCAATCTTTTCGGGCTGGACGGCATCATCCGCGCGCGCGCGCCAAGCGGTCCTGGGGGGCAGTACATCGGCGGCTCGATCGCCGGCTTCGAAGTCGAGGCGTTGGTAAAGGTTGCGTCGGAAGGGACGTTTCGAACCGCCAGTCGGCTGGACAAGGTGGAACGGATCTTCGCCTTCCGACGTCTGGACGACATTTCGCTGACGGTTCTCGTCGGCAAGAATACCGATGCCGTGTTTGCGGACTTCTACGACCAACGCCGTCTCTACCTCATGATCGGCTTTCTGTCGGCCGCCTTCGTCATTGGTCTTGCCGTTCTGTTCGAAATCTTTCTGCGTGCGCAGGACAGGATCCGGGTCGGCGACGCGCTGGCTGCGTTGCAGAAACAGCAATCGACGGACCTCATCGGTATCATGGACGGCTGCGGTGCGGCCCTCGTCCAAACCGACGCAGCAGGCCAGATCGCAGCCTGCAATTCGGCGTTCGCCGTGATGTTCGGCGTCACGAATCGCAGCGCGTTGGTCGGGCGGCACTTCGACTCCGTGGTCGCGGCAGGCGGCCTTGTTTCCGACCAATTGGGTCAGTTCAGCAGAATTCGATCTGCCGACGAGTATCCCGTGCGTTTCGAGTCTTCGTTCGTGCCGAACGATGTCGCAAGTCTGCGGCGCGACATTATGTGGAGCTGGACGCAGAGCAAGACGGGCATGGATCCAACAGTCAGATTTATTGGTGTTGGCATCGACAATACCGAACTGCGCGCCAAAGAGATGATGTTCATCCAATCGGCAAAATTGGCATCGCTCGGGCGGCTGGCGGCAACGCTCAACCACGAGATGGTCCAGCCGCTGAACGTGGTCCGGCTCGGACTTGCGAACCTAACCACGCTTATCGAGCGGGGCGCGCCCAAGGAAGACCTCCTGGCGCGCGCCGGCAAAGCCGTCGAAAACATCCATCGCACGGGTAGCATCCTTAAGCGCTTTCGTTCGCTGATCCGGCAAGACAGGAATGTCGTCGAAATTGCCAAGCTATCGGATGCGATACACGCGGCAATCGGCATGTACGAAGAACAGTTTCGGATCGACGGAATCAATCTGATTGTCGAGACGGACATCGGGTGCGAACTCGAATGCAGTCGCATCGAGCTTGAGCAGGTCTTCGTGAATTTGCTCGCGAACGCCTACGACGCAATTCTGCGGCACCGTTTGGAAGGCAAGGCGAATCCGGGTTCCCGAGCGCGCGCGCCGGACATGGTCAGGATCCGCATGGAAACGGGTCCTGGGGCGCCGGAAATCGTGCGAATATTCGTCGAGGACAGCGGCGGGGGTATTCCTGCCGACATTATCGCGAATATCTTTCAGCCGTTTTTCACCACACGGTCCGGAAGCGGCGGCACCGGTCTCGGATTGGCCATATGCCGGGCAACGGTCGAAAGCCTGAAAGGGACGATCGAAGTGTCGAATGTCGATCGCGGCGCCTGCTTCGTCGTGTCGCTGCCGATACGCGCGGACGCTGCCGCGGCAACGCTTGCCTCATAGCATCATCTCGACGAGTGCCGAAGCATGCAGATAAATCAGCAAGCAGAAGATGCCGTAAAAATCCTCGTCGTGGACGACGAGGAATGTGCCGTGGAAGAACTTGTTTTTGCGCTTTGTGCTGCCGGGTTCAACGCCATCGGCGCGAATAGCGCTTCGCGGGGGCTCGAATGTTTTCTGAAGGACGATCGCATCGGCGTCGTCGTTTCCGACATTCGAATGCCCATGCAGGACGGCATTGGTTTTCTTCAAAAGATTCGGCGATGCGGCGAACGCGGTGCAGCTTGCTCGCTCATCCTGATGACGGGGTTTCCGGAGATCTCGAGCGCCATCGAGGCCATCGATCTGCGGGTCGCGAGGTATCTTCAGAAGCCATTCGAGCCCGACGAGGCGCTTGCCGTCGTCGCCGCCGCTGTTTCGAGTTACCGACGCGCCGTCGAAGCGTCGGACGCCAACGATGCGGCGGTCTCGGCACTGCGCGCACTCTTGCTCGCACCGACGCCTGGCGCTGCGTCGACAGAAACCGCCAAACCGGGACACGGTGCAGAGACTCCGGAGAACCGCGAGCAACGTCGGACCGAAACCCTCAGATCTCTGCTCCGCTTCCGCAAGCAGCGATCCGAGTTTTTGCCGCAGGAGATGTTCGGGGATCCTGCTTGGTTCATGTTTCTCGAGCTTGCACTCCTCGAAAGAAGCGGCAAGGCGACGTCGGTGTCAGGCTTGTGCATGTCTGCGAACATTAGCCAGACAACGGCGCTGCGGCGGATACAGGACATGGTCGAGGCAGGGCTTATCGTGCGCCACGAGGACCCGCGCGACAAGCGTCGCTCGCACATCAATCTGACGACTGAGGCGAATGAGCGACTGAACCAGCTTCTAGATCGCGCTGCAATCGATGCTTGAATTGTATCACCCATGCATTTCCGACGATTTCGACCTTCAAAAAGGTTGAGCGCAATTTGCGCAAGATCTGCAGAGATCGTCGTGCTTGGGTTCTGGGTTCGAGTGCAGGCGGGCTCACCAAGCGGCGTAGCATTCGCCCAACATTTACCGCTGGAATATCAGCGTGCCGCCGGTCTCGGGCGCGTTGGCGAATGATGTGACGCGCATCGGATCCAGATTGTCGCTCGCCCAAACGATGCAAAAGCCGCCCAGCAGCACGGCGATCGAGCCGTCGGGCTCGGCAAGCGGCAGCACGAGGCGTCGATAGCTAGCATAGGCACTCGTCTCGCTGGCGAGACGCGAGGCGTAGTAGCCAGGGCGGCGCTCGCCTGCCACTGTCGCGAAAAGATGGACGAGGTCGTCGTACGTCTTGCCCGTCCGCATCTCTTCGAGCCGGCGCCCGGTAAACGAAACGCCCAAATGTGCGTCGATCGCCGTTCCGACCAGCCGGTACCGAAATGCGCCTTCCGGCAGCACGTCCATCAGAAAGAGATTCGGCATCACGCGCGGAATCGCGAACGGATCGAAGGCGGCGCGCGGCGGCGCCTCGCCTTGGGCCAGCGACCGCCAATGGCGGTACAGCGCCTGCAGATCCGGATGGTCGATTACTTCGTCGAACGTCACGTGCCGCATGCCCGCAAAAAGTCATTGTTGCTTTTTTCTCTACAATCCGGAGCGGGGGCAGCGCCAGAACAATCTTCGCCGTCCGCCATACAATTGCATGGCGCACCGGAATACGGCGACTAGTTCGCCATCAGCGGCAGTTCCGGCGGCGCGGCCGGCAGATCGAGGGCCGCAACGGCGCCCACGGCCGCGTTTTCGATCGTGAGTTCGCCGTCCATGCGCTTGGCAAGTTCGACCGCGATCGACAGTCCCAAGCCCGCACCGCCTTTGTCGGCGACGAACGACGACTTGCCGAGGAAAGGCTTGCCGATCTGCGTCAGAAGGTCGGCGGCGAACCCCGGCCCGTCGTCGGCGACCTCCAGGCGCACGCGCGCCCCCGGTGCTGTCGAAAGGCGCGCCACGATCTGTCCGCCTGCACGGCCGTGGCGGGCGGCATTCGCGAGCAGATTGACCGCGATTTGCCGGAAAGCGAGCGCGTCGCCGAGTGCGGCAAGCCCCGGCTCGGCCTCGATCTGGAGCTTGGCGCCGGTTTTGCTCGTTTCGGCCGCCGCCAAAGCCGCCGCCTTGGTAAGTTCGATCGCGGGGTCGAATCGTTCGACCGCAACGGCGCGTACACCCTGCTGCAGGCGCGCCATCTCGAGAACGTCTTCGACGATCGCCAACAGGTGCCGGCCGCTCGCCGCAATGTCGTCGACGTAGTCGCGGTGGCGTTTGTCGAGCGTGCCGTTGATACCCATCAGCATCAGATCGGCATAGCCGATCACGGCATTGAGCGGCGTGCGCAGCTCGTGGCTCATGCGCGCCAGGAACGAGTCCTTGGCGCTGTTGGCGGCCTCGGCGCGCTGGACGAGTGCGCGCAAGCGCTCCTCCATTTCCACACGCGGCGTCACGTCCGAGAACGCGCTCACGAACGCCCGCAAGTTGCCCTCGGCGTCGCGCACGGGGGCGATGCTGAGGTCGGCCCAATAGGGCGTGCCGTCTTTGGCGTAGTTCAGAATATCGACGCGAACCGGGCGGGCGGCGGCCACCGCCTCGCGGATTTTCGCGACGGTCGCAGACGACGTGCCCGGCCCCTGCAGCATTCGGCAATTGTAGCCGACGAGTTCGTCGATCGAATAGCGCGTGATGCGTTCGAAAGCGCGGTTGACATAGACGAGCTTGGCGTCGTCGGCTGCCGCGATGGCGATGGCGTTGTCGGCGATCGACATCGACTGCAGCAGCAATTCGCGTTCGGCAATCACGCGGTTGCGCCGCCGCAGTTCGAAGGCCGAATAGCCGCCGCCGGCGAGCGCAAGCGCCAGTGCGATCGCGCCGAACAGCAGCAACTGTCCGCGGCCGAACAGCGCCGACGCCAGAATGTCCCTTTCGCCGCGGGCCGAAAGCACGAGCAGGTCGCGGTTGGGCGACAGCGCAAAACCGCCCATGCGGCGCACCCCGTCGAAAGGCGAAACAGCGGGATAGTAACCCTCCAATTCGCCCGCTCTGTATTTGATGTAGACAGGCCGGTCGCGCGCATCGGTGCCCGCGATGTCGAACGCGAGATCGGGGAAGCGGAACAACGCGACGCCGTCTTCCCGCAAGACCAAGAGCGTGCGCTCGCGCAGCGAGAAGGCCTTGTCGGTCGCCTCGCGCAGGCGAACCAGATCGATCGACAGCGAAACCAGACCGAGCAACGCGCCGTCGCGGCCGACCACGCGATGATTGACGGCGAAAGCCGGACGCCTTCCGACAATGGAACCTTGCGTGGCGGAGAGTTCGAAATCGGCGCCGCTTTCGAGCATGCGCGGCAGGGAGAGCCGAATTGCGTCGGCAATCTGCGCCTCGGTGGCGCTGCTGGCCGCGAGAAATTGCCCATTTGCGTCGATGATCTTGAGAGCGAGGAACTGCGGTTCGAGCGCCAGATTTTCAGCGGCTGCCACGACCGCCGCGCGCGCGCCGTCGTCCGGATCGCTCGCCTCGCGCCATGTCTTCGCAGCGATGGCAATGACTATTTTGGCCGTTCGGATCGACTGGTCGATCTGCTGCGAGACCAGCCGGGCGACCACGATCTCCTCGCGACCGGCATCCTCGAGCAGACGGTTGCGCACCGCACTCGCCACGCCCAGGATCGCCGAACCGGCGATCGCGAAGGCAAGCACCGCGACGACCGAAAAACGCCGCAGCGCGCCGGGCGGCAGACGGCGAAAAAACGACTTGCGCTGATGCGCGACGCCGAGAGTCAAGGTCGGCACCCTTGCGTCGCGCAGGCAGAGCGCCACCCGGCGGCTTGCAGGGCATCCCAGCCATGCATCGCAATTTTTTGCTGAAGGCTCGGCGACCTGCTGGGCACCGAAATGCCAAACATTGGTATTTCTTTCTGGACGTAGGGCGACCTACGAATGCATTCAGGTAGATTGTATTTATTTGTGCAATTGGAGGGAATTGCAAGCAGAATGCGTTCCAATATGATTTAAAGATTCACATTAACCCTTTGTAAACAATTGGGATATGCGGCAGCACGGCGACGGCGAGGGGCTTGCCCCGCCGCCGCCGGCTTGGCGCCTTAGGCCGCGCGAACTTCCGTAAGGAAACTCGTCACCGAGCGGCGCAGATCGCTGGACTGCGTGCCCAATGTCGAGGCGGCGTCTTTGACCTGGCTTGCGGACGTGCCGGTTTCGCTGGCGGCTTGCGTCACGCCCGCGATGTTCGAGGAGACTTCGTTGGTGCCTGCAGCGGCCTGCTGCACGTTGCGCGCGATCTCCTGCGTCGCTGCACCCTGTTCCTCGACCGCCGAGGCAATGCCGGTTGCGATCTCGTTCATCTTGGCGATGGTCTGCCCGATCGCGCGCATTGCTTCGACCGATGCGCCGGTTGCCGTCTGGATTTCGGCGATCTGGCCGCCGATTTCGTCGGTCGCCTTTGCCGTCTGGCTCGCGAGGTTTTTGACTTCCGACGCGACGACGGCAAAACCCTTGCCGGCATCGCCCGCGCGCGCCGCTTCGATCGTGGCGTTGAGGGCGAGCAGGTTGGTCTGCGAGGCGATGCTGGAGATGAGCTTCACCACGTCGCCGATCTTCTGGGCGGCAACCGCCAGCTTCTCGACCGTCTCGCTGGTGCGCGCCACGTCCTCGACCGCCTGGCCGGTAATGCGGCTCGATTCCGAGACCTGGCGCGAAATCTCCGTGATCGAGCTCGAAAGCTCTTCGGCGGCCGAGGCCACCGTCTGCACGTTGGTCGAGGCCTGCTCGGAGGCAGCGGCAACGGCGGTCGCCTGGCGGCTCGTTTCCTCGGCCGTGGCCGACATCGCACCCGCCGAGACCTGCAGCTGTTGGGCCGCACTCGACACGCCGGCGACGACGCTGCCGACTTCGGCTTCGAAACGGTCGGCGAGGGCGGCCATGGCGGCTTTCTTTTCAGCCAACGCTTTGGCCTCGAGTGCCGCTTGTTCGTCCTCGAGCGCTTTGACGCGGATGGCGTTGTCTTTGAACACCTGAACCGCCTTCGCCATCGCGCCGATTTCGTCCTTGTTGTCTTTGGACGGAACTTCCGTTGCGAGATCGCCGCCGGCAAGGCGACCCATCGCCGCCGTCATGGCGCCGACCGGCCCCGTAATGCCTTTGGCGATCCCAAACGCAGCCAGCAGCCCCAGAACGAGCGCAATCGCCGACAGCGTCAGCATGGTCGCCACACCTTCTTGCACTTCGTCGGCTGCTTCGGCGTCGATCTGCGTCGTCGCGGCTTTCTGGCGTTCCTTCAGCGTATCGATGCGCTCGGCCACGCGCGCGGCGACCTGCGCATTCGTCGTGTTCACGAGTTCGTCCATTGCGCGCACGGCCTCCGTCGCCTGGCGGAAGGCAGCGAGATAGCGCGGGGCGATTGCGGCGGCCTGCTCGACCAGCGCGCGGGGCTCGCCGCTTGCGCCGTCGCGCGCCCGCGCCAAATCCTGGTTGAGCTCGTTCATCTGGCGCTCCGCCGCCTGGATCAAGGCCGGATCCGGCTTGATCAGATAGCGCAGCGCGTTGAGGCGAACCAAGCCGAGCTCTTCTTGCGCCTTGCCGACATACGCGGCCGCGCGGTAATCGCCGGCTGCAATGGCGCTATCCATCGCGTTTGTGAGCGCCGTTCGTGCCTGCAGGCCCAGTTCGTTCATGCCGCGATCGACGGCTGCGACCTGCGCTTCGCGCAGCTGGTACATGCGATCGAGATTGCGCATGTACTCTTCGAAAGCCGCCTGCGCTTCGCGCGCAATGGCGCGGCGTTCCTCCGAAAGGATCGAGGCGATCGCCGCTGCGAGATCCTGGCGTATCGAAACTGCCGCCTTGTCGATATTGGCGCGGTCGGCGGCGGCGCCGTCGTCCGCGTAGCGCACCACGGAGCGCCGCATCGCCTGGAAGTCGGCGTCGACGTCACCCATGCGGATCGTATTTGTGCTCACCGAGCTGTAGCGGGCGAAGAGCGTTTTTGTGTCGGTCAGGCCGTTCCACCCGAACAGACCTACGGCGGTGAGAAGAACGAGAATGAGGGCAAAACCGGCGCCGATACGCGTGCCGATGCGGATATTGCTGTTGAGCGAGGCGAGGAACGACATGGTGGGGAGGGCTCTCCGGTTCTGGGTTCTGCAATCCGCAGTTTTCGCGGCTTGTTTGGTTGTTCTCTTAAGTAGTTTTCTTTTTAAACTTTTCGATGAAAAGTTAAGCGAGGCTAATGACTACTGTTGTAGGACGTGTTGTATACATTAGTTTCTGGTAAACCGCTTCGCAATGGTATAAATAAAAACAGACTTGTAAAATATTGTTATTAAACAGTTTTTGTAATTTTTCGATTTTCTACTTAGTCTGAAGTATATGACTAAAAAGCGGCCATTATTTGCATTTTGCGAATAAAAAGGCGCCGACCGGAATCCGAATCCGGCTTGTGGCGACACCGCGTATTCGACCTACGCGGCCATGGCACACGCCATTGCTTCCGGTGCGGGAAATCCAGCGCGACTGGCGCAGGCCCGGAAAACTCGCTACAAACCGCGCGCGGTCGATCAGCGGCTTTGCGGAAGATTCGGGCGGCAGAATTCGGAGACGGGAATGGCGTTGGATTTCGGGGGCGCTCGCGCCCAGTTCGACAATATGAAGGGCGGCGTCGTGATCGAGGCGCGCGATGGCGCCAAGGTCGTGCAGTTCACGGTCGACCAGCGCGCTTTGGCCGATCTCGAAGGGGTTACCAGCACCTCGCCGGGGGCGCTCGTTTCGATCTACCGTTCGAACATGGCGCGCATCCACAAGGTCGCCTCGGTCATGTATGAGGCCGGCGAAATCGACCCCAAACTCGGCTACCACATCACGTCCGACCGCCTCAACGGCGTCAAACGCAAGGGCTAGAACTGCAATGGACATCGAAAAAATCTCGATCGGCGCCAAGCCGCCGCAAGACGTCAACGTGCTCATCGAAATTCCGCTCGGCGGCGAACCGGTCAAATACGAAATCGACAAGAAGTCGGGCGCTTTGTTCGTCGACCGCTTCCTGCACACGGCCATGCGCTATCCCGCCAACTACGGCTTCATCCCGCACACGCTGTCGGGCGACGGCGACCCGGTCGACGTGATCGTCGTGGGCCATGTGCCGGTGGTGCCCGGGGCCGTGATCCGCTCGCGCCCGATCGGCGCGCTCCTGATGGAAGACGAGGGCGGCCCGGACGAGAAGATCGTCGCGGTCCCCGTCGACAAGCTGCATCCGTTCTATTCGGGCGTCAAAAACTACACCGATCTGCCCGAGATCCTGATCGAGCAAATCGCCCATTTCTTCCAGCATTACAAAGATCTCGAAAAGGGCAAATGGGTCACGATCGTCAAATGGGTCGATGCCAAAGGGGCCGAAAAGATGATCCTCGAGGGCATCGCGCGCGCCAAAAAGGCGAAAAAGGGCCGAAAATAGGCAGATAGCGTCGCCGATCCTGTCAAGGACCTCGACAGACCGGGCGCCGGTAGTTTAAATAATCTTAACGAAACTTCGTCCATGGAGAATCCCGATGGCGTCAGCAATTGGTGCATCCGGCCTCACGGCCAGTTTTCTGCCCGTCCAAAAGGCGGCCCTCAATCGTGGCGAGCTCTACAACGACACGACCCAGCAGGTCGCCCAGGTCGCCGCGACGCAAGTCCAGCGCGGCATCCAGGCCGCCGCCGGCGAATCGTCGGACGTGGCGAGCACGGCCCTGCAGAGCCGCGGCACCGAGATCAATCTTCTCGCCTAAGCCAAGCGCGCGGCCCTCGATGCGCAAGGCGTTGCGGCGGCGCGTCTTGTCGCGGTTGATTCGGCCGTGATCGAACTGGTCGTCCTCGGCGCCACGGGATTCGTCGGCCGCAATCTCGCCGAATTTTTCGCGGCCGATCCCGCCTATCGCGTGACGGCGATCTGCCATCGTCGGCCGGCTTTCGATCACCCGCGCATCGCGTGGCGGTCGGCCGACCTCACCACGCAAGCCGGGGTGGACGCCGCCCTCAAAGGCGCCTCGCTCGTGCTGCACGCAGCCGCTGCAACCGCAGGATCGGCTGCAAATCTGCACGATCCCCTGTCGCTCGTGGTCGACAATCAGGTCATGACCGCGCGCATTTTCGCAAGCGCCCACAAGGCTGGGGCAGCGCATGTGGTCTGGTTCTCGTGTGCTGTCATGTATGCCGACACGGCCACGCCGCAGCGCGAGGACGACTACGACCCCGCACTGCCACTGCACCCGGCCTATGTGGGGGCGGCCACGACCAAGGTCTATTTCGAGCGCATGTGCGCCTGGTATGCGAGCCTCGGGCGCACGCGCTTCACGGCCTTCCGCCACACCAATATCTACGGGCCGTACGACAAGTTCGACCTTGCGCGCAGCCACGTGTTCGGCGCCACGGTGACCAAGACGCTGACCGCGACCGACGGGAAGCTCGTGCACTGGGGCACGGGCCGCGCCGAGCGCGATCTCCTGCATGCCGACGATCTGTGCGCGGCCGTGAAGCTTGCGGCCGAACGCCAGCGCACGCCCTTCGGGCTCTACAATCTCGGCAGCGGCAAGACGATTTCCACACTGGCGTTGGCACAGCGCATCGTAGCACTTTCGGGCCGCAAGCTTGCGATCGAGCTCGACCCAAGTCGTCCGACGATCGACACGCGTACAGCGCTCGATTGCAGTCGCTTTGCCGACGAATACGGCTGGGCGCCGCAGGTCGATCTCGACGACGGCATTGCGCGCACGCTCACCTGGTGGCGGGAGAACCGCCCCGATTTTGCAGGAACGTTGGCGCCATGAAGATCAGCTTCGTGCTGCCCTCGATCTTTCCCACGCTCGTGGCCGGCGCCATCGAAGCGGCCCGCACGGAAGCGGCCGGTCTCGACCACGAGATCGTCGTCGTGTCGCCGTTCGAAATCGCAGGCCCGAACGTGCGATGGGTCAAAGAAGAAAGCCCGCGCGGCTCGATCGCCGCCTGCAATCTCGGTTTTGCGGCGGCAACCGGCGACGTGCTTGTGCTGCTGGCCGACGACAACCGGCTCGACCCCGGCGCTTTGGCTCTCGCCTTCGCGCATCTGCAGGCACACGAAGCCCAAACGCCGCTGCTCTCGGTCGGGTTTCCGCTCGGCGTGCGCGGGATCGTGGCGGTCGGCAGCGTCTATGGGCGCTACTACCCGTATTTTTTCATACTGCGGCGCACAACCCTTGCCGCCGTCGGCGGCGGGTTCGATGAAGGGTACGTGAAATTCCACGCCGATCCCGATCTTGGCTTGCGCATCTGGAAGGCGGGCGGGCGCTGCGAATTTGCGCCTGGTGCCATCATCCGCGCTGTCGCCGATCGCGCCGGGGCTGGGCAAGCGCCCGACAAAAGCCGCGGCAGTGCCGTCAGCGACTTTGCGCGTTTTGCCGATATCTGGGGACCGTCCTATCCAGGCTGGGGGACGGCCCAAAACATCATCAATCTCGATATTGCAACCGATCTGCTGCCGCTCGCGGGCTTGCCTGCCAACACGGTGCTGGCCCAGACCCCGGCCCAGATCCTGGATCTGCGCATTCTGGCCGGCCTCACGACGGTGAGCCTGCATCACGGCGTCCGGGTGGGGGCAGGGCGCGCCTTGCAAGCGCTCGAGTATCTGCGTTGGCTCGCCGCGATCGCCCCGGACGTACTGAATGTCGTGGTCAAAAACGGCTGCGAGGCCGCACTCGCGCGACCCTAATTATCTCGGGATTTCGGCGAGTCGTTCGTGATAAAACAAAGCGTTTTCGGGGATGCCCAAACCTTGAGGTAACGACGCCATGCCGCCGCTGCAACGATCCGTATTCACGGCCGAAAAACTTTTGATCCGCGAAGGCAAAATGCCCGCCAACGGCCACGCGACTGCCCCGCTCGCCAAAATGGGCGCGATCGCCGTACCGGCGGCGGCACTGGGCGGCGACGCTTCCGCCGCGATCGCGGCCTTGCGCGCCGACATCGCCGATCTCGGCAAGAAGATCGACGGCATCGGTTCCGCCGCCGCCGCTGCTCCCGGCTTCGACATGACCGAGATCAACAAGATCCGCGACGAGGTGCACGGCATTGCCGCGCGCATCGCGCAGACCAAGAAGGAAATCGGCGCCCTCAAGCATCCGCTCGCGACCGAAGACAAGCTTGCGAGCGCGTCGATGGAACTTTCCTCGGTCGTCTCGCAGACCGAAACCGCGACGTCGCAGATTTTCGACGGCGTCGAAAAGATCGAAGAGATCGCGCGCGAACTGCGCACGATGAAGATCGACGAATACGGCCAGCAGCGCATCGCCGAGATCTCGGACATGTGCACCGCCATCATCGAAGCCTGCTCGTTCCAGGATCTGACCGGCCAGCGCATCAACAAGGTCGTGCGCACGCTCGCCTTCATCGAAGAGCGCGTGCAGAAGATGATGGAAATCTGGGGGGCCGAGGAAATCAAGCTGCTGCCGGTGTCGGACGCCGACAGCATCCACATCAAGGACGTCGGCGGCGTGGTGCTGCACGGGCCGCAGGACGCCGAAAAGACCAACTCGCAATCCGACATCGACAAGCTCTTCGACTGATGCCGGACACGCCCGATCTCATCCTCGCGCGTGCGATCCGCGAAGCCGACACGCGCTATTTTTTCGAGAACTACAGCATCCAGGCGCAAGCCGCGATCCAAGCGCTCGAACGTGCCGGCTATCACATCGTGCCGGCCGTGCCGTCGCGGCCGATGTTCGACGCGGCCGTAAAAGCCATCGTCTACGGCACCAAGCGGCCAGGCGACATCGTGCTGCCGATCTGGAACGCGATGCTCGACGCGCGCCCCAGCCCCTACGGCGAGTAAAAAAGGGATAGCGCTTGGATACGGCCGATTGCGTGGTGGCGGGGGCAGGCGTGGTCGGACTTGCCGTTGCGCGCGCCCTGGCTCGTGCCGGGCGCGACGTGATCGTGCTCGAAGCCGCCGACGCGATCGGCACGGAGACATCGTCGCGCAACAGCGAAGTGATCCATGCCGGCATCTATTACCCGACCGGCAGCCTCAAGGCGCGCCTATGCGTGGCGGGCAAACAGTTCATCTACGACTATTGTGCGGCACGCGGGCTGCCCCATCGGCGCTGCACGAAGCTGATCGTCGCGACCGACGCGAGCCAAATCGCGTCGCTCGAAAAACTGCGCACCCAAGCGGCTGCCAACGGCGTGGAAGACCTCGAACTTATCGAGGGCGCCGCCGCGCGCGCGCTCGAGCCTGAGCTCACTTGCGTTGCGGCCTTGCTCTCGCCCTCGACCGGCATCGTCGACAGCCACGCGCTGATGCTGGCCTACCAGGGCGAGGCCGAGGACCACGGCGCGATGCTCGCATTCGAAACGCCGGTCGTGGGCGGATACGTTGCCAACGACGGCATCGTGCTCGCCACCGGCGGGGCGTCGCCGATGCAGATCAAGGCGTGCACTTTCGTGAATGCCGCCGGGCTGGGAGCCCAAAAGATCGCCACCGCAATCGACGGCATCGCGCAAACGCATGTGCCGCCGCTCTACTACGCCAAAGGCAATTACTTCGCCCTGCAGGGCCGCACGCCGTTTTCGCGGCTTATCTATCCCGTCCCGGCACCCGGCGGGCTCGGCGTGCACATCACGATCGACCTTGCGGGCCAGGCGCGCTTCGGCCCCGACGTCGAATGGATCGATGCGATCGACTACGACGTCGATCCCAAGCGCAGCGACTCCTTCTATGCCGAAGTGCGCCGCTATTGGCCGGGCCTCAAAGACGGGGCCATCCAGCCGTCCTATTCGGGCATTCGGGCCAAGATCGTGCCGCAAGGGGCGGGCAACCCGGATTTCCTGATCCAAGGGCCCGAAACGCACGGCGTTGCGGGCTATTACGCGCTCTACGGCATCGAATCGCCGGGCCTCACCGCCTCGGGTGCGATCGGGGCCTATGTCGCCGATCTAGTTGCGCAACAGGACGGACCGGCTTAAGACGCTATTCAACAAACGACACACGTAAACAAGTGGGGAGCACGACGCCATGGAATTGCCAGTCAACGCCTTCAAGAAAGCGCTCAAAGAAGGCAAGCAGCAGATCGGCCTGTGGTCGAGCTTGGGCTCGAACATGGTGGCCGAGGGCATCGCGCATTCGGGCTTCGACTGGATCCTGCTCGACACCGAACATTCGCCCAACGAATTGCCGGGCCTCGTCTCGCAGTTGCAGGCAATGAAGGGCGGTACCGCCACGCCGATCGTGCGCCCGGCCTGGAACGATGCGGTGCTCGTGAAGCGCCTGCTCGATATCGGCGTGCAGAGCCTGCTGTTCCCGTTCGTGCAGACGCCCGAAGAGGCCAAGCGTGCGGTCGCGGCAACGCGCTATCCGCCGCAGGGCATTCGCGGCGTCGCCACCACGGCGCGCGCTTCGAATTTCGGGCGCGTGAAGGACTATCTCAAGAAAGCCAACGACGAGATCTGCGTGCTGGTGCAGGTCGAAACCATGGAAGCGATCGGCCGCCTGCGCGAGATCGCGTCGGTCGAAGGCGTGGACGGCGTGTTCATCGGCCCGTCGGACCTCGCGGCATCGATGGGGCATCTCGGCAATTTCCAGCACGCGGACGTGCAGAAGGTGATCACGGCCGCGATCGGCGAAATCCGCGCGGCCGGCAAGGCTGGCGGCTATCTCACGGGCGTGGAAGACGAAGCCAAGAAGCGCTTGGCCGAAGGCTACCAGTTCGTCGCCGTTGGCTCCGACAACGGCGTGCTGCTCAAGAACACCGACGCGCTCGCACAGCGATTCAAATCCTGAAGCCGAAAGGGTTGCCGCCATGGCCGCCAAGCCCGATCTGATCTCGACCGCCAAACTGCCCGACAGTAGCTGGGCGAAATTGCAGGAGCGTTTCACGACGCATCTGCTGCCGCCGGCCGGTGCCGAGCGCGATGCATTCATTGCCGCACACGGCGCCAATGTCCGCTTCATGCAGGCAAGCGGGGGCAGCATCGTGCCCGCCGCGATGATTGCGGCCCTGCCGAAGCTCGAAATCATCGCGAGCAACGGCGTAGGCTACGACGGGATCGACGTGGCGGCGGCCTCGGCACGCGGCATCGTGGTAACCAATACGCCCGACGTGCTGAACGATTGTGTGGCCGACACGACGTTCGGCCTCATTCTCGGCGCCTTGCGCAAGCTGCCGCAAGCCGACCGCTTCGTGCGCGAAGGGGCATGGCTCAAAGGCGGCCAGGCGCTGACCACGTCGGTGCACCACAAGAAGCTCGGCATCCTCGGCTTCGGGCGCATCGGCAAGACGATCGCCAAGCGGGCCGGCGGCTTTGACATGGAAGTGGGCTATCACGGCCGCACCAAGCAGGCGGACGTGGCGCATCGCTATTTCGACAAGCTCGTCGATCTTGCCAGCTGGTGCGACGTGCTGGTTGTCATCACGCCGGGCGGGGCGGCCACGCGCCATCTCGTGAATGCGGCCGTTCTCAAAGCCTTGGGGCCGCGCGGCTATCTTGTGAACGTCGCGCGCGGTTCGGTCGTGGACGAGGCGGCCTTGCTGGCGGCCTTGCAGAACGGAACGATCGCGGGTGCAGGGCTCGACGTGTTCGAAGACGAGCCGCGCGTGCCGCCGGCGTTTTTCGCACTCGAGAATGTTGCCCTTGCCCCGCATGTGGGCTCGGCCACGGTCGAGACGCGCAAGGCGATGGGCGACCTTACGGTCGACAATCTGGTCGCACATCTCGAAGGACGCCCGAAACTGACGCCCGTCAATTAGGGATCAAAAACGCGCTCTCAGCGAGCGTTGTTGAACAAGCCGAGCAGCACGCCGGGTTGCTGGTTGGCGATCGCGAGCGACTGCACGGCCAATTGCTGGCGCACCTGCAGCGATTGGCTTTGCGCCGACGCCTTGCCGATATCGGCGTCGATCAAAGCGCCCAAGCCGGTCGTAACGGCGTCGGTGACGGCCGACTGGAAGCTCGACTGCACCGAAAGCGTGCGCGACTCAGTCGCACTCGTCGACAGCGACGAGGCGATGGCACTTTGGAAGGTCGTGAGGGCGGTCAGCGAGTTCGCGGCATCCGACGCAGTCGAGACGTTGACAGCACCGGTGAAGGTGGTCAGCGCCGTCGCCGTCGCACCCAGGCCCGACAGGCTCAGCGTGCTGCCGGTGATGCTCGAAAGATAGGTGCGCGCGGCCGAACCCGACGAAATTAGGTTGGCGCCATTGTAGTTCGCCTGAGATATGAAATTGTTGATCTGCGAAGTGAGCGTGTTGTAGTCGGCCGTGTAGATCGTGCGCTGGGCGGCGCTGATCGAACCGTCCGACAGCTGCACGAGCTTCGCCTGGATGTTGCCGGCCGTGTCCGAGATCGAGGTGAGGGCGGCTTGCGTGACTTGGCCGAGGCCCACGCCGTTGGCAAGCGAGCTCTGCACGGCCGAAAACGCCTGCAGATCACCGCGCAGACCTTGGGCGACCGAGAAGGTGGAGGCGTCGTCGGATGCGTCCGCAACCCGGTAGCCGGTCTGCAGCTGCTTGTTGGCGACCAACAGTTCGGCGTTGATCTTGCGCAGCGACGCAAGTGCCGAAATGGCGCCCAAATTCGTATTGACCGAGGTGGACAGCGAAGCGACCAAGACAACCTCCACAACGCGCCCGCAAACAGGGGCCGTGTCAAGTTATGCTCGGACAACGGGGCCAGTTCTCGCCCGCGGCGTTTTCAAGTTCGCCATCGCAGTCAGCAGTCAAGAGATAAATGCAAAATTAACCAAAATCAAGCCCCTATCTGCCGCCAATCCGACGCCAGATGAAGTTTGGCGCCGGTTTGGGCGCACAGGGCCTCGAAATCGACTCCGGGCGCCATTTCGCGCACCAACAGCCCGTCTTTGGTCACGTCGATGACGGCCAAATTGGTGAAAATCCGCGTGACGACATGGGGAGCCGTGAGCGGATAGGTGCAGGAGGGGACGATTTTGGGCGCGCCGTCCTTGGTCGTGTGCTCCATCAGCACGTACACACCCTTGGCCCCAGCCGCCAAATCCATCGCCCCGCCAACGGCCGGCGGCATCTTCTCGTCGCCGGTCGACCAATTGGCCAGATCGCCCGTTTCCGAGACTTGCATCGCACCAAGCAGCGCCAGGTCGATATGGCCGCCTCGGATCATCACGAACGCGTCGGTGTGGTGGAAGATCGACGCGCCGGGCACCAGCGTGATCGGCGTTTTCGAGGCGTTGATGAGATCGGGGTCGACGTCGTTGGCCAGCGGCGAAGGACCAACGCCGAGCACGCCGTTCTCGGAGTGGTAGACGATCTCGCGGCCGGCGGGCACGTAGTTGGCGACCAAGGTCGGCAGACCGATGCCGAGATTGACGACGGCCCCGTCCCACAAATCCTGGGCTGCGCGTCGCGCGATCGCTTCGCGATCCAGTCCTTTGGGGGCGATACCCTTCATCCGGGCGTCCCTGCTTGTTTGGGGTTGGGCACATGCACGACACGGTCGACGAACAAGCCAGGCGTGACGACCTGTTCGGGATCGATGCCGCCGAGCTCGACAATATGGCGTGCCTGCACGATCGTGAGATCGGCGGCAGCCGCCATGGTCGGCCCGAAATTGCGCGCGGCCAACCGATAGGTGAGATTGCCCCAACGATCGGCGTGCTCGGCTTTGATCAGTGCGACGTCGCCTTTGAGCGGCATTTCGAGCACGTAATCGCGGCCATTGAGCGTGCGGGTTTCTTTGCCGGCGGCGAGTTTGGTGCCGGCGGCCGTGGGCGTATAGAAGCCGCCGATCCCGGCGGCGGCCGCACGTAGGCGTTCGCTGAGGGTGCCTTGCGGCACGAGTTCGAGTTCGAGGCGGCCCGCGCTGTACATCTCTTCGAACACGACCGAGCCCGAGGTGCGCGGATAGGAGCACACGAGCTTGCGCACATGCCCCGAAGCCAAAAGCTTTGCCACATCTGTGCGGCCCGAGCCCGCATTGTTCGAAACGACCGTGAGGTCTTTGGCCCCTTGCTCGATTAGCGCGTCGATGAGCTCGACCGGAATGCCGGAATTGCCGAAGCCCGCGATCAGTACGACCGCACCGTCTTTGATGCCGGCCATAGCTTCTGCAAGCGAGGCTTTTTGTTTGTCGATCATGATGGAACTAGCCTAGAGCCTCGCCCTGGTCAGCGCAAAGATTTCGTGGCTAACTGCCGCGATGTTCGAAGATTTCAGCGTTGGTTCCGCATCCCCCGAGGGGGTTTCCATCCATTACCGCAAGGGCGGAGCCGGACCGCCCTTGCTGCTGCTGCACGGCTATCCGCAGACACACGCGATGTGGCACAAAATCGCGCCGCGATTGGCGCAGCGTTTCACGGTCGTGTGCCCGGATACGCGCGGCTATGGGGCATCCGGCAAACCGGTAGCCGATGCCGAGGACATGGTCTATTCCAAACGCACCATGGCCAAGGACATGGCGGGCCTTATGCGCGGCCTCGGCTTCGACAAATTCTCTGTCTGCGGCCACGACCGCGGCGCGCGCGTGGCCTATCGCTTGGCGCTCGACCATCCCGACGCGGTGCAGAAGCTGTGCGTGCTCGATATTCTGCCGACGTATTCGACCTGGCGGCGCATGGAGAAGGGCTTGGCGCTCGGCATGTACCATTGGCAGTTTCTGGCGCAAGGCGGGGGCTTGCCCGAGAAAATGCTCGGTGCCGATCCCGACTATTATCTGCTCGAGAAGCTGAAACGCTGGTCGAAGGATTTTTCGGCGTTCGCGCCCGAAGCGCTCGAGGCCTACAAAGTCGCGTTTCGCGATCCGGCTTCGATCGCGGCGACCTGCGCCGATTACCGCGCGGGGGCAACGGCCGACGACGCGATCGACGGCGAAGATTTCGGCCGCCGCAAGATCGTCGCCCCTACGCTCGTGCTGTGGGGCGAGGGCGGCCTTGCAAGGCGCGTCGACGATCCGCTCGCCATCTGGCGCCAATGGGCGATCGAGGTCAGCGGCCACGCCCTGAAGTGCGGGCACTTTCTGCCCGAAGAAGCCCCCGACGCGACGGCTGCAGCACTCGAAGAATTTCTCGGCACTTAGCCGAAGCGCGCGAGTTTGAACGCTTCATCGCGCGCAAACAGATAAAGCAGCGTTCGCAAAGCGCCCCCGCGTTCGCTTTCGAGTTTGGGATCGCGCTCGAGCACGGCCGTCGCATCGCTGCGCGCGATCTCGACCAAATCGGCGTGTACGGCAAGATCGGCCAAGCGGAATTGCGGCAGGCCCGATTGTTTGGTGCCCAGCACTTCGCCCGCGCCGCGCAGGCGCAAATCTTCTTCGGCAATACGAAACCCGTCTTCGGTCTCGCGCAGGATTTCGATGCGGGCTTTTGCCGTCGCCCCGAGCGGCTGCGCGTAGAGCAGCACGCAGCTGCTTTCCTCCGCCCCGCGGCCGACGCGGCCGCGCAGCTGATGGAGCTGGGCGAGGCCGAAACGTTCGGCATGTTCGACGACCATCACTGTCGCACTCGGCACGTTGACGCCGACTTCGATGACCGTGGTGGCCACAAGCACGCCCGGCGGGCCGTCGACGAAAGCGGCCATTGCGGCGTCTTTCTGCGCAGGCTTGAGCTTGCCGTGGATCAGATGCACACGGGCTTCGCCGAGCGCTTCGACCAACGCCGAATGGCGCTGGGTTGCCGCCGCGAGATCGAGCACTTCGGATTCCTCAACGATAGGGCACACCCAATAGACGCGTGCACCCTTGGCGATCTGGCGGCGCACGGCATCCACGATGTCGTCGAGCCGTTCGAGCGGGACCGCGACGGTTTTGACCGGTTTGCGGCCCGGCGGTTTTTCGGCGAGCTTCGATACGTCCATGTCGCCGTAAGCGCACATCACCAGCGTGCGCGGGATCGGCGTGGCGGTCATGATCAGCGTGTCGACTTCGCCCGCTTCCGACAGGCCCTTGGCCGAAAACGCCACACGCTGATGCACGCCGAACCGATGCTGCTCGTCCACGACGACGAAGCCGAGTTCTTTGAATTCAACTTCGTCTTCGAACAAAGCATGCGTGCCAACCACAAGATCGAGTTCGCCCGACGCGAGCCCGTCAAGGATGGCTTGGCGGGCTTTGCCCTTGTCGCGGCCCGTGAGGACCGCAAAGCGCACGCCGGCCGCCTCGGCCAACGGCTTGATCGTCTCGAAATGCTGGCGCGCGAGGATCTCGGTCGGCGCCATCAGGGCGGCTTGCAAGCCGCATTCGACCGCGTTCAGCATCGCGAGCAAGGCCACGACCGTCTTGCCGCTACCGACGTCGCCCTGCAGCAGCCGCTGCATACGACCGCTCACGCCCATGTCGCCGAGAATTTCGGCGAGCGCCATTTTTTGAGCACCCGTGAGATCGAAGGGCAGGGCCCTCAGCGCTTTCTCCCGCAATCGCCCGTCGCCCTTCAACGTGCGGCCCTTGCGGCGCTTCTGGTGCGCGCGCACAAGCGCCAAGGCCAACTGGTTCGCGAGCAATTCGTCGTAGGCAAGGCGGCTGCGCCAGGGCGTTTCCAGTTCGGTATCGGCTTGGTCGCTTGGGGCGTGTGCATGCGCGATCGCCGTACGCCAATCGGGCCATCCGTTTTTTGCCACAAGATGCGGATCGGCCCATTCCGGCAGCACTGGGGCGGCAGCGACGGCCGCTTTGGCAGCCTTGGCAACGGTTTTGGGCGAGAGGCCTGCCGTGAGGGCGTAGACGGGCTCGACGATCGCGATCTCATCGAAGCGTGCGAGCGGCACGATATGGTCGGGATGTGCCATCTGTACGTCGTCGCGATAACGCTCGACCCGCCCGCTAACCGCGCACATCTCGCCCACCGGCAATTGCCGCTCGAGATAGTCGCCTTTGACGCGGAAAAATACGAGATCGATCGGGCCGGACTCGTCCTGGCAATGCACGCGATAGGGCAGGCGCGGCGTTCGCCCCGGCGCGTGGCTCAGGACCTGCAGCTTGAGCGTGACGACTGTGCCCTCGGGTGCCGCCGCCACGCTTGGGCTGAAACGCCGGTCGACGAGCCCCGTCGGCAGATGCCACAGCACGTCCACGACGGCCGGTCCTGCCGCGCGCTCGAGCAGCGGTGCGATCTTGGGGCCGACACCGGGCAGCGTGCGAATATCGGCGAAAAGCGGGAACAGGATGGCGGGGCGCATCGGGTGGCGGCTTGGCCTTTTTCGGGGTCCGTGACAGGCGGGGCGTGCAGCGCTATATCCATGCCCCGATTCCAACAAGGCCGCTATGTCCGAATCCCTCGAAATCCGCCGCAAGCGTCTGATCCATCGCAGCGTCTATACCGGCATGAAGGAAACCGACATCCTGCTGGGGGCGTTTGCGCGCGCGCACGTGCCGGATTTCGACGCCGCCCAGCTCGGCGAATACGAGAATCTGCTGACGGCGGGCGACCCCAATATCCTCGATTGGGCGCTCGGGCGCGCGGCCCCGCCGGCCGCTTACGACGGCCCGGTCATGAAACTTCTTCAAAGCTTTAAGATCGCAAGATAACAAATTGTTAAACATCGAACTTCAGAACCGAATCGCCTCCGGCAAAAGGCTTGAAATTGCCGGGGCACCGGCCGGCGTGGACGGCGCCGTTCTGGCAGCCCTGGTACGCCACGGCCACGACGTACTGCATGTGGCGCGCGACGATGCCAGGCTGAGCCAGCTTGCCGAAACGCTCGCCTTTGCAGGGACGCGCGCCCAGGTGCTGAGCTTCCCGGCCTGGGACTGCTTGCCCTATGACCGCGTGTCGCCGAACAGCGAGGTCGTCAGCCGGCGCCTCGATGCACTCGTCGATCTGGCGCGGCCTGTTACGGGCGGTGGCCGACGCATCGTGCTGACGACCGTGAACGCGATCTCGCAGCGCGTGGTGCCGCGCGCCAAATTCGCGCAAGCCGTGTTCGAGGCCAAACGCGGAGCGGCCCTGAAACTCGATGCGCTGTCGGCCTTCCTGGTGCGCGACGGCTATCGGCGCGCCGAGACCGTGCGCGAGCCCGGCGAATACGCGCTGCGCGGCGGCATCGTCGATCTGTTTCCGCCGGGTTTGGCCGAACCCGTACGCCTCGATCTGTTCGGCGACGCGATCGAGCAGATCCGCCGCTTCGATCCCATGACGCAGAAGAGTACAGGCACGCTCGACGCATTTGCGCTCAAACCCGTCAGCGAAGTACTGCTCGATCCGGACTCGATCGAGAATTTCCGCTTGGGCTATCGCGCGCAGTTCGGCGCCGTCGATGCACGCGACGCGCTCTACGCGGCCGTGTCGGCGGGCCAGCGTTATGCCGGCCTCGAACATTGGCTGCCCTTGTTCCACAACGGGCTCGAAACCCTGTTCGACTATCTGCCGAACGCCGTCGTCTCGCTCGACGACCAGATCGACGAGGCGGCGGCAGCACGTTTCGAGCAGATCGACGAATTCTACGAGGCGCGTGTGCTCGCCCGCCAAGCCTTCGCCAAGGGCAAGGCCGCCGACCAGTTCGGCGAAACCGCATCGAGCTACAATCCGCTGCCGAACGAACTTCTATATCTGAAGCCCAGCGAATGGCGCGGCATCCTGGCCAAGCGTGCGGTCGTGGCCTTGACGCCGTTCGCGCGGCCTGTCGGTGCCGACTGCATCGATGCGGGCGGGCGCACGGGCGTTGATTTCACGTCCGAGCGCGCCAAGGCAGACGCCAATCTGTTCGACGCCGTGCGCGTGCGCGTGGCGGCCGAGCGGGCCGCGGGGCGCCGCGTGCTGGTTTGCGCCTATTCGCCGGGCTCGCGCGAACGCTTGGCGCATCTCCTCAAAGAACATGGCCTCACCGAGACGGCGACGGTGCGCGATTGGGCGGAGGCCGAAGCTTTGGCGCCGCAGATCGTCGCGACGACCGTGCTGTCGCTCGACAACGGCTTCACCACACCCAACCTCGCCGCGATTACCGAACAGGATATTCTGGGCGACCGGCTCGTGCGCGCGGCGCGCAAGCGGCGGCGCTCCGACAATTTCCTCACTGAAGCGGCGGCGCTGGGCGAGGGCGACCTCGTCGTGCATGTCGACCACGGGATCGGGCGCTACGACGGGCTCGTGACGATCGAGGTGGCGGGTGCTCCGCACGATTGCCTGCGCATCGTCTATGCCGACAACGATAAGCTTTTTGTGCCGGTCGAAAACATTGAGATGCTGTCGCGCTACGGCTCGGAAGACGCCGGCGCACAGCTCGACAAGCTCGGCGGGGCTGGCTGGCAAGCGCGCAAGGCGCGCGTCAAAAAGCGCGTGCTCGAAATCGCCGACCATCTCATCAAGCTCGCGGCCGAACGCCAACTGCGCGAGGGCGAGCGCTTGGCGCCCGCCGAAGGCCTGTTCGATGAATTTTGCGCGCGTTTCCCCTATGTCGAAACCGAGGATCAGGCGCGCGCGATCACGGAAACACTCGACGATCTTGCCGCGGGCAAGCCGATGGACCGGCTCGTGTGCGGCGACGTCGGTTTCGGCAAAACCGAAGTCGCCTTGCGCGCGGCGTTTGTGGCGGCCATGGCGGGCGTGCAGGTTGCGGTCGTCGTACCCACGACGCTGCTCGCACGCCAGCATTACCGGAATTTCAAAGCGCGCTTCGAGGGCTTCCCCGTGCGCGTGGCGCAGCTTTCGCGCCTCGTGCCCGCCAAAGACCAAGCGCAGACGCGCATCGAAGCGGAAGCAGGCCGCGTCGAGATCGTAATCGGCACTACAGCGTTGCTCGCCAAGGCGGTCAAGTTCAAGCAGCTCGGCCTCGTGATCGTGGACGAGGAGCAGCATTTCGGCGTAGCGCAGAAAGAACGCCTCAAGGAACTGCGCGCCGATGTGCATGTGCTGACACTCTCGGCCACGCCGATCCCGCGCACCTTGCAGATGGCGCTTGCGGGCGTTCGCGACCTGTCGCTGATCGCAAGCCCGCCGGTCGACCGCCTTGCGGTGCGCAGCTTCATCCTGCCGTTCGATCCCGTGGTTATCCGCGAAGCGATCATGCGCGAGAAGTTCCGAGGCGGGCAGACCTTCTATGTCGTCCCGCGCATCGAAGATTTGGGGGCCGTCCGCGAACGGCTCGTGCAACTGTTGCCGGAATGCAAACTCGCCGTCGCGCACGGCCAGCTCACGCCCGCCCAGATCGAAGACGTGATGGTGGGCTTCGTCGAAGGCCGTTTCGACATTCTTCTGTCGACCAATATCATCGAAAGCGGCCTCGACATTCCGAGTGCCAACACGATGATCATCCACCGTGCCGACATGTTCGGCCTTGCGCAGCTCTACCAGCTGCGCGGGCGCGTCGGGCGCGGCAAGCTACGCGCCTACGCGTATTTCACCGTGCCCGGCGATCGCGTGCTGACGGCCGGTGCCCAGAAGCGCCTCGAAGTGATGCAAACGCTCGACAGCCTCGGGGCAGGCTTCCAGCTTGCGTCCTACGATCTCGACATTCGCGGGGCGGGCAATCTGCTGGGCCAGGAACAGTCGGGCCATATCCGCGAAGTCGGCGTCGAACTCTACCAGCAGATGCTCGAAGACGCGGTGCGCGCGGCGCGCACGGCCGGACCCAAGCAGGGGGCCGAGGAATGGGCGCCGCAGATCGGGCTCGGCACGCCAGTGCTGATCCCGGAAGAGTATGTGCGCGACCTCAATGTGCGCTTGGGCCTCTATCGCCGCCTGTCGGGCCTCGTCGAGCGCAGCGAGATCGACGCGTTTGCGGCCGAACTCATCGACCGTTTTGGGCCACTGCCGAGCGAGGTGCAGAACCTGCTCGACATTATCGAGCTCAAGCGGCTGTGCAAACTCGCGGGTGTGGACAAGGTCGATGCCGGCCCCAAGGGCACCGTGCTGGGTTTCCGCAAAAACAAATTCGCGAACCCGGACAAGCTCATCCAGATGGTCTTCAAGCAGCCGACCTTGCTGAAGCTGCGCCCCGACCATCGGCTTGTGTATTTGCGCGCCTGGGATGATGCGGGCGACCGCGTCAAAGGCATTCGCCGCCTGCTCAGCGAACTCGCCAAGATCGCGGCTTAACGCTCAGGCGCAGCGGCCCCAGTCGCGCGCATAGGCTTGGGCGGTATCCATCTCGGCATGGCGCGCGTTTGCGGTCGCAAAAGCGCGCTCGAAGCCGCCTTCGATGGGTTTGCGCAATATCGTGCGATAGCGCGCGAGTGCGGCATTGGCGACCTCGCGTCCGCCGTCGGTGGGGCCGAGCTGCGGGACGAGTTCGGCGAGGCTGCGTTCGATGCGCTGCTTGGCGTCTTCGAGCAGTTCGAGATTGATGCGCACATGGCGGCTTTCGTGCTCGAGCACGACGTCGCGCTGGCAGGTACCCGAGCGGGTCGCGTCGCGTGCCACATAGATGCGATGGCGATCCATCGACACGGTGACCTCGACGCGCTCGGGCTCAATGCAGGCTTGGCGCCCTTGGCCGCGCGCGATCACGCCGACACTCCAATCGAGCTTGATGTCGGCAAGCGTGAGGCCGGCGGGACGCTGGCCGTGCTGCGTGCGCGTGCCGAACAAACCCTCGCGTGCACCCGCGACGCGCGCGAGATCGGCCACTTGCAGCGAATAGTCGATGGCGGCCCCGAGCGGCTTCGTGCGCACGACGAAGCGTGCGGGCGTGCCGAAACATTCGCGCATTTGGGCTGCGGCAGGCGTTGCAACAAGCGGAGCCGCTGCGGCGACACACAGGCCGCGCAGGAAGAAGCGACGCGACAAACACGAACAAGCCATGGCTTTTCGTCAGGCCGCTTCGCGCACCTGGCGGAACACGTCGGCGAACAATTCGGCGGGTTGGGCCCCCGAGACCATGTATTTGCGCTCGATCACGAAACACGGCACGCCCTGGATGCCGAGTTCGCGCGCGTATTTGTCTTCCGCCCGCACGATGGCGTCGTCTTCGTCGGATGCGAGATAGCGCCGCACTTCACCCGCATCGAGCCCGGCCGTGCCCGCTATGTCGGCCAGCACTTCGATGTCGCCGATGTCGCGCGCTTGCGCGAAATAACCCGTGAACAAGGCCTCGACGACGGCGTCGGCCGCCTTGTGATTCTCGGCAAAACGGATCAGGCGTTGGGCGCGCACGGTGTTGGGCGTGCGCTGCATGCGCTCGAATGCGAACGGAATGCCTTCTTCGAGGCCGGCGGCCACCACATGTTTGTAGCGCTCGCCGCCATCGTCGGTGCCGAATTTGGCGCGCAGATAGTCTTTGCGCGACATGCCCTCGACCGGCATGTCGGGATTGAGCTGGAACGGGCGCCAGCCCACCACGATGCTGCCCGGCGCCTCGGCCGCCAGAGCACGTTCGAGGCGGCGCTTGCCGATGAAGCACCAGGGGCAGATGACGTCGGAGACGATGTCGATGCGGATCATAGTAGCTATTCTAGCATCGTCGCCATTGACGCGGCTAGGGGCGGTTCCCGACAATGGGGCAGGGAAGGAAATTCCAATGGCGCCAAAGCGCTCGATCTTCGAAACCGATCTGCCGCAGACGGCAGCAAATTTCGCGGCCCTTACGCCGCTGGGCTTTTTGTTCCGTGCGGCGGCGGTCTACCCGACCAAGACCGCGATCGTGCACGGGCAGACGCGCATCAGCTATGCGCGCTTTGCCGCCCGCGTGCGCTGCTTTGCACATGCGCTGGTCAAGCGCGGTTTGAAGCAGGGCCAGACGGTCGCGATCCTTGCCCCCAACATTCCGGCGATGCTCGAAGCGCATTACGCCGTCCCGCTCGCCGGCGGCGTGTTGAACGCACTGAATTACCGGCTCGATGCCGCGACGATCGCCTTCATTCTCGACCATGGCGAAGCCAAATTCGTGCTCGCCGACCGCGAATTTGCGGCCACGTTGCAGGCGGCTTTGGCGCTTTGCAAAAGCAAGCCAACGGTCATCGACATCGACGACCGGGCGTATACAGGCGAGGGGCCGCGTTTGTCGGCGCTCGATTACGAATCGTTTTTGGCCGAGGGCACACCCGACTATGCGGGCCGCTGGCCTTCCGACGAATGGCAGGCGATTTGCCTGCTCTACACGTCGGGCACGACCGGCGATCCCAAGGGCGTCGTGTACCATCATCGCGGCGCTTTCCTGAACGCGCTCGGCAATGCGCTGACCTTCGGGCTGCGGCCCGAGAGCGTGTATCTATGGACCTTGCCGATGTTCCATTGCTCGGGCTGGTCCTATACGTGGGCGGTCACGTCGGTCGGCGGCACGCATGTGTGCCTGCGCAAAGTGGAGCCGGGTGCCATCTTCGCGTCGATCGAAGAGAACGCGGTCACGCATATGTGCGGAGCACCCATTGTGCTGAATACGCTTGCCCATGCGCCCGCGAATCTCCGCCGCAAATTGCCACATCGCGTCGAAGTGATGACGGGCGGGGCGGCTCCGCCCTCGGCCATCATCGCTTCCATGGAAGAACTCGGCTTTCGCGTGACGCACGCCTACGGCCTCACCGAAAGCTATGGCCCGGCCACCTTGTGCGAATGGCAGCCGGGCTGGCCCGATCTGCCGCTCGAAGAGCGCGCGAAGCTGATGTCGCGCCAAGGTGTGGCCTATCCGACCTTGGGCGAACTTGCCGTGCTCGACGTCGAAACAGGAAGCCCGGTGCCGTCGGACGGGGCCACGCTCGGCGAGATCGCCCTCAAGGGCAATACGGTGATGAAGGGCTATCTCAAGAACCCCAAAGCAACCAAGCGCGCTTTCAGAAACGGCTGGTTCCGCACGGGCGATCTCGCCGTGCGCCACAAGGACGGCTATATCGAGGTCAAGGACCGCAGCAAAGACATCATCATATCGGGCGGTGAAAACATTTCCTCGCTCGAGGTCGAAGAAGCGCTCTATCGCCATCCGGCGGTGATGGAGGCCGCCGTCGTCGCCAAGCCGGATCCCAAATGGGGCGAAACGCCGTGCGCGTTTGTGGCCCTAAAGCCCGACGCCGTCGGCATCTCGGGGCCTGAGATCATTGCCTGGCTGCGCGGGCGCATTGCGGGCTTCAAGTGCCCGCGCTATGTCGTGTTCGGCGCCTTGCCCAAAACCTCGACCGGCAAGATCCAGAAATACGTGTTGCGCGCACGCGCGCAGGAGATTGCCTGATGGGGCCGTTCGATCTTGCCGGAAAAACAGCGCTCGTGACGGGTGCCTCGTCGGGGCTCGGCCTGTCGATGGCTCTGACCCTTGCGCGCGCCGGTGCCAAAGTCGCGGTTACAGCGCGCCGCGTCGACCGGCTCGAAAGTCTGTGCGCCGACATTGCCGCCTTCGACGGGCGTGCACTTGCCGTCGCTATGGACGTGACGGATTCCGCGAGTGTCGCCCAAAGTTTTTCGCGCGCCCAGACCGAGCTGGGTCCGCTCGACATCTGCATCAACAATGCAGGCATCGTGCGCAAAGAATCGCCCGACATCGCCGACGATGCGGGCTGGCGCGACACGATGGCAACCAATCTCGACGGTGCCAATCTCGTCGCGCGCACCGCTGCCAATCTGATGCGTACGCAAAGCAGCGGCGGGTCGATCGTCAATATCGCCTCGATCCTGGGCCTGCGCCCGAGCGTGCGGGTCCCGGCCTATTCGGCCGCCAAGGCCGCGATCGTGAGCCTCACGCAGTCGTTGGCGGTGGTTTACGCGCCGCACCGCATCCGCGTGAACGCGATCGCACCGGGCTACATCGAAACCGATCTCAACCGCGACTATCTGCGCTCAAGTGCGGGTGCTAAGTTGGTCGAGCGCATTGCCCTTGGCCGCTTCGGCCAGGCAAGCGATCTCGACGGCGCGTTGCTGCTGTTGGCATCGGATGCGGGCCGCTTCATGACGGGCACCACGCTCGTCGTCGATGGCGGCCATACTTTGGCGTTTCTCTAGAAGACGGAGCGGGTTCCATGATCGTCGACGTGCGCAGCTACACGGCCCACCCCGGCAAACTGCCGGGCTATTTCGCAGGCTATGCGGCCGAAGGGTTCGAGGTGCAGAAGCGCCATCTCGGCAATCCGCTCGGCTACTACGCCGTCGAGATCGGCGCCATGAATACGGCGATCCATATCTGGGGCTACAAGGACATCGCCGAGCGCCAAGCCAAGCGCGACGGAATGCAGGCAGACCCTGCCTGGGCGGCGTGGCTCGGCAAATCGGCCGGAACTTTCATCAGCCAGGAAAACCGCATCATGAAGCCGGCCCCGTTTTGGCCGATCGCGGGCCAGCCTTCGGGCGGCTACGGCGTGCTGGATTTCCGCGTCTACACCGCCCATCACGGCAAGCTGCCGGAGTTTCTCAACGTCTATCGCGACATGGCGCTGCAGCTGCAACTCAAATATCTCGGCAATTGCGTAGGCTGGTACCAGTCGGACATTGGCGGCCTCAACCAGGTTCTGCATATGTGGGGCTACAAGGACATGGGCGAGCGCCAGGCCAAGCGGGCCGCGATGGCGGCTGATCCATTGTGGGGCGACTATCTCAAGCGCGGTACGCCGCTGTTGCAGCGCATGGACGTGCAATTGCTCGTCAACGCGCCATTCTTCAAACCCTAAAGGTCGAACCCATGGACTTTACGCTGTCGCCGAAGGCGGAGCGCACGCGCCTCGCCGTGCGGACGTTCGTCGAGCGCGAACTCTTTCCGGCCGAAGCCGATCTCGCAAGTTGGGGCGACGGCGAGAATGTGCGCCTCGACACGCTCGCAAAGCTGCGCAACAAGGCCAAAAAAGCGAAGCTTTGGTCGCTGCAATTGCCCACCTCCCATGGCGGCGGCGGGCTCGACATGGTCGGCATGGCCGCGTGCTACGAGGAGATGGGCCGCGCCCTGTTCGGGCCGGTGTGCTTCAACTCCGCCGCCCCCGACGACGGCAACATGATGGTGCTAGCCAAGGTCGCGACGGCCGCCCAGCAGAAAAAATGGCTCGCACCGATCGCCAACGGCGACGTGCGCTCGGCCTTTGCGATGACCGAGCCCGATCCGGGCTCCGGCTCCGATCCCGGCATGATGCTGACGACCGCGACCAAGCGGCGCAACACATGGCGCATCTCGGGCCGCAAATGGTTCATCACCGGGGCGGGCGAGGCCAAACACTTCATCCTCATAGCGCGCACCTCGAAGGATGCGCGCAAGGGCCTCAGCGCCTTCCTGTTCCATGCCGACCAGCCGGGCTGGCGCATCAAACGGCGCATTCCGATCATGGGGCCGGAAGAACATGGCGGGCATTGCGAGATCGAGTTCGACGGACTCGAAATCGACGATTCCGACCGGCTCATGGAAGTGGGCGACGGACTCAAGGTCACGCAGATAAGGCTGGGGCCTGCGCGCCTCACACATTGCATGCGCTGGCTCGGCATGGCGCGGCGCGCGCTCGAAATCGCGCTGCCCTACGTGAAGGCGCGCAAGAGTTTCGGCCACAATCTGATCGACCACGAAGGCGTGCAGTGGATGCTGGGCGAGGCCGCGATGCAGATCGAGATCGGCCGCCTGCTCACGATGCGCGCGGCGTGGAAGCTCGATCAGGGCGATTTCGCGCGCAAAGAAGTGTCGATGGCCAAAGTCGCGGTTGCCGACGTACTGCACAAGTCGATCGATACGGCGATCCAGCTCATGGGCGCGCGCGGCTATTCCAAAGATACGCCACTCGAATGGATGTACCGCTATGCGCGCCAGGCGCGCCTTGTGGACGGTGCTTCGGAAGTGCACAAGATGGTTTTGGCGCGCTTTCTTGCGAACGAAGGCACGGAGTTTTGGGGATGGCGCTGAACGCGCTCGCGGCCCCGCCGGGACTGGCGGGCTGGCTTGTGGGCGCACTCGGCGCCACACAAGTACAGGTTCTGGCGTGGCGGCAATTGTCGGGCGGTGCGATCCAGGAAAACTGGGCGTTCCAAGCGCGTCTGCGCGGCGGACCTTATGCCGGTACGCTCGAAGCCGTGCTGCGGACCGATGCGCCGACAGGTGTGGCGGCGAGCCACGGCCGCCTTGCCGAATACGCGATCCTCGATGCAGCTCACAAAGCCGGCGTCAAAGTGCCCGAACCGCTCGCCGTGTGCGCCGATCCGGGCGTGATCGGCAAACCGTTCTATGTGATGCGGCGGCTCGAAGGCACGGCGCTTGGCCATATTCTGGTCAACGACACTAAATGGACCGGCGACCGCGCGGAATTGGTCGCAAGCCTCGGCAGCGAACTTGCCAAGCTGCACAAGATCCGCCCGCCGCAAGCCGCACTCGGCTTTCTAGGCGAAGCGCCCGCATCGCCAGCATTGGCGGCGGTGGCCGCCTATCGCACCTGGCTCGACGGATATCGCACGGCACGGCCCGCCCTCGAGCTTGCCTTGCGCTGGCTCGAAGTGAACGCGCCCGCGACCGATGCGGTCGTGCTGTGCCATCGCGATTTCCGCACCGGCAATTTCATGGCCGACGAGGCGGGACTTGCCGGCATTCTCGATTGGGAGTTCGCGGGCTGGGGCGACCGTCACGAGGATATCGGCTGGTTCTGCGCCAAATGCTGGCGCTTCGGCCAAATTTCGCGCGAGGCCGGCGGCGTTGGGGCGCGCGACGACTTTCTGCGCGGCTACGCAGGCGCAGGCGGCGATGCGCTCGATTCCGCCAAACTGCGTTATTGGGAGATCATGGCGCATGCACGCTGGGCGGTCATTGCACTCCAGCAGAACGAACGTTTCGTCGCCGGCGGCGAAGCCTCGCTCGATCTCGCCTTGACCGGCCGACGCATCGCCGAACTTGAATACGAATTGCTGGCCGCAATCGATGCAGCAGCACCCGCAGGCGATTTGCCGCCGGGCCTGCCGCGCGACCGTGCCGATGTTGCAGAGCTTGCAGCGCTCGCGCGCGACGTGCTCACCCGCGAGCTTCTGTCGCAAATGGCCGAGGGTGCGCGCCTCAAAGGCCTGATGCTCGCCAATGCGCTCGGCATTATTGCGCGGACGCTGGCGCGCGAATCACGCGACGACAGCGACGGCAATCGGGCACTTGCGACAACCATCCGCAACGGCGCCCACGACGGCGATCGCGGACTGCACGGCGCGTTGTGCTCCGACGCCAAGGCGCGCACGCTTCTGTTCAATCCCAAATATCCGTTTTGAGCTACCAGCCGGCGATGCGCGGCCATTCGGCAACGACCGTGTCGTCGAGCCCATCGACGACGTAGTAGCGGTCGTGCATGGCAGCCGTCATGCACACGTGATTGGGCAACACGAGCAGTCGGTCGCCGATCCCAAAGTCGCCGAAGGGCAGGGGTGCGATCGCATCGAGCCCTGTGCGCGCACTCACAATGCCGTGCTCCTGGTGCACGTCGAGCACGGCAACGTCGGCGCGTGGGGCCGCTTCGGCCGGTGCGCGCACAAGCCCGTAGCCGATCTGCGGCGTGACCGCGTTCGCACCGACGTCCTTCGACAGCGCCAAAGCACCAGCATCGAGCAGCACGTGGTTGCGGGCCTTGTGGTGGCCGATCACGCTTGACAGCACGCTCACGGCCAGATCGTCGGCCGCACACATACCGAGCCCGTGCTGGAACAGGTCGAAGAAAACAAAATTGCCGGGGCGCATCTCGCCGACCCCATCGAGATGGCGCGCATGCAGCGCCGTCGGCGTCGAACCGACGCTGACAAGGCCTACCGTGTGACCGGCCCCGCGCAGTCGTTCGGCTGCCCGCACGACCCCCGCACGCTCGGCCTCGGCGACCGCAACGATCTCGTCGAGGCTCTTGCAGCCGTAGGAATGGCCCGCATGCGCCATCACGCCCGCAAGCATGCCGGCATTGTTCAAAACAGCGCCGATTTCGAGCAGCGCGGGATCGTCCGCTGCGATCCCGGCGCGCCCGCCGCCGGTGTCGATTTCGATCGCGACATTGAAGCGGCACCCAAGTGCATGCCCTTGGGCCGCAACAGCGCGCGCGGTCTCGAGATCGTCGAGGATAATCTTGAGGGCAGGGGCCCGCGCCATCAGGGAGGCGACGCGCGCGAGCTTCGCGGGCACAATGCCCACGGCGTAGAGAATGTCGGCAAAACCCGCTGCCGCAAAATGTTCGGCCTCAGCCAGTGTCGAAACCGTGATCGGCCCGGGCACGCCGCCATGCACGAGCAAAGCGACATCGACGGACTTCGCGGTCTTTAGATGCGGGCGCAGGACGACGCCGAGTTCGCGCGCACGGTCGCGCATGCGGGCGACGTTGCGCTTGAGGCGTGCAAGGTCGAGCACGAGGCAGGGCGTGGGCAGATCGCGAAGGCGCATCGGCACGGACGGTCTAGCGGCCAGGCGGGGCGGCTGGCGTCATCGCGCGCAGAAGCGCGTCGATATGCCAGCCCTGGAACATGCGAATGCCGACCGCCTGGCCGAGTTCGAAGGCCATCGGCGTCTCGCAGCGCCCCATGATGATGCGGTTGATGTCGGCCTCGGCCAGCATCGCGGCCAGTCCCTTCATGCGCCAATCTTCGGCGTGGTCTTTGTAGAAGAACATTTTGACGAGATCGGCGCGCAATTCGGCGCGCCGGAAGAAGGTCAACGTGTCGGGCGTGAGGCCGTCGAGCAGCGTGCGGAAACCCGACTTCTGCAGCGTGTCGAGGGCGCGATTGTAGCCCTCGAAATCCGAGAACACGTCGTGGCGCGGAATCTCGATGATGATGCTGCCCTTGGGAATGAAGTTGGCAATGCGCTGGTCGAACTCGCGGAACCGATCCGACAGAATCGTCTCGACATTGAGGTTGATCGAGATGTTGCCTGCGGACTTGGTTAGGAAACCTTCGGCGAGTGCCCGCAGCATGCGCTGGTCGAAGCTGCGCGACAGGATCTGGAACAGGCCGCGCTGGCCGCGCATGTTGATGCGCGGCACGATCATATTGCGCAGATCGTTGACCGAAAAATGGTACTCGCGAAAAATCGGCCGCAATTGGTTGGCGGTCAGCGCGATAGCGATCGGCTGGTTGCGCACGAGCGTTTTGACGTCGGTCTTGGCGATGAGCTCGTCGAAATTGCCCAAAATCGCGGGCGTGAAAGCCTGGAAGCTCGGGCCAATACCGCCTTGCTGCGCAGCCCCAGCGGCACGCTGGGCCGCGCGCTGGCGCTGCTCCTGCTGGCTCTTCTGGTCCTCGAGTGCGCGCTTTGCGTAATCGTAGAAATCGTTGAACTGCGTTTCGAAGCTGAACCAGGTGCAGGCTTCTTCGATATTCTCGTCCGGCATGCCGGTCGCGACCGAATGGCGGCGCAGGAGTTCGTCGAGTTCGGTGACGATGTTTTCGAACTGCTGCGGATTGTCGACGCGGAACACGAAGACGATGTCGAAATTGGCCTGCGAATAGACCGTCCCTTCCGCGCGCTGGACCATTTCGCGGATCGCGTGGAAGATCACGTAGAAGTTTTCGCGCCGGCGATTGAACCACGCTTGGCGCTGCATCGAGATGACGACCGACATGCGCGGCACCGTGTTTCCCGTCCGCTTGATGCGGTCGAGATCGGAAAGCAGCGTTTCCTCGTCGGTGCGTTGGTTGACTGTGTCCATTCGCTTTCCTGTTACCGACTCCGATTCTAGACGGGACAATCACGTTTTGTAATGGGAATCTGCAGTCCCCGCGCGCCCTAATTCGCTACAATACCAAACGGTTGGACCTAAGGGAGAGTGAACGGATGCAGTACATTCGACTTGGCCGCAGCGGCCTCAAAGTTTCGCGCCTTTGTCTTGGGACCATGACCTACGGCACGCCCGCCTGGCGGCCTTGGGTTTTGGACGAAGCGGCCAGCGTGCCGTTCTTCCGCAAGGCGGTCGAAGCCGGCATCAATTTCTTCGATACGGCCGACATGTATTCGCTCGGCGTGGGCGAAGAAGTCGTGGGGCGGTGCTTAGCCCCGCTGCTGCCGCGCGACCAGATGGTGCTGGCAACCAAGGTCTACAACGCAATGGGGCCGGGCCCGAACGACCGCGGCCTGTCGCGCAAACACATCCTGGCCTCGATCGACGGTTCGCTGCGCCGCCTCAAGACCGACCATGTCGATCTCTACCAAATCCACCGTTTCGATTCCGAAACGCCGATCGAAGAGACAATGGACGCGCTCGACGCCGTCGTGCGCGCGGGCAAGGCGCGCTATATCGGCGCCTCTTCGATGTGGGCCTGGCAGTTCGCCAAGTCGCTCGCCGTCAGCGAACGCCACGGCTATGCCAAATTCGTATCGATGCAGAACCAGTACAATCTCGTCTATCGCGAAGAAGAGCGCGAGATGCTGCCGCTGTGCCGCGAGGAGGGCATCGGCGTGATCCCCTGGAGCCCGCTTGCGCGCGGTTTCCTTGCCGGCAATCGCCACAAACAAGGCTACGGCGAAACCCCACGCGCCAAGACCGACGACATCGCGCATCGCTATTATTTCCAAGATGACGATTTTGCGGTCGTGGCGGCGGTCGAAGCGGTTGCGGCAAAACGCGGCGTCAAACCCGCCCAGGTCGCGCTTGCGTGGCTGCTCGCCAAGCCCGCCGTCACCGCGCCGATTATCGGGACCTCGAAGCTCGAGCAGCTCGACGACGCGTTGGGGGCCCTCAAGATCGCGTTGACCGCCGAGGAGATCGCTTCGCTCGAAGCGCCCTACCGGCCGCACGAAGTGCAGGACCATCGCTAGAAGGACGCGACGTCGCGATAGAGATTGGACAAGCGGGCAAGAAATGCGGGCTGCGTCTTCCACCGCGTGCCCGCGACGGGGTCGGAACCGGCCAGCATCGTGTCCGACGCTTGGCGCGAGAATTCCATGCAAGCCTTCACGCGCGCGGTGCGCAAAGCCGCGACCGCGTCGGGAATATCGGCGAGCGGGCTTGCGTCGCGCACGGCATCGCGTATCAGGCGGGCCGTTGCGCACGCATCTTCGACCGCTTGCGTGGCCCCTTGGCCCAAAGTCGGCACCATCCGATAGGCGGCATCGCCAAGCGCCA
Source organism: Magnetospirillum sp. (assembly GCA_027532905.1). Classification (NCBI taxonomy): domain Bacteria; kingdom Pseudomonadati; phylum Pseudomonadota; class Alphaproteobacteria; order Rhodospirillales; family Rhodospirillaceae; genus Magnetospirillum; species Magnetospirillum sp. The sequence continues at coordinate 885,267 of JAPZUA010000002.1, forward strand.
GCACGCGGCGCGAGGGATGCGCGTAGACGAGTTCGCCCTCCTGCAGGCGCGCCCAATGGATGCGCTCGGTGTTGCGCACGATATGCTCGACCATGAACGCAACGCTCGGGCACAGCGTGCCGCTTGCCGGCGTGTAGAGTGCGCGCAGGAAATCGGGCTGCTTGAGATCGTCCGTGAGCTTGGCGTCGATGCCAAGCGGAAACGAGCCAGAGCCATAAACCGCATTGCCGGGCACTTGGAACGCCAAGATGCGGTTGGGTCCGTTGAACCATTGGCCGTAGTCGCCGATCGGGCAGGCCGATGGATCGGCGATGCCGTCGATCAGCACGCGGAACGTGGCAGCCCCGACATACTTCGTCGCCATGGGGCCAAACAGACTGTCGCGCAACGGCGAAAACCGTCCCTCGGCGACGACCAGAAGGTCGACAGTGTCGCGCGCGATCTCGGCACCGCTTGTTGCGTCGACAATGCGGAGATCGACGCCGTCTTCGCGCGGCACGGCCGCCGCAATGCTGTGGCGATAGCGGATCGCCGAGTGCGCATGCGCGCGCAGCAGACGGTAGAGCTGCGACCAGCGAATGCGGATGCCCGGATTGTCGGCCACTTGTGCAAGGTCGAGATCCATGAGGTTTGTGCCGTCGACCAGTTCGACGGTCCAGCGCGCCCATGCGAAGCTCTCGGCACGAATCGTCCGTTCGAGATCGGGGCTCGCCAATGCCAGGGCCTTCAGCGCGTTCGGCCCAACATTGAGCCCCGTGCCCGACTGCGAATGGTCGTCTGCGCCGACGCGCTCGTAGACAACGATGTCGAGATCCGCGCATTCCTTCAGAAGGCCCGCCAGCAAAGCGCCCGCAACCCCGGCCCCCGCGATCGCAATGCGCGGACGGCACTTCATTTGTATTTTTGGCGCTGACAAGCAACGGACATGGCCGCAAAACAAAGCAAACGCCGTGCCGGGGGCGTCAACGGGGAAGGGGGTGGACGGCACCGGAAAGCGCGTTAGAATACCGTCCAAATGAGCGACAACGCCAAGCAAGCTGAGAGTGACGCGCCGCGCGCCTATGTGGCGATCGGGGCCTCGGCCGGTGGCTTGGAAGCTTTGCGTGCCCTCATCGGCAATCTGCCCAGCGACACTGGTTTCGCCGTCGTCGTCGCCCAGCATTTGGCGCCGCAGCATGCAAGCATGCTGGCCGCCTTGCTGTCGCGCGAGAGCCGCGTGCCGATCGAAGAGGCGCGCGACGGCGTGCAGCTCGCCGCCAACCGGATCTACATCACGCCGCCCAATTGCGACATTTCGGTGCGCGGCAACGCGATCGTGCTGCAGCGCCCGCATGCCGATCGCGGCCCCAAGCCGTCGGTCAATGTACTGTTCGAGAGCATCGCCAAAGCCTACGGCCCGCGCGCGATCGCGATCGTGCTCTCGGGTACGGGCACCGACGGGGCTGCCGGTATTCGCGCGATCAAGGCGGCGGGCGGGCTTGCGATCGTCCAGAATGAAGAGAGTGCGAAATACAACGGCATGCCGCAGGCGGCGATCGACACGGGCGTGATCGACGTGATCCTGCCGCCCGACGCGATCGGCGCGCAGCTGCCCAAGATCGCGGATGCGCCGCGCGATTTTGCCCCCCCCGCACCGCCGGTGGTGCAGCTCTCGGACATCGACGAGATTTTCTCGCTGCTCAACGAGCGACACGGCATCGACCTCAAGAACTACAAACCCGGCACGGTGCAGCGGCGCGTGGAATCGCGCATGGCCGCCTCGCGCATGGCCGACACGGCGGCGTTCCTTGCGCTGCTGCGCGCCAAGCCGAACGAACTCGACAGGCTCGCGCAAGCGATCATGATCCCGGTCACATCGTTCTTCCGCGATCCGGAGGTGTTCGACGCGTTCTCGATCGCCCTCGACGCGCTGCTGTCGAGCGGCGACCGCACGGCTCCCTTGCGCGTCTGGATCCCGGGCTGCTCGACCGGCGAAGAGGCCTATTCGATCGCGATTTCGATCGTCGAAGCGCTCGAACGCGCCAAGACCGCGCGCAAAGTGCAGATTTTCGCGACCGACATCGACGAGGAAGCGATCGCCGTCGGCCGACGCGGCATCTATCCGTACGACGCGCTGGCGACGGTCGATCCGCATCTTGTGCAGAAATATTTCGTCGATACGGGCGAAGCCTACCAAGTCGCCAAAGAGGTGCGCGAGCGTCTGGTTTTCGCCAAACACAATCTGCTGCGACAGCCGCCGTTCCTGCGCATCGACATCGTGTCGTGCCGCAATCTGCTGATCTATTTCAAGGCCGAGGTCAATGCGCAGCTGATCGCCCTGTTCCACCGCGCACTGCGCGTGAATGGTCTCTTGCTCCTCGGCAAGTCCGAAACGCTGGGTGCGCATTCGGATCTGTTCGAACCTATCGACCGCAAAGCCAAATTGTCGCGCCGCCGCGACGTGCCGGCCGGGGCCGAACCCAGTATTCGCAATCTCGTGCAGATCGGGGTGGGCTATCCGGCCGCACGGCCGCGCGTCGAGATACCGCCGCGCATCTCGACCCAGACGCTGATCGAACGGTCCCTTGCCGAAGCGTTTGCGCCCAAATCCGTGCTCGTGGACGAAAATCTGACGCTGCTGCAAGCGCACGGCGACGTCGCGCGCGTGCTGCAGATCACGGCAGGCAAACCCGATCTCACGCTCGCAGGCCTCGTCACGCGCCAGCTCGGCACGATGATTCGCATGCTCGTGCACAAGGCGCGGCGCGAAAACATCGCGGTCGAAGCGACAGACATCGATCCCGAAACCGGCAAGGGCGTGCGCGTGGCCGTGCGGCCGGTACCCGTACCCGGCGAGAACCTCCAATATTATCTGGTGAGTTTCCTCGACACGGCGTCCGCCCTTGCGGCCAATCTTGCAGCACCCGAGCCGGGTGCCGAGCAGGTCGTGGTCGAAATTCGCCACGAGCTTGCCGCCGCGCGCGAGCATCTGCAGACCGTGACCGAAGAGCTCGAAACGGCGAACGAAGAGCTGCAATCGGCCAACGAAGAGCTGCAGTCCGCCAACGAAGAACTGCAATCCACCAACGAGGAACTCGAAACCTCGAACGAGGAACTGCAGTCGACCAACGAAGAGCTGCAGACGATCAACGAAGAGCTCGAACAGAAAAGCTCGGAGCTGCACGAAGCCAACACCGACCTCGTCAACATCCAGAATTCGATCGCGGCCCCGCTTGTCGTCGTCGACCGGGTGGGGCGCGTTCGGCGCTTCAACTCGGCCGCAGCAGCCGCGTTCGGCCTCACGCTCGAGAACCTGGCCGACGGCGTGTCGCGCATGCGCCAAGCGACGGGCTTCGACGATCTTGCGGGCCGCATCGACAATGTGCTGCAGCGCGGCCGCGCCTTCGAGCGCCAGGTGTCGCTTGCCGAACGCGACTACCAGCTCAGCATCGTCGCCAATCGCGACGACAGCGAGGCCACGATCGGCGCCCTGCTATTTTTCTACGAAAACACCGAAGCCGTGCGGTCCCAGCGCGTGCTCAAAGAGCAGGAAACGGCGTTGCGCGCCCTGGCAGGTGCGCAGAGTGCGGCCCTCGACGGCGTGCCGGCACATCTCGCCCTCGTCGATGCGGTGGGCCGCATCGTCGCCACCAACAAAGCCTGGGACGATTTCGCGCGCCTGAACGGGCTCGTGGGCGAGGGGTTCGGAGCGGGTTCCAACTACGTGGAAGTCTGCCGTAGCTCGACCGGCGACTGCGCGGAAGAAGCGCACGACGTGGCAAGCGGCCTGTCGCGCGTGCTGGCGGGTGAGCTCGCCGAATTCAGCATTGAATATCCGTGCCATTCGCCGGACCAGCAGCGCTGGTATCGCTGCACGTGTCGGCCCGTGTGGCTAAACGGTGCGCGCGCGGCGGTGGTGAGCCACATCGATATTTCCGACCGCAAACTCGCCGAGATCACCCAGCGTGCGGCCGAAAGCAAAGCGCGCGAGGAAGCCGCTTTCCGCGAGCGCTTCCTTGCCGACGCCAGTCGCGAGATGCGCGCACCGCTCGACACGATCCTCGGCATTTCCGAAGCGCTCGAGCGGGCCGGCGTGGCGAGCATCGCCGCCGGCGCGCACGACATCCACGACAGCGCCGAACATCTGCTCGATTTCGTCGCGCGCATGTTCGATCTCTCGCAGCTCGACGCGGGCCCCGGCCTGCTGCGCGAGAGCGACGGCAATCCCGGCGAGATCGCGCGCTCGGTCGTGCGCATGCTCGAGGCCGACGCGGGACGGCGCGGGCACCGTCTGTCGGCGGCGATCGCGCGCGATCTGCCGCGCTTGCGCTGTGACACCGGGCTCGTGCGCCAGATGCTGCTCAATCTCGTCGGCAACGCCGTGCGCTTCTCGCCGCCCGACTCGCTGGTCTCGATCCATATCCGGGAACGCGACGGCCAGATCGAAATTTCGGTGCGCGACGGCGGCCCAGGCTTCTCGGCCGACGAAGTGCTCAAACGCCGCCAGGCTGGCGCTGCGAAGTCGAAAAACGCGAGCGCGCGCGACGCCGAGCGCGACGGCAGCCGCAGTTTGGCGCTTGTGCAAACGCTCGCCAAACTGCACGGGGCCGAACTCAAGCTCACGAGCCGGATCGGCGAGGGGGCTGTGGCCACGCTCGTATTCCCGCCCGAGCGCACCTTGCGCGCCGCGGCCGAAACCAAGACGGCCTCGACCGCCGACGACTAGCGCTCAGACCATTTGCGCGGGGCGGAGCCGGGCGGGCCGAAATCGCGCGGCACGAGCCCGGCATGGAACCAGGTCGCAAACGCATAGATGTCGAACACCGGCCGCTTGATCGCCTGCGCGAGCGCGCGCGAATAGGGCGCCATGTTCGTGCATTCGAGCAGCACCGCACCGACCGACGGCGCCTTTGCGACGAGTGCCTGCCCGGCTTCGATCATGTCGGCTTCGGCTGCCGCGCAATCGAGCCTTTCCTCGTTGCCGAGGATGGCACGCGTGAATTCGCGCCCGCCTTCGGTGCCCATTACGGGCGTGTCGGCGGGCACGTTGGCGGCGGCCAAATGGGCAGGCGTAAGCGCGTTCGCGTCGATCGTGAGGATGCCCACGCGCTTGCCGGGCGGCAGCAGGGCTTGAATGGCTTGCGCCTGCATGAGGCTCGAGGTGGCGACCGGAACGCCGACATGTGCCGCAAGCTCGCGCTGGAACAGCGACAGGAAGCCGCAGTTGGTCGTGATACCGTCGGCGCCTTGCGCGACGAGGTCGGCTGCGGCGTGCTTGAACGCGTCGAGCAGGCCTTCGGCGCGGTTGCGCACCACGCGTTCCGGCGACGCGTCTTTGACGAGCCGATAGAGGACCGGAAACGGCCATGTGGTCGCATTGCCCATGTCGCCCGGAATGCGCGGAAAGCGCGCCTCGAGCATCAGAATGCCGAGCCTTGCGCCGTAAAGCGGCTTGCCGCCCGTCGCCAATCGACTGTCGTCGTCCACCTGCGATCCTTTCTATCGAGCGTCCGACTGTGACCGATTCGAAAGAAGCGCAAAAGGGGCGTTCGAATTCGCACCTTCGCGGTTCGGAAAGGTCGCGCAGGCAACCAGTCCGCGCGGCAAACGATTGCGAAGATCCAGATTGCCGCCGAGCAGTACGACGAGCTGGGCGGTGATCGCCAAACCGAGCCCGATCCCCTCGTTGTTCGCCACAAACGAATCGGTACCGCGCAGGAACGGTGTACCGATGTCGGCGATCAGTTTCGCTTCCATGCCGCGCCCTTCGTCGGAAACGAAGATGCTGAAGCCGCCCTGGGAGTCCCGTACCGCATCGACCGAGACGGTGCCGAAACGGGGCGAATACTTGATCGCGTTCGAGCTCAGATTGAGCAGAATCTGGAGCAGCGCGCGCCGGTCCGTCTGCAGATGCGCCTCCGGATTCGAAAGGCGGATCGCGATTGTCACATCTTTGCGTGCAGCGGCCACCTTCACCATGCGCATCGCTTCGTCGATCACGTCGCGCAAGCGCACGCTCTCGAGCGCCAGAGCGCCGGTCGCACTTTGGATGCGCGTGAGATGGAGAATGTCGTTGATGAGGTCGAGAAGATGGCGTCCGCTTTCCAGAATGTAGCCCTGGTATTCGACGACCTTCTGGGGATCGTTCGGATCGATGATGCGCTGCTCGAGCAGTTCGGCAAATCCGATGATCGCGTTGAGTGGCGAGCGCAGCTCATGGCTCATCGCGGCAAGGAACGTCGATTTGGCCTGATTGGCGGCTTCGGCATCCGCCCGAAGCTTGATCTGCTCGGCCAACGCATCCGCGAGCTGCTCCTTGGCCGCGATCGCGGCGTCGCGCTCGACGCCGGCCGCAACCTGGAAGCTCTGCGCGCGGCGCAGCGCCCAGATCGCCGAGCCTGCGAATGCGACGATCGCAAGGAACTGGGCGAGATATATCGCGATGGCCGGCCAGAACACGCCAAGGGCGCCGAGGCCGAGACCAGCTATGCTCTTGGAACTGCCCAGCACGATCGGCCAAGGCGCAAACGTCAGGTGCACGCCCATGCGCCGCATCCCATCGGCTGCGGCTTCCCCTTCGAACCGCCCTTGCGGCAAACGGGGATAGTTCTGGAAGGTCAGCGGGTTCTGGATCACGGCACCGGAAAATGTCTCAAGGCGCGGCTCCCGAAGCAGAGCCAATTGGTCGTTGCGAAACATGCTCAATGCGTCTTTCCCATCGCCGAGGAAATACGAGAACATCGTCTGGAACAGCGCCGTCGGGATCGATACGTTGATCACGCCAGCCAGGCTGCCGTCGGCGGCGTAGACGGCCTTTGAAGCGCTCAGGACCTCCTGGTTTCGCACGCGTGCCATAAATGGCGACGATACCACCATGCCGTTCTCGGCGTTGCGGATGAGCGTCAGCCGGTCGCCGAATTCCTCTGGATAGATATGTGCGCGGAAATACTCGCGATCGGCCACGTTGGTGCCGGGCCCCGGCACTAAAAGATTGTCGCCCGTTTTCGAAAAGACGAACACCGCCAGTTCCTGGCTCGCGAACGGCGTCTCGATGCGGCGCACGACACTGCGAAGCTCGGCGGTCGGGATCGCCGACGGGTCGCGCCCGTCCAGTTCGCGCAGCACCGCTTCGGCGACGTCGTTCATCGTGTCGTATTGCTGCATGACGTAGCGGCGCAGCGAGCGCGCGTCAGCCGCCGTTTCTTCGAGCGTCTGCTCGATGATCGCGTTGTTTGCCCAATACAAAGTGAACATGCCCGCTCCGACGATCAGCGCGCAAACCAAGAATGCCAACGCGGCAACGCTTGGAACTGCACCCCGACCGCGAAAATATTCTGCGGAAATTGCCGCATCCGTCATCGATTGGCGTCCTTTCGGGCGCGACTATTGCCGTGCGGAACTTAAATTTTGGTTTACAAGGTCGGCGGGCCGCGAGAGCGCTGACAGATGCGCGGTATTCGAAGGCGAAAGTTGCGCGAATGCGCGGTTTTAGCAGCGCATTTTCAACAGACTCTTTTTCCGTGCCTTGAGACTGGGATATAATCGGCGCTGCGGATTCAAGCGCACAGGTCATCCAAGGGAGAGCCACGTGGACACGGTAACCATCACTCTGCTCGTCGCAATGTTCGGCGTTGCCGTGCTCGTTCTCCGCGAGCCGTTCTGCTGGTATTTCAAGATCAACCAAACGCTCGACAACCAGCGCAAGATCCTGGCGAAGCTGCAGGCGCAGAGCGGCGACACAAAAGCCTGAAAGGCACGGGGCCGACGTCGCCGTAAAATCGTCGGCGTTTACGCGTCGTCGACACGCAAATTGGCTACGACGATGCGCTTGGCCAGTTCGTGCGAGGCGATGGTGCTCCAGTCGATTTCGCGGACGCGCCGCAGCGCTTCGACGTCGACGGCTTTGAGGAAATCGATCGAGCCCAAGATGCGATCGACATGCTCGCCGTCTTCGGACAGCGGCACGGCCAGATGTTCGAGATCGACCCGCATGCCGGACGCCGCGACGATCTGACTCTCGGAGACGACCGGCATTTTGGTTTCGAGCGCGAAGGCGAGACTGCGCCGCCATTCGTCTTCGAAACCGCCAAGCTTCATCTGCGACAGATATTTGCCGGTCGCGTCCTGCTTGAGGCGGTCGGCCAGCAGCGTTCCCATCAGGCTGAATTTGAACTCGGCGTCCGGGCCGCTGCCGTGGATCTCGGCAATATAGATCTGCGGCAGTTCGCGGCTGAGATCGAACGGGATCACGTCGGGCTGGAACTCGCGCCGAGTGGGCATTTTTTTGCTGCCGCGCGCGACCACCCAGTGGGCGTAGATATGCGCGTTGCAGGAGCTCGTCAGCACGGGTCGCAAGCGCATCACCCTGTGTTTGAGGCCGACGAATTCGTCGTTCGCGATATTGTCGCGGCCAAACAGTAGCAAAATGCGAAAGATTTCACCACCGCGCAGTTTCGGCGCGGACGCGTTGAGCCCGAAATTGCAAGCTCAGGCTCGCAGACTCAAACCTGCAGACGCAGGTTCGAAATAATGATGCGCTTGGCGAGTTCGACCGAAGTGATTTTCTTCCAGTCGAGCTGCGGGATCATTTTCTGCAGATCGGCCTCGGTCTGGCCGATGAAATCGATCGAGCCGAAAATCTGGTCGACGGTCGTGCCGTCCTCGGAGATCGGCAGGGCCAGATGCTCGATGTCGAGATCGTAGCCGGCCTCGGTCTTGATGATGCTCTCGTCGACGACCGGCAATTTCATCTGCACCGTCTGGACGAGGTTGCGGCGCCATTCTTCTTCCCAGCCGCCGATCTGCAGATCGAGCAGCATGCGGCCCGTACCGTCCTGCTGCAGCCGGTCGCCGAGGTCCGAGCCCATGAGGCGGAATTTGAACCAAGTGCCGAGTTCGTCGCGCATCACGCGCGCGACGTAGAGATAGGGCAGGTCGGGCACGAGTTCCGGCGACAGGGTCGCGGGGCCGATGTCTTTGCTGGTCGGCATGGCTTTGCGCAAGCTCGCCGTCACCCAATGGGCGTAGAGCGTGGCGTTGCGCCGACTTGCCAAAACCAACCGCATATTCGTCCGATTTCTGCTGCAGAAATTGTGGATCGCACCGCAACAATTATCGTGTCACGAAACCCGGTCGAAGCGAAGGCTATTCGCCGCAAAGGCGCGCGGCTGGCGGATGGGGTGAGATTCGAACTCACGGTCGGCTTGCACCGACGGCGGTTTTCAAGACCGCTGCCTTAAACCGCTCGGCCACCCATCCGCACCGCAGTGCCGACGCTCGAACGCGGCGCCCTGCTTTATAGCCGCCGCCGCAAGCGCGGGCTAGGGGGGGCACGAGAAAGCGGCCTTTGAGTTCGATGATCGCGTTGATAATCCCGCCGATTTCGCGTCGGCGCGGTTGCGCTGCGTGCGTGCGGCGGCCTAGAGTGCACGCCGTAAAAAATGAGCGGCGGCGACTTCCAACTCTACCTGTCCAAACTCTTCTGGCTCGTGGCCGAGCCGGCGAGCCTTCTGCTGTCGATCTGGGTTACGGGTTGCCTGGTTTTATGGACCCCGTGGTGGCGGCTCGGACGCTTCCTGGTGTGCTTGGCCGCTCTGCTGTCGCTGGCTGTCGCGATGTTCCCGCTCGGGCAAATGGCGCTGCGCCCGATCGAAGACCGTTTTCCGCCGCGCGCCACGCTGCCGCCGCGCATCGACGGCATTCTCGTGCTCGGCGGCGTCATCGACTATTACGTGATCGGCAAACGCGGCGTGCCGTCCTCGCAGCTTGCCGCCGGCAGCCCGCGGCTCGACGCCTTCATCGAACTTGCCCGCCGCTATCCGGCCGCCCGGCACGTTTTCACGGGCGGTTCGATCGAACTCATCGACGGCAAGGATACCGAGGCCGACGTCGTGCGCCGCATTTTCGCGCGCATCGGCCTCGACACCACGCGCATCATTTTCGAGAACCAGTCGCGCAACACGTTCGAAAACGCGATGCTGAGCCTCGCCCTCATCAAGCCGGAGCCGGAAGAGACGTGGCTGCTGATCACCTCGGCGCGCCATATGCCGCGCGCGATCGGCACCTTCCGCAAGGCAGGCTGGCCGCATCTCCTGGCCTATCCGATCGATTTTGCGACCGACCCCAACCAGCCTTTCGAAAGCGCCTTCCGTCTCGGGCACAATCTCAATTTCCTGTCCGAGGCGATCCGCGAATATATCGGCCTTGCCTATTACTACAAACTCGGGCGCACGGACGCGCTGTTCCCGAGCCCGGATCCGGAAGTGCTCGAAGGCGAGGCCGCACCGCCGCCGCCGCCCGCCGACGAAGGCTAGGGCCGAAACACCCGGTTAACCCGGCGTTAATCGTCCGGGCGCCATTCTGTCCGCACAACGAACGACGAATCTTTGGGGGACACCATGGCCTCTCTGGCCACGCGCAATGCCGTCGCCGTCACCGGCGGCGGCGAGAATACGATCGTATTCGCCCACGGCTTCGGCTGCGACCAATCGGTCTGGCGCCAGCTCGTCCCTTATTTCGAGGCGAGCCACAAGATCGTCTGTTTCGACCATGTCGGATCGGGCATGTCCGACGTGTCCGCCTACACCAAAGAGCGCTACGCGAAGCTCGACAGCTACGCGAACGACGCGCTCGAAATCGCCGAGGCCTACGGTGCGGGTGCGGTGACGCTCGTGGGCCACTCGGTGGGCGCCACCATCGCGATGCTGGCGGCGGCCAAAGCGCCGAAGCACATCGCCAATCTCGTCATGATCGCGCCGTCGCCGTGCTACCTCAACGACGGGGCGTATCGCGGCGGCTTCTCGCGCAACGACATCGACCAGCTGCTCGACTATCTCGAGAGCAACTATATCGGCTGGAGCGCGGCCTACGCGCCGGTCATCATGGGCAACCCCGAGCGCCCCGAGCTTGCCGCGGAACTCGGGCAAAGCTTCTGCCGCATGGACCCCGAGATCGCCAAAGACTTCGCCCGCGCGACGTTTCTCTCCGATTGCCGCGACGTGCTGCCGAACGTGCGCGTGCGCAGCCTCGCCCTCCAATGCAGCAACGACGCGATTGCGCCCGCCTTCGTCGGCGACTATGTCGCGCGCACGATGCCGGACTGCCGGTTGGCGATCTTGCGTGCGACCGGCCATTGCCCGCACCAGTCCGCACCCGACGAAGTCGCAGCGCACATCCGCGCGTTTCTGGCGCGAAGCTGAAGGACGCAAAACGATGAGCGCGCTCTTCGACTATTTCAACGAAGCGCCCTGCGGCTACGTGGTGTGCAATTTCGACCGCACCGTCCGGCGCGTGAACCGCACGCTTCTCGATCTCGTCGAACTCGGCGAGACGGATATCGTGGGGAAGATGTCGATCGGCGATCTCTTCGACGTCGGCGGCAAGATCTTCCTCGAAAGCCGGATTCTGCCGGTGCTGCTGACCGCCGGCAAGATCGAGGAGATCGCATGCAATCTCGTCGGCAAAGCGGGCGTCGGCATTCCGTGCCTGATGCACGGCAAACGGACGCCGTCCGACGAGTTCGTGTTTTCGTTCTTTGCGATCCGCGAACGGCGCCGCTTCGAGCGCGAGATTCAGACCGCGCGGCGCGCCACGCAAAACGCGCTCGAGCGCGCCGAAGACGCGCAGCGCGCCAAGGCGCTGTTTTTCGCGTCGATGAGCCACGAGATGCGCACGCCGCTCAACGCCATCATCGGCTTTTCCGACATCATGGCGATGGAGCTGTTCGGGCCCGTCGGCAATGCGCGCTACAAGGGCTATGCGGGCGACATCGGCAAGTCGGCCCACCATCTCTTGAGCCTGATCGACGATCTGCTCGATTTGAGCCGTGCCGAAAGCGGGGCCGAAAGCGGCGCCGATCCGGCCGGCGACAAGATCGTCGAGATCGACGAGGTGCTCGACGAAGCGACGCGCACCGTGCATCCGATCGCCGTGGCCGCAGGCGTCGAGATCGTCCGCCATTCGGCGCACCAGCATCTGCGCGCCGTCGGCGAACGCCGCAGCCTGCTGCAAATCGTGCTCAATCTGCTGTCCAACGCGATCAAGATGAGCCCGAGCGGCACGCCCGTGCAGCTCGACACCGTGCGCACGGCGCACCATGCCTGCATCACCGTTCGCGACCAAGGCCCCGGCTTTTCGGACTTCATGCGCGCGAATTTCGGCGAGGACTATGCGCAGGATCCCGAACAGACCGTGGCGCACAAGGGTACGGGCCTCGGCCTTGCGATCTCCAAGCGCCTTGCTGCAAGCATGGGCGGCAGCCTGTCGCTCGGCGACACGCGCAAAGGTGCGGCCCTGATCCTCAAGCTCCAACTGGCGAAGTAGGGCGCGCGGGATCGCTCCTAGGCGCACGCCCAGACCGCAAGCCGTGCGGCATCGGGCTTGTCGTTCCAGAAATCGACGGCGAGGGCACCCGTTGGCGCCACGCGCACGCCGCAGCAGGAGCCGGTCGCAACGCCGAGTTTGCCGTCGCGCTGAGCTTGCGCAAAGAACGCAGAGTCGAGCTTGGCGAAATAACGCAGCACGCCTTGCGAGCTCACCAGAACCGGCACAAAACGCGTCGAACCGTTCGCGAGTTCCTGGACCAGCGACGCGGCACCAGCGGCAAGTGCGCCTTCGTCGGGCGCCCAATTCTGCCCGTGCGGCCAAACGCAACGCCGGTTCCAATCCTCGAGCATGGCCGCCCCGACGCGGGCTGCGATCTCGGCGTCGGTCAAGCCTTCCCAATCGCCGTAGTCGATTTCGCGCAGACGCGTATCAAGTGTGGGCACCACGTCGAACCCGTGCGCGACAAAATCGCGCGTGCGCTGGAGCGGCCCCGCTAGAAACGGCCCCAGGCAAAGCCCGGCCGTGCGGGCGGCGGATGCGAATGTCAGCGCTTGCGCCAAACCCTTTTGCGTGAGCGCGAGATCGGAGCGCGCGCCGACCCGTGTGGGTACTGTGCCGTCTTCGAACGTGTTGCCGTGGCGCACAAGCAGAACTCGGCGCATCAGACGCCCCTCTGCGAACCGTCGTAGCGGGCGAGCAACTCGCCCTCGCGCGCGATGATCGCCTCGGCCTCGACAAGATCGCTCGGACTGTCGATCGACCAATGCGTGCGGCCGCGATAGTCGCACTGCACCACGCGCATGCGCATGCCGTTCTCGAGGGCACGCAGCTGCTCGAGTTCTTCGGCGCGCTCGAACGGACCCATCGGAAAGCCGACATAATCGGCAAGGGCGTCGCGCCGGTAGGCGTAGATGCCGATATGGCGATAGAGCGGCGGATTGCCGTCGGGCTTCTTGACGAAGGGGATCAGGCTCTTCGAAAAATACAGCGCGTCGCCGAAGCGATCGAAGGTCACGGTTGTACCGCCGGCTTGGCCGTCGGCCTTCTGGCGCTTGAGGGCGGCATAGGCATCGGCCGACATTTTTGTGGCCAACGTAGCGATGCGGATTTGCGGGTTCTTGAGCATCGCCTCGGCCAAAGCGCCGATCGCCCAAGGCGGGGTAAGCACGGCATCGCCCTGCAGATTGACGATCGCGTCTTCGCGCAGATTGAGCGCATCGACGGCCGCCTTCGTGCGCTCGGTGCCGTTGCGGCAGGATTCCGGCGTCATCACCGCTTCGCCGCCGAAAGCGGCTACCGCATGCGCGATGCGCGCATCGTCGGTCGCGACGACGACACGATCCACACCTGCAGCCGCCTTGGCGATCGCCCAGACGCGCGCCAGCATCGGCACACCCGCGACCAGGGCCAACGGCTTGCCTGGAAAGCGCGTCGATGCAAATCGGGCCGGAATAACAACGGCAACACCCATAGGAACCAACCTTGTCGAATTTCGCGAACCGCCCGGAAAGTGCCTCTTTTCCAGGGCTTGTGCAACATGCAGAGCCGTCGCAAACAGCAACAATTCGTCGATTGCATGGCGTGGCCGCCGCATGGCACTTGATAGCCATGGAATACGCAACGAGTCGGCGCGCTGTGCTGGCGGGGATTGCGGCTGCAGCCGCCCTGCCGACACTCGCCTTTGCCAACGATATGCCCTTCGATGCGTGGCTGCGCGGCTTTCGCGAGGAAGCGCTGCAGAAGGGCCTCAAACGCACGACGCTCGACCAGGCCTTTGCCGGGGTCGCACCGCTGCCGCGCATCCTCGAACTCGACCGCTCCCAGCCCGAGGTGCGCCTTACGTTTGAGCAGTATTTCGCGCGCGTGGTCAATCGCGTGCGCATCGATACCGGGCGCAACCGCCTGGCCGAGAACAGCGCGCTTTTGGGACAGGTCATGCAGCGCTATCCCGTGCAGCCGCGCTTCATCGTGGCGCTGTGGGCGGTCGAAACCGATTTCGGGCGCCTCACGGGCGGGCACAATGTTTTCGCGGCCCTTGCAACGCTTGCCTATGACGGCCGCCGCTCGGCCTTCTTCCGCGAAGAGCTGCTCAACGCCCTGCGCATTGCCGACAAGGGCGTGATGAGCCCGTCGGAGATGCGCGGCTCGTGGGCGGGGGCGATGGGGCAGAGCCAGTTCATGCCGTCCTCGTATCTCGCCTATGCAGTCGATTTCGACGGCGACGGCAAGGCCGACATCTGGAACACGCGTGCCGACGTATTCGCCTCGATCGCCAACTATCTCGTCAAGGTCGGCTGGAAGTCGGACGAGACCTGGGGCCGCCAGGCGCAGCTTCCCGCCGGTTTCGAGCGCTCCCTCGTCGACCACAACAATGTCTGGAAGCCGCTTTCTGAATGGCAGGAGCTCGGCGTGCGCCTGCCCGACGGGCGCGATCTGCCAACGCGCGATCTGCGCGCGGCGATCGCCCAGCCGGACGGTGCCGGTACGCGCGCCTTTCTCGTCTATCCGAACTTCCGCGTGATTATGCGCTGGAACCGCTCGGTCAATTTCGCCGCCTCCGTCGGACTGCTTGCCGACGCGATTGGCGAGGTTTAACTTTTTCAAGATAGTCGCTTGCGCCGCTTCGATTCGGGCGCAAATTCAGGGGTTTTCGGCATCGTGACTGCCTCCACCAAGCGTCTCCGGGCGATTTTCGTCGTATCAGCGGCAACGCTGGTGCTGGGGGCGTGTGCCGAACTCAAATTCGGCGTGAACGCCGTCAAAAAGATTCAGGGCCCGTCCACCGAGCAGGCTGCGGCACCGCCCGTCCGCCCGCAAGGCATCTACAAGGTCGGCGAGCCCTATCAGATCGCCGGGGCTTGGTACTACCCGGCCGAAGACTGGTCCTACGCCGAAAGCGGCATCGCCTCGTTCTACGGCGGTGAGCGCAGCGGCACGGACTTCCACGGCAGGCTCACCGCCAACGGCGAGCTCTACGACATGAACGCGCTGACGGCCGCACACACCACGCTGCCGATGCCAAGCCTCGTGCGCGTGACCAATCTCGAAAATGGCCGCTCAATCGTGCTGCGCGTCAACGACCGCGGGCCTTTTGCGCGCGGCCGCATCATCGACGTGTCACGCCGCGCCGCCCAGCTGCTGGGCTTCGAAGGGCAGGGGACGGCGCGCGTGCGTGTCGAGATCCAGGCCGAGGAAAGCCGGCGCCTCAAAGCCGCCCTCACGGGCCGCGACGAAAACCAGACGGTCGCAGCGGTCCCGCGCACGGCCGTGGCGTCCGATGCGCTGCCCCCACCGCCCGGCGCGCGCGAGACGCGCACGCAAGCGACCGCCCTGCCGCCGCCCTCGGCGACTTTGCCAACCGCACGCACGGATCCTGCGCGGGCCGCCCAGCCAACCACACGCCAGGGCCGCCCGCGCGAAACCCAAGCGCCCTTGGCGCGCCAAGCTGCGCCGATCCAAACCCAAGCGGCGAACGACCCCATTCCGGCGCCAACGCCGGCACCGAATGCTACCCCAGTAGCCCGCCCGGCCCAACCGGCCACAGGACGCAACAACCAGGCTGTCGCCGGCCCGCCCGTACCGGCGGCCCCGCGCAACGCAGCCGGTGCGGTCGAAGTTGCCGCCCTGCCGGTCGAGCAGCAGGCGACGGCGCGCCCGACGCTGACACAAGGCCAGGCGCTGCGCACAAATCTATGGGTGCAAGCCGGGGCGTTTGGAAACTACGAAAACGCCTATCGCCTGTCGGTGCGTTTGTCGCGCTACGGCTCGGCACGGGTGCTGCCCGCAACAGTCAACGGTGCGCAAGTGTTTCGCGTACGCGTGGGGCCGCTTGCCGATGTCGGCGAAGCGGATAAGGTCCTCGATCAGATGGCCGCCGATGTGCCCGAAGCGCGCATCGTGGTCGAATGACGGAGCGAAAAATGATCCGGCACCTCGTTGTTGCGGTAAGCCTTGTTTTTGTATCGAGCGTCGCACTCGCGCAGAATCCAGCACAGCAGCGCCAGAATGCCCGCCCGGCGGCACCGGCGGCCCAGCCGCGCGCGCCGGTCAATCCCGACGCGATGCCCGAAATCACAGCCAAACAGGCGATCGCGATCGACTACCAGACCGGCTTCGTGATGTTCGAGCGCAATGCCGACGAGCGTATGCCGCCGTCGTCGATGAGCAAGATCATGACGGCCTACATGGTCTTCGAAGCAATCAAGAATAAGCAGATCGCGCTCGACGACATGCTGCCCGTGTCCGAGCGCGCCTGGCGCATGCAAGGCTCGAAAATGTTCGTGCCGCTCAACGGACGCGTCAAGGTCGAGGATCTGATCAAGGGCATGATCATCCAGTCTGGCAACGATGCGTGCATCGTGCTGGCCGAGGCGCTGGCGGGCAGCGAAGAGGCGTTTGCCGAACGCATGAATGTGGTCGGCAAAAAGCTCGGCCTCGCCAACACGAATTTCCGTAACGCCACCGGCTGGCCCGACCCCGACCACTACACAACCGCACGCGACCTCGCCACGCTGGCGCACCGCGTGATCGACGACCATCCCGAGTACTACGGCTACTACAAGCAGCTCAATTTCACGTTCGGCCGCGACGAGCGCACGGGACGCGAGATCACGCAAGGCAACCGCAACCCGCTGCTCTACCGCAATATGGGGGCGGACGGCATCAAGACCGGCCATACGGAAGCGGCCGGCTACGGGCTCACCGCTTCGGCCACGCGCGACGGGCGGCGCGTGATTGCGGTGTTCAACGGCTGGGCGTCGATGCGGCTGCGTGCCGAAGAGTCCGAGCGCATGATCGATTGGGCCTTCCGCGAGTTCCAGACCTACCGCGTCTTTACGGCCGGTCAGGAAATCGACCGGGCCGACATCTGGCTCGGTCTCAAATCGAGCGTGCCGCTGCTTGCAGGCCAAGACGTCGCAATCACCATGCCGCGACGCTTGCGCAACCAGCTGCAGGCCAAGATCAGCTACGATTCCCCCGTGCCTGCACCGATCCTGCCAGGCCAGCAGCTTGGCCGCATCACGTTGACGGCACCCGGTGTTCCGACGGTTGAAGTGCCATTGGTGGCCCAAGAGGGTGTAGATCGGCTGGGCTATTCGGGGCGCTTGGGTGCCGCGGTCAATTACCTCATATTCGGTGCGAAGAAATGACCGTAAGGCCTTCCAATAAAGGAAGGTTTGTTACATTTGAGGGCGGGGAAGGGGTCGGCAAGTCGACGCAGATTCGCCGCCTTGCCGCGTCCCTCGTCGCGGCCGGGATCGATGTTTTGGTCACGCGCGAGCCGGGCGCTGCCCCGGGGCTGCTCGTACAAGCAAACGCGATCCGGCAATTGCTGGTCGAGGGCGAGCCCGGCACCTGGCAGCCCGAGAGCGAAGCACTGCTCAACTATGCGCAGCGCCTCGAACATGTGCGCCGCGTGATCGCCCCGGCCATCGAAGCCGGGCGCTGGGTCTTGTGCGACCGCTTCGCCGATTCCACGATGGCGTATCAGGGTTACGGGCATCGGTTGGGGCCGGAATTTGTCCGGAAACTGCATCGTCTCGTGCTCGGAAGGCAGCAACCCGATCTCACCTTGATGTTCGATCTGCCGGTCGAAATCGGCCTCAAACGGGCCCTTGCGCGCGCCGGAGCGGAGACGCGCTACGAGCGCATGGACATCGCGTTCCACAAACGCCTGCGCCAAGGATTTCGGGCGATCGCAAAGGCCGCACCCAAGCGCTGCAAGATCGTCAAAGCCGACGGCAGCGAAGACCAAGTGGCGGCCCGCATTGCCATGCTGGTCACGGCGCGTTTTGGGGTTAAGCTCGCCCCGTGAATCCCGAAAACCAAACTCTTTCGCCCGATCCCCGGGCCAATCCCGATTTGCGCGGCCATGCGGCGGCCGAAGCGACGCTGCTCTCGGCATGGAATTCCGGTCGTCTGCCGCATGCCTGGCTAATCGCGGGCCCGCGCGGTGTGGGCAAGGCAACGCTTGCCTTCCGGTTTGCGCGCTTCGCGCTGGCCCAAGGGGTTCCGGATGGCGGCGGCCTGTTCGGCGGTCCGCCTGCGAAACCGACGACGCTCGCGCTTGCGCCCGACCATCCGGTCTTTCGTCGCGTGGCCGCCGAGGGCCATGCCGACATGCTGACGCTGACCTCGGGCATGGCGCAGCCCGAGCGCCAGAACAAGCCGTCCGAAGACATTACGGTCTATTGGGTGCGACGGGCGGTCGATCTCCTGCATCGCACGGCCGCCGAAGGCGGCTGGCGCGTCGTCGTCGTCGATACGGCCGAAGACATGAATCCGGCAGCCGCCAACGCACTCCTCAAAGCGCTCGAAGAACCGTCGCCCAACTGTCTGCTGATCCTGGTGTCGAACGCACCGGGGCGGCTTTTGCCGACGATTCGCTCGCGCTGCCGAGCGCTGTTTCTGCAGCCCTTGCCGACCGACGAGGTCGACCGGCTGCTGCAGCTCTATCGTCCCGATTTGGCGGCCGACGAACGCGCCTTGCTGATGGGTTTGTGCGAAGGTTCGATCGGGCGTGCGATCGAGCTTGCCGATCGCGGCGGGGCCGCCCTTTACCAAAAACTTCTCGATCTTCTTGCCGGGTTGCCACAGCTTGATTACGGCGCCGTGCAAAGTTTCGCCGACGGGTTCGGCCGCAAGGGCGAGGAGGCCCAGACGGGTTTGCGCACCGCGCTCGACCTTATGGGCGGCATCGTTCATCGGCTGGCGCGCATCGCCGCTGGCGACGGGCGCAGCCTTGCGGCCGAAGCGCAGCTTGCCGCACGCTGTGCAAGACGCGGCCCGCTGCCGTGGGTCGAGGCGTGGGATCGGCTTGGGCGGCTCGGCAGTGCGGGCGAGGGGCTCAATCTCGACCGCAAGGCCGTACTGATCTCGGCCTTCACAACCCTCCAGAACGCGGCACAAGCCTAATGCTGGAACAAACCCCGCGCCTCGCGCGTTCGCTCGACAAGGTCGATATGCGCGTGTTTTTCCGTCTTTTGCCGACAGCGGCGTTTTTCCTGGCGATCCCGGCGCTTGCGGCCGCCCAAGATGCGCCAGAGGCCCAAGTCGGCACGCTGTCGGTTGTCGTCGAGAACGACAAATTCGGTTCGTTCGACCAAAGCAAACAGACCGACCGCAATTTCACCAACGGCATCCGTCTCAACTGGATATCCGAACCGCGCGCGACCCCGCGTTGGGGCCGGGAACTCGCCGCCTGGGTCCCAATGTTCCCGGACGGCGGCACGACGCGCGTCGGCTACGCGTTCGGGCAGAACATGTACACGCCCGAAGACATCGTCGTGCGCGAGGTGCAGCTGCGCGACCGGCCCTATTCGGGCTGGACCTATCTCGGGGCCGCCATCACCAGCGACCGCGACGACGGCGGCCAAGGCCGGCTCGACACGCTCGAGCTCAATGTCGGCATCGTCGGCCCGCAGAGCTATGCGGGCGAAACGCAGCGCGAATACCATCGCCTGATCGGCGCCCAGGTGCCGCAGGGCTGGAAAAAACAGCTGCGCAACGAGCCCGGCGCCGTGCTGTTCTACGAGCGCAAATGGCGCAATATCGGGCGCTCGGATCTGCTGCCCGGCATCGAAGGCGACTTCTCGCCGCATGTCGGCGCTTCGCTCGGCAACGTGTTCACCTATGCGGGCACGGGCCTGACGCTGCGCATCGGCAACAATCTTTCGACCGACTACGGGGCACCGCGCATTCGCCCGGGCCTAGCGGGCTCGATGCATTTCGACACGCCGCGCGAGCGGCCCTACGCATTCTACGGCTTCGTCGGCATCGAAGGGCGGGCGGTCGCGCGCGACATCACGCTCGACGGCAACAGCTTCGCGCGCAGCCATTCGGTCGATCGTCGGCCGCTTGTCGGCGACGTGCAGTTCGGCTTTGCGGCGATCGTGGCGCCGGTGCGCGCGACATTCACCTACGTGGTGCGCACGCGCGAATTCGAGACGCAGCGCAATGCAGACCGCTTCGGTGCGGTTTCCTTTTCGGTCAAGTTCTAGAACAGCGCGAAAACGTGGCCGTAGGCGAGCATGGGGGCGATCGCCGCCTGCACGATTTTGCGCGCGCCGTCCGCCCCGACGATGCCGTCGGCGACGGCACGCTTTTCGATGTCGGCAAGCGTGTTCTGCCCGTCGACCAGCGCCAAAATGCGGCCGATTTCGTTGGGCGTAAAAAACCGATGGCCTTCGCGCGCGTAAGCCAACGCGTTGCCCTCAGCGGTCGGGCCGACAAGGCTCGGATGGCGCACGGGGATCGCTTTGGTCCAGTCGGCCGTGTCGATGTCAAAGCGTGTCCGCGCCACATAGTCGGGGCGGGCCGCCACGAAACTGTGGGTGCCTTGGCTTTGCGTGAGCAGGTCGCATACATGCGCCTCGGTACGCGCATCGAGCGTCGGCGCCAGGCGCTGGATCGGATGGTCGGCGGCGAAGCGGGCGGCGAGGCTGTAGCGGAAGCCCTCCTGCCACGACATGAATGCTAGCCCATTGTTTTCGCAGAACGCGTAGATTTCGGGCACGCTGTAGGCGCGGTCCACGGGATTGAGAAAACTGTCGACGATACCGGCGTCGAATTTCATATCCTTGGTCGAGTTGATGTAGGTGTTGGCGGTGTGGTGGGCGGGCAGGGCGCCGATCACGGCCTTGACCATTTCGACCGACTGCTGCGACTGGTCGAGCCCGAGCAGGCGAAAGGCTTCCTGCAGCATGTATACGCCCACACGCAAGCCCTTGCCGTAGACCATCAGATCGAGCACGCCTTCGGGGCGCAGGCAGCCGGCAAGCGCGCGCAAGCCTGCATCGGGGTCGCCCATATGGTGCAAAACGCCGGTCGAAACGATGAGATCGAAATCGCGGCCGAGTTCGGCCACGTCGAGAATGTTCTTCTCGAGCAGCACGAGATTGTCGAGGCCGTGCTTGCGCACAAGAAACGCCTGCCGCTCCAGGCTCTCGGCCGAAAGATCGATACCGACGAAGCGGCAGTCGCGATTGTGGTAGGCGAAATAAGCCGCCTGCACGGTGCCGCAGCCGGCGATCAGAATGTCGAGCGGCTGGCGCTTGCGCCGATGCGGCCAGTATTTCGGCCATAGCCCCGACGGTTCGCCGCGGATGCGCGCACCGGCCGCCACGAACTGCTCGAGATCTTCGACCGGCTGCGGATAGACCCAGTTTTTGTACTGGGCGGCAATCTTGGCCGAAGCCGGTTCGCTGGACGACATTGGGGCTTTCCCAGGATGCGCGATGAAGAGCTGCGATTCGCGCTGCTAGCGTAGCGGATGCGGCCCCAAAGCAGAAAGGGCGGCGCTGGAACCAGCGCCGCCCTTTTGCGAAAGAAATGGCTCCCTGGGTTAGATTCGAACTAACGACCAGCCGATTAACAGTCGGCTGCTCTACCGCTGAGCTACCAGGGAACGGATGACGCCTGCATATAACAAAATGCCCGGCCAGCGCCACAGCAAAAATCGCAAAGGCAGACGCGCACCCGCCGCACGCAGCGCCGCCCAAATGGAGGCCGGGGGCGGAATCGAACCGCCGTATAGGGGATTTGCAGTCCCCTGCATTACCACTTTGCTACCCGGCCCCGGGTTGCGGACAGGACGTATAGTCAGGACCGCCGCAAGGGTCAACAGGCGGGCGTTGCCGCAGCGCAACAGCGCCCGCAATCGGTCGCCCCCCTTGCGGGTCGGTGCAATTGTCACGTCGTCGTTAAGGACTTATAAGATATAGTCTTGCGAATCGTTCTGTCGGATTCGCCGACAGGTGCGCTCGTTTTTGCAGGTGCCCAAAAGCATGGATTTCGCTGCCGCCCGCCTGAACATGGTCGAAAGCCAGCTGCGCACCAACCGCGTGATCGATACGCGGCTGGTTGAAGCGATGGCCGCTGTGCCGCGCGAGGCGTTCCTGCCGTCGCATTTGCGCGCGATCGCCTATGTCGATGAAGATATTGCGCTCGGCGGCGGTCGTTATCTGATGGAACCGATGGTTTTCGCGCGGCTCGTGCAGAGCGCCCAACTGGCGCAAGGTGCACGCGTTCTACTCGTTGGCTGCGGCTGCGGCTACGGCGCGGCTGTTTTGGCGCATATGGGCTTGAACGTGACGGCGCTCGAGTGCGATGCAAATCTCGCCGCCGCAGCTCGTACAGCCTGTGCCGTCAACGGAGCGGGTGCCGTTGCAACGGTCCAAGGACCGTTGGAATCCGGATGGCCTGCGGCTGCACCTTACGATGTGGTTCTGTTCGAAGGCGGGATCGGCGATTTGCCGCCGGCATTCGCGGCCCAAGTTGGGGAGGGCGGGCGCCTGCTCGCCGTGCTTGCTCCGCCCGAGCACCAAGGCAAGGCCACGCTGTGGCAGAAATTCGCGGGCAGCTTGACGGCACGAAGCTTGTTCGATGCTGCAACGCCGCTGTTGCCGGGCATGGCCCGCGAACCGGGGTTTGTGTTTTGATCGCCGAAGTCAAAATACCGGCCGCCGAAACTGCGGCGCTGCCGCTGCAAATCGAGCCCGAAGATCTGGCTGCGATGCGGGCCGGCGCGATCGCGCACACGCTTATCGA